>JBFLXC010000116.1:0-8329 GCA_040757435.1 Spirochaetota bacterium | reverse complement strand
CTCTCGGACTGTCGGATCAGATCCTCGGTGGTGAGGGGCTCGCCGGTGACGGCGGTGTAGAGCTCCCGGTAGTTGGAGACATGCTCGGGCACCTTGTTGGGCTCCTGCCACTTGGCGTTGTCCTCGGGCTCTATGTCGTTCCAGGGAAGCTTGCACAGGCCCTGGAGGCCGAACCAGGTGCGGAAGATGGGGAAATAGTGCAGGGCCTCGGCTTTTTTCTCGAAGGTGGGGAGGCGGTTGTTCACCATGTCCATGAAGATGAGCCAGGCTTCGTCGTGCTGGGGGCCTTTGTTGGTCAGGTAGTAGCCCCCCTGCTGGGCCAGGGACTCCTTGGATATGTACTGGCTCTGCTCCAACCCCTTTCCGTGGAGGGCTATGTCCTTCATGAGCTGGGGGTCGGCTCCGAAATTCCGGACGAAGTGCTCGGCGAGGTACTTGCTGCCCTTCCCCGCCAGGAGTCCGAAGCCCCGGCCCTCCGCCATCTGGTGCAGGATCTCGCAGGCGTTCTTCCAGTTTCCCCATTCCAGGCTCAAGCCTCCGGTGCGGGAGGCATCCAGCACCCCTATCTCCCAGCATTCCATGAGGAAGCTGACGATGGTGCCGAAGCTTATCGTGTCCACTCCGTAGGTGTCGCAATAGAAGTTGATCTCCAGGATGCCCGCGGGGTCCCAGATCGCCAGGTTGGAGCCGACTCCCGCGGCGGTCTCGTATTCGGGGCCGTCGACGCAGACTTTCTGGCCCTTGTAAGGTCCCGTGGAAAGCTCGAACTTGTCCACGGCGTGGGCGCAGGCCAGGGTGCAGCCGTACCAGCAGCCGTCGGGCAGGCCCTGGGAGAAGAGCTTCTCCCAAACCCAGGAGGCCAAGGCCGGGCCCTGGGGATCCTGGCCGTACCTATGGTTCTGCACGGGCAGGAGATCGTAGTCGTTCATCACTTCCATGAGGTGGGCGGTGCCTGTCTTCCTCATCTTGCACTGCTTGTCGTCCAGCTGGATGATCTCCCGGTGGAGCTTCAAGCCCAGCCTCTGGACCGCCGCCGGGTCGGCCGCGCGGTTGTCGTCCTGGGAGAGGTTCGAGTACTTGGCCACCAGGGCCTTCACACCCTTGTTCCTGAACACCGTGCCGATGCCTCCCCTGCCCGCCTGCTTGACCCTGCAGCCGCCCCTCCGCCTGTCGTAGAGGGAGAAGTTGAGGAGGCCGAGCCAGGAGTTCTCCGCCCCCCTGCCCGCGGAAACCACGGAGACGGAGGCCAGGTCCGCCTCGGATTGGGTGGCGGCGAAGGCGTGGGTGAGCTTCTCGGCCAGGATGTGGGTGTCGGACTCAAGCCCCTCCGGCGAGGCGTATGCCTGGACCAGGCCCTGGTCACCGTCTATGAAGATGATGATGTCCTGGGGCGACTTGCCGCCCAGCTCCAGGGCGTCGAAGCCTGAGAACTTGAGGAAGGGGCCGAAATAGCCCCCGACGTTGGAGTCTATGGGCACCCCTGTCATGGGCGAAAGGCTCACCACGAGGCTCTTGCCGCTTCCCGCGTAGTTGGTGTTGCCGCACAAGGGTCCCATCGCTATGACGATTTCATTCTCGGGATCATCCCATTTGGTAGCCGGGCTCGTGGCGTCCCAGAGGAGCTTGAGGCCGAAGCCCTTGCCGCCCACGAAGCGCCTTTTCATGTCCTGGCTGACGGGTTTTTCCGCGATCCACCCTTCCTTGCCTTCCCCTATCCGGCCCAGGTCCACCGCCAGGCTGCGCATGGCGTAGCCCCGGTGCAAGGGTTTCCTTTCGTATTTCCATTCCGCGAGGAGCCGCAAGTCGTTCTTGGACAATGTGGATTCCTTCATGCTCCGGCCTCCTCTTTCGTCGCGATCTCAAGGGCCTGCTTGGGGCAGGCCTTGGCGCAGGCCCCGCAGGACACGCACTTGAAGGGGACCTTCATCTGGGGATACCAGCGCATGGCGCCTATGGGGCAGGCTGCCACGCAGGCAAGGCAGCCCACGCATTTCTTGGCGTCTATGACGATGACCCCCGCCTTGTTCCGCTCCACCGCCCGGGTGGGGCATTCCCGCACGCAAGCCATGCATTCCTGGTCGCAGGCCACAAGGTGGAAGGAGCCCCTGGCCATGTCGTTGACCACGATCCGTGATTTCGCGGGGTTGTCTTCCTTGAAGTAGAGCTTTGAGCAGACCGAGACGCAGGCCAGGCAGCCTACGCATTTTTCGTCCAGGGTTTTCAGGTATTTGATCACCGCGGCCCCCCTTGTGTGCCAAACTTGGATATCAGTTGATGATAAGATGGCACGCAATGAAGTATAACCCAGGTTCGCCGTTGGCGCAACGCCATTCAACTCATGGGGTCAGACCCCGCGGATTGACTGGACGGTCTCGCCGATCTGGAGGGATGCGGGTATGCGAAGCTCTTCGATTTTCCTCTGGGGATCCTTGATTTTCGCGTCCAAGGCTTCCACGGTTCCCTGCCCGATGGCTGCGAAATCCTGCTGGACGGTAGTGAGCCGGGGACGGAAAAAGGCGCATATCGAAAGGCCATCGAAACCGGTGAGGGAAAAATCCTCGGGAACCCTGTAGCCCAGGTCCGCCGCCTCGGAGAGGATGCTCAAGGCTATGTAATCGTTGGAGGTGGATATCGCCGTGGGAGGCGATGGCATCGCGAAGAAACGCCGGAGCATGTCCCTGATCGACTCGCGCAATGTCTGGTCCCGGTCGTCCAGGCCGGCGTAATACGTGTTCCGATAGTTGGTGGGAAAAAGGTTGTGGACGATGAGTTCGTCCAGGACTTCGAGCCTATTGTCATTCATGGCCTTCAGATAGCCTTCGAAGCGCTCGGCGCGGCTTGAGGATTCATAGGTGTTGCCTGAGACGAAGGCGATCCGCTCATGCCCCTGGTCGGTAAGATACTGGATGATCTCCCTAAAGGAGCCCCTGTTGTCGCAGGAGACCATGGAGCCCTCCACGCCGAAGACCTTCCGGTCCAGGAGTACATAGGGAAAGGAGTGCCTGACCATGCGATTGTACATTTCGGGGCTGTCGAAGGTTGATTGTGGATAGATGATCGCTCCCGCCACCCCCTGGGAGGCGAGATCGTCCGCCAAGGCCCGCTCCAACTCCCTCTGGGCTTGGTTGTCCAGGCGGTTCTTGTCCAGGCTGCGCACCGAAAGGCTGTAGCCCTTCTCCGCGCAGGCCACTTCCGCGCCGTGCAGGACTTCCATTTCGATGGATATCTTGCCTGCGGGAGCGGGAATGATGAAGGCGATTGTCTTTTTTCTTCCCGCAGGTCCCGGCGAATTGGAGCCATCCCTCCATTGGGCGCGGGGAGCGACGAATGAGCCTTTGGCCTTGACCCGGGTCACGTAGCCGAGGTCGGCCAACTCCTTCATCGCCCGGGAGGCTGTTATCCTGCTTGTGGAGTAGGCGGCCATGAGCTCCATCTCCGTTGGCACCCGGGCTCCCACGGACAAGCTCCCCGAGAGAATCTCCTCCCGTAGGGATTCGAAGATGAGGCGGTAGCGTGGCTTGTCCCGCTCCATGGACACAGTTGAACTCCTCGGAATATGACATTGGGAGTGTAGCAGAGGGATTTTAATATAGCAATAGAATTCACATCGATACAAGCATAGCAATAAATACTATATTGCTATGCTAATTTTTATGTGCAACTAATATATATTCTTCGTTTTTAAAAAGGTTTTTGGACTAAAAGGTAAACATCTACCGTTTTTTTAAAGTTTTTGTTGACAAAATTTCATTTCGCCTCCTACTATGCAATATCATTGCAAGGAGGTTTGCATATGTCATTTAATGCACGCAAGACCCTGTCGATCCTCGCCCTGTCCATCCTGGCCATGGCGGCCGTATTCGGCGCGGCGGCTCAGAAGAAGACCGTCGTTCTCTCCGCCGCCTCGATGTTCGACACTGACCATCCCTTCACCCAGACCTACATCAAGTTCGAGGAACTGGTGAACAAGTACCAGGACGAGGTGAAGATAGAGCTCAAGTACAGCCTCAACAAGGCCTTGGGCATCGAATCGGACTATATGCGGTTCATGAGCCAGGGAGAGTCGGTGGACTTGGCCATCATCTCTCCGGGACACCTCGCCCAGCGCGTCCCCAACATCGCCATCGTCGACATGCCCCTCCTATTCCGGGACCTGGCCCACAGGAACAAGGTTTTGGACAGTGACCTTTTCAAGGGGCTCGAGGCCGAGATCGTCAAGCGCGCCAACATCCGCCCCATCGGCTACGCCGGCGGCGCCTCCCGCTCCATGATTTCCAATTACCCCATCAGGAACATGCAGGAGCTCAAGGGCTTCAGGCTCCGCGTCCAGGGCGCCCCAATCTGGGCCAAGGTATTCACCGCGGTCGGCGCCGTTCCCTCGGTCATAGCCTACGATGAGGTCTACTCCGCCATCCAGACCAACGTTATCCAGGGCCTGGAGAACGAGAAGGTAGGCTACGCCCAGATGAGGTTCTTCGAAGTTGCCAAATACTACATCGAGAACGAGCACTCCATCACCGTCCGGCCTCTCTTCATCTCCGAAAAGGCATGGAAGCAGTTCTCTCCCAAGGTCCAGGCCGCCATCCTCAAGGCCGGCAAGGAAGCGGGCGAATACGGCAGCCAGTTCGAGATCAACATGGCCGACCGGGAGCTCAAGGCTCTGGTGGACAAGGGTCTCACCGTACACATCAAATTCCCCGAGGCCGACAAGGCGAAGTTCCGCGAGCTTGCCACCCCGGAATTGGTGAAGTTTGTCAAGGACGCCGGCTACTACGACCTCTACGTGAAGATCCAGGAGATAAAATAATCTGGATCCGGCCCTGGGGTTCACCCCCCAGGCCTGCCTGAAGCGAGTCTTTAGAGCACTTTGAAAGGAGGGGCCCTTGGCTGAGCGCTACGCAGCGCTTTCCCGCCGGGGGCCCCTTTCTCGCACAAATTGGAGATCCAAATGAAGCTGTTATCCAAGATCCTGGGAATGGCGCACAAATTCCTCGTGACCTTCCAGGCGATCCTCCTTGGAGCCCTGTTGCTCATGGTGAGCTACCAAATAATTTCCCGCTGGGTTCCCTTCCTGCCCCGCATCCTCTGGACCGAGGAGATATCTCGTTTCCTGCTGGTCTGGGTCATTTTCCTCGGCGCCGCAATCGGCGTGAAGGAAGAAACCCACTTTGTCCTGGACATGGTTTCTTCGACCAAGTCCAAGGCCCTCGCCCTTGCCTGGGATCTTCTCATCCTGGGGTTGAACCTGAGCTTTACCCTCATCTTCCTGATCCGAGGTTATAAATACGCCGCCGTCCTGTTGTACGACGTTTCGGACATAGCCCAGATTTCGATGTTGTGGGTTGGCATCGCCATTCCGATCTTCGGCGCCTTGAGCACTGTGTTCTACGTTGAGCAGCTCGCCAAGCGTATCGCCAAGGGGGTGAAATAATGGATCCTGTCTTCATCGCCCTTATCATGTTTGGGCTTTTTCTCGCCCTGGTCTTCCTGCGCGTTCCCGTGGCGGTGGCCCTCGGGCTAGCCTGCGTGCCCGTGATCCTCTTCACGGACCATGTCTCCTTGTTCGCCATCATCGACCGCTCCTACATCTCCTACAACTCCTTCCTTTTGCTCTCCGTGCCCTTCTTCCTTCTCGCCGCCAACCTTATGAATGAAACCGGCATAACCGAAAAGCTGATAAAGTTGGCCACCGCCTCGGTGGGCCACCTGCCCGGAGGGCTCGGGCATATCAATGTCATGGTTTCCATGCTCTTCGCCGGCGTCTCCGGTTCCTCCACCGCCGACGCGGCCGGGATAGGCAAGATCATCATTCCGGCCATGCTGAAGCAGGGCTATGACAGGAACTTCACCATCGCCATCACTGCCACATCGGCGGTCATGGGCGTCATCATCCCTCCCAGCATCCTCATGCTCATCTGGGGCGGAACAATGTCGATTTCCGTGGGATCGCTCTTCCTGGCTGGCATCATCCCGGGCATCCTAATCGGCCTCTCCCAGATGGCAACGGTCTATGTCTATGCGAAGAAATACAAATACCCCATCTATGAGAAGGCGGGATTCAAGGGTTTTCTCAAAGCCCTGGCAGAGGCGGCCCCCGGCCTCATCAGCCCCCTCGTCATCCTCGTAGGCATAACCTTCGGCATCTTCACCCCCACGGAAGCCTCGGCCATCGCGGTCCTTTATTCCCTGCTCATCGGGTTCCTCAACAAAACCCTCACCCTGAAGAAATTCCTCCATGTGCTCAGCGATACCGCGCGCCTTGTGGGCGTATCCCTCTTCTGCGTGGGCACCGCCTCGGCCTTCAGCTGGCTCCTGGCCTACCATCAGGTTCCCCAGGCATTGGTCGCCCTGATAAACAGCTGGAATCTAGGCCCCACGGGCATCATCTTCGTCATCGTCGCGGTGTTCCTCATCGTGGGCATGTTCATTGACGCGATCCCCGCCATCATCATCATGGGATCCATCCTCTATCCCATCGCCCAGGTGGCGGGCATCCATCCCATCCATTTCTCCTTGATTGGCGTAGTCACGCTCGCCTTCGGCCTCGTCACCCCTCCCTATGGGATGTGCCTCCTCATCGCGTCGCGCATAGGGGAGCAGTCGGTTCCCAAGGTTCTCAAGGACGTAGGCATCATCTTGATTCCCATGCTGGGAATCCTAGTCCTCCTCTGCCTGGTGCCCGATGTGGTGTTGTTCCTGCCCCGGCTCATAGCCCCCCAGTTCATGTGAGGATAGGGATGGCGGCATATTCTTCAGTACAGGCGTTGGAACGCACCAGGGTGGTCAGGACCTATACGGGAGGCAGGCTCCTGGACGAGTGGCAGGGCGTTTCGCCACCCCGGGACGGCTACATGCCCGAATCCTGGATAGCCTCCACCATCACCTCGCGCTACGATCCCGATCCCCAAGCCGGCCTGAGCTTTATCGTCGGAGGAGAGGCCGACGGGCTCAGCCTCCGGGAATACATCGGCCAGTCCCCCGCGGAGCGCCTTGGAGCCGGCCATTACCGCGCCTTCGGGGAAAACCTCGGTTTCCTCACCAAGATCATCGATTCCGACGCCCGGCTCAACATCCAAACCCATCCGGACCGGGAGAAGGCCAAGCGCTTCTTCGGTTCGGAATACGGAAAAACCGAAGCCTGGTACGTGATCGGCACTAGGGAAGTGGACGGTGAAACTCCCTACATCCTCATGGGTTTCAAGCCTGGCATCACCAAGGAGCTCTGGAGGCGCCTGGCGGACGACCAGGACATAGGGGGCCTGGTTTCCTGGCTCCACAGGATCCCCGTTAGGCCCGGAGATGTATTCTTCATCGACTCGGGCATGCCCCATGCCATCGGCTCGGGCTGCCTTATCGCCGAGATCCAGGAGCCCACTGACATCACCCTTAGGGTGGAACGCAAGAATGGGCCGGACGGCAGGCCTTACCCCGACGAAGTCTACCACCAAGGAATCGGTTTCGACCGCATGTTCGACTGCTTCGACTATGTCGGATACTCCGAGGCGGAACTCCTCGCCAAGGCGAAGGTGAAGCCTCTCATCCTGGCCCGAGGCGCAGACTTTGAATACGCCTCCCTCATCGGTCCATCCCAGACATCCTACTTCAGCATGGACAAGCTCGTGGTCCATGGCTCCTGCAGCCTTGCGCCGGCGGAACATTTCCGTACCGCGGCGGTGCTGTCGGGGTCGGGGAGATTGGTCCAGGGAGGAAGGGATTTGCGCGCCCTCGCCCTAGCGCCCAGCGTAGAACTCTTCATTCCCCCCACCCAGGAACGCATGGAGATTTCTTCCCAAGGCGGAAGCCTGGAACTGCTGGTCTGTTCCCCACCAGGTTCACGAATGGGGTCAGACCCCGCGGATTGACCTGTCGATCCCGCATATCCTGGTTTCCTGTCTGATTTGCCTGATTTTTTCTAATCCATACATAGATCGTGTCGATGAAAAAAGGCTGCCCTTGCCGGGCAGCCTTCTCTTTTTCCATAGAGTCAACGCGGGAAATCAACGCGGGGTCTGACCCCACGTTGAATCAGGACAAGCCCTTGATCATGCCGGTCTTGGTGTCGATGTCCATGCCCATGAAGGCGGGGACGGAGGGAAGGCCGGGCATGGTGCTGATCTCGCCGGTGAGGGGATAGAGGAAGCCGGCGCCGGCGGAGAGGCGCAGATCCTTCACCGGGAAGGCGAAGCCCTGGGGCCTGTTCTTGAGGGCCGGGTCGTGGGAGAGGGAATACTGGGTCTTGGCCATGCAGATGGGCAGGTTGTCGTAGCCAAGGCCCGAGAACTTCTCGATAGCCGCCTCGGCCTCGGCGGGGTAGGTGATGGTGCCGGCG
>JBFLXC010000115.1:0-8344 GCA_040757435.1 Spirochaetota bacterium | reverse complement strand
CGAGGGTGGAGAAGGAGGAAGTCCGCCGCGTGATCAAGCAGGCCATAAACGAGTTGCCGGAAAAGGAGAAAAAGGTCCTTGTCCTGTATTATTACGAGAACCTCACCTTGAGGGAGATAGGGCACATACTTGAGGTCACGGAGTCCAGGGTGAGCCAGCTCCACACCAAGGCGATCATCCGCCTCAAGGCCAAGCTCACCAATTACCGGAAGGGCATCTTCTAGGGAGCTCAGGCCCCTTCATCCTGGGGTTTTTGGCTGTTTTGCCTCTCCAGGCCTTCAATTCCGTATTCCTCTATCTTCTGGTAGAGGGTCTTCCTTCCTATCTTCAGGATCTCCGCCGTCTTCGTCTTGTTCCCCCCCGTCATCGCCAAGGTCTCGGTTATCAGGATCTTCTCCGCCTCATCCAAGGAAGACAGGGCGGGGATGTGGATTTCCCTCTTCTCCTGGGTGGACCGGGGTCCGGGCGGTAGGTCTTCGACGGCGATGAACCTTCCCGAGGCCATCACCACGGCGCTTTCGATGCAATTTCTCAGCTCCCGGACATTTCCTGGCCAATCGTAGGCGTAGAGGGCCTGCCGCGCCCTTGGGTCGAAGCCTTCGATATCCTTGCCGTTTTCCTGGGAGAACTCCTGGAGGAAGGTGGTTGCCAGGAGGGGAATGTCCTCGCGGCGTTCCCGCAAGGGCGGCACTTCGATGTTGACCACGTTCAGCCGGTAGTAGAGATCCTCCCTGAACCTTCCCTCGGCGATCTCCTGCTTCAAGTCCTTGTTCGTGGCGGCGATGAGCCTGACGTCCACCTCGATCGTCGATTCCCCTCCCACCCGCTCGAACTTCTTCTCCTGCAGCACCCGAAGGATCTTGATCTGGACGTTTTGGTTGATCTCCCCGATTTCGTCCAGGAAAAGGCTTCCCGAATCCGCCAGCTCGAAGCGCCCCCGCTTGCGGGTCTGGGCTCCCGTGAAGGCTCCCTTCTCGTGGCCGAATAGTTCGCTCTCCAAAAGGCTTTCCGCCAGGGCGGCGCAATGCACCTTGATCAGGGGCTTGTCCCTTCGGGGGGAGAGGTTGTGTATGGCGTCGGCGATGAGCTCCTTTCCTACCCCGGATTCGCCGGTGACAAGGACGTTGGCCTTTGTGGGCGCCACCTTCCTCACCAGGTCGAAGATCTTCCTCATGGCCGGGCTCTTTCCGATTATGGAGCTGATCCTCTGCTGGGCCTCGATCTCCTCGCGGAGCTCCTGGTTCTTGATGGACAGCTCGCGGAACTCCAGCGCGTTCTTTGTGAGCTTGAGCAGGTGGTCCAGGTCCAGGGGCTTGGTGATGAAGTCCAGGGCGCCGAACTGCATGGCTTGGACGGCCTCCGAGATGTCGCCGTGGGCCGTGATTATGATCACGGGAATGTTCTGCCATCGTCTCTTCACATGCTGGAGAAGCTCCGTGCCCGAGACCTTGGCCATCTTCAGGTCCGTTATGACCAGGTCTATGTAGCGCTCGTCCAGGATCTTCATGGCTTCCTGGCCGTCCGAGGCAGCCACGGTCTCGTAGCCTTCCATCCCGAAGGCTTCGGCGAGGCCGTCCCGGATGTTCCTCTCGTCGTCGACTATGAGAACGGTGAACTTCATTTAGGCCTCCGCCTGGGAACCCGCGAGAGTCGCGGAATCCTGCCACTGGGGAAGGGATTTCTTTTCCTTTTGCGGCACCGGGAGATGGATGGTGAAGGTGGAGCCCCTGCCTTCCTTGGACTCCAGGCTGATGTCCCCGGAATGTTCCTTGATGATCTTGAAGGTGATGGTGAGGCCCAGGCCCGTCCCATTCTTCTTTGTGGTGAAGTAAGGCTCGAAGATCTTGGTGAGGAGTTCCTCGGGAATGCCCGTGCCGGTGTCAGAGACGGCGATCCTCACTTCGTCCTGGGCGTATTCGGTGGAAATTCCCAAGGTCCCGCCTTCGGGCATGGCGGCCATGGCGTTCTGCACCAAGTTGAGCAAGGCCTGTTTCAGGTGCCGCTTGTCCATCAATATCCGGGGGATATCCTTGCCGGCGTAGTGGCGCAAGGTTATGCCCTTGCGCTCCGCCTCGGGCTGGACCAGTTCAGCGATTTCCTCCACCGCGGACCGCGGATCGTCCTTCAGGAGCTGGATGTCCATGGGCCTCACGGCGAAGAGGAAATCCACCACGATCTGCTTGAGCCTCTCGATCTCTTCCTTCACCACGCCGAGGTGCTTGATCATGCCGGGGCTGTCCGAGGATTCTCCCCGGATCATCTTCTCCAGGAGCTGGATGCGGATGGATATGGATCCCAGGGGATTGTTGATCTCGTGGGCCACACCCGCCGCCAGGGTCGTCAGGGCCGCGAGGCTTTCCGCGCGGCGCAGCTGGGTTTCCTTTTTCCTCTTGTCGGTGATGTCTTCGATATGGACGATGGTGCCGGAGATCCCTGCCTCGCCCAGGAGGGCGGTCAGGCTTATGGCCACTATCTTCGTGCCGCCCGAGCCTTGGAGGGCGAATTCCTTGCCCAGGATGGTTTCCTCCGCCAGCAGGGCCTTGTAGAAGAAGTCCTTGAGTTCCTCGTCCGGAAGGTATATCCACAGCGGGCTCGCCCCGTATCCCGGAGCCATCCTGAGGATGCGCTCCGCGGACTTGTTGGCGAATATGGGCTCGTGGCGGAGGTTGCACACCACGATCCCGTCGAACATGGACTGGAGAGCGGCCTCCAGCATGTCGTTGGTGGCGACCACTTCGCCCAGGATGCCCCGCAGCTGCTCGTTGGTGAGCTTTTCCGCCCGGGAGAGGGCCCTTTCCAGGAATGCCGGTTTCATTCGGATTCCCCGAAGGAGGCGGCGAGTATTTCCACGAGAAGCTCTGGGCTGCGGTTCAAGGACTGGTAATGCACAGCGGCAGTCCTGAGGAGCCTGGTCCATCGGTCAACCAGGGCAACGGTGGCCGGGTCGTCCCTGCTCTCCTTCAGCATGTCGTCGAAGACCCCCAGGATGGCCCTGAGGAATTTGGGGAAGGAGCCCGAGAACTTCTTGTCCTTCATGCCAAAGCCCCCTGTGGCCTTGGCGAGGGCGTCCAGGCATTCGCGCATGGCGAGCCCCCCGTCCTCCGCCTTCCTTGCCAAACCGTTGGCGAAGTTTCCCAGGGGAGGCTCTTTACCCAGGGAATTCCTCTGGGCCAGGAGGATGCCCACGAAGGATTCGGCTTCCTTCCGGGCGGCGGCGGGGGGAAAGTTCGTCCGCGACTCGAAGAAGGCCTGGAGGTCCCGCACGGGCTCGTCGGTCTTGAAGACCCTCCGGGCTATGGCTTTCGCGGCCTCCTCGTCCCGGGGCGAGAAAGCGTACATCCGGGAGCGGGACACGATGGTGGCCATCATGGAGGCCCTGCGGGAGGTGATGAGGACAAACCGCACCGTCTCCGGGGGCTCCTCCAGTATTTTCAGGAGGGCGTTCCTGGAGCCGTCCTGCATCCTCTCGGCGTTCTCTATGATGATGGTCTTGCGCTTGCCCAGCGGGGAAAGCCTCGCCCAGGCGCCGAGGTTGCGGATCATGAATACAGGAGGCTGGTCGGGCACGAAGGCCTCGAGGCTCATCGCATCGGTAACTATGCTGTCCGCCAGCTTCTGGTCCTGGCTCTCCTGGAAACGGTCCAGGTCCTCCTCAAGGCCCTGGATGAGGGAAGAGGCTTTGGAGATCTTGGATTCCTCGCCTTCCCAGAGGATGGGATTGAAACGGGCAAGGAGCTTTCTTGCGGAGCGGATGAAAAAGTAGCTTGAGCCTTGGCCTGGAGCGCGCTGGAGGAATTCACGGGCGACGATGATTTCCTCAGGAAGGCTCCGCTTTCCCAGGAGGAGGAGGTCGGGATGGACCAGGAAGCGGTGGCGGGAACAATCCGGGCAGGGGCAGTTCCAGGAAGCGTCCCGCGAGCAGGACAGGACGCGGGCGAGCTCCAGGGCGGCGGTGGTCTTCCCCGAGGCCGAAGGTCCGGAGAACAGGAGGGAAGGGGGCAGGCTTCCGCCTTGGATGTCCCGGGCCAGGGCAGCCTTCACCTGGTCCTGGGAGAGGAGGTTCTCGAACATGGCTACTTGCCTTTTCCCTTGAGGATTCCCTTGAGGTCCAGGTTGAGACTCCCTCCCTCAAGGGCGGGTTTCATGGCCTGGTTTATGGCAGGCCCCACCAGGGGCAGGATGGTGCTGCCGAAAAGCGAGTCCGACAGGAGCTTGGAGGCGTCGAAGAAGGGCTGGATGTCCAGAACTATCAAGGCCAGGGCGACCACCGCCAAACCCTCCGCCGCTCCAAGGGCCAAGCCGAGGAGCTTGTCGAATATCTCAAGGCGCGCGGCCTCAAGCCCTTCGCGGATGAGTTTCTCGATGAGCTTCATGGCCAGGAAGCCTAGGAGGAAGCAGACGATGAAGGCGATGACATAGAGGACCGTGGAGGGCAGGTCGAAGGTTCCCAGCCTCTTCGTCGCCAGATCCACCAGGGAATTGGCGAAGACCAGGCCGGAAATCAGGCCAACGGCATAGGAAGCCACCGACAGCATTTCCTGGACGAAGCCCCGGACAAAGCATCTGGCCGTGAGCAGGATGACCACTCCGGCGAAAACCCAATCTATGACACTCACTGTTTTCCTCCCCTTCGTCCTTCTATGAATTCCAGTATCATGCTGGCGATATAGTCAGAAGAATGTTCGAGCCGGCCGGCGCCGGCGTCTACCTTCGCAAGCCTCAGGCAGGCTTCCCGGGCTTCCTCGTAGGCGGCCTGCGAGTCCAGGTAGCCGGCCAAGGCCTTGAGCACGTTCTCTGGGCTCGCCTCGCTTCCCACAAGGCTTTTGGCAGCCTTGGCCTCCTGGGCCAAGGCTGCGTTGTCCACCTGGTCGCCCCGGGTCCCTGTGCCCGACAAGGGCACGAGCACCATGGGGATCCCCAGGGAAAGGGACTCCCACAGGGTGCCGGCGCCTGACCTGCCCACCACCACGCGGGTGGCCGCCAGGATGTCCGCCATCTCGTTCCCAACGTAGGGAAGCGGAAGATAGGCTCCCGGCACGGGGCGGAACCCTCCGGATTCGAAAAGCTCCTTGCCCGCCTGGTGGAAGACGAAGGCCTTGCCGGCCAGCCGCGGCAGGAGGGCAGAAACCAGGTCGTTGATCTGCTTGGAACCCTGGCTTCCTCCCAGAAAGCTCACTATTGGCAAGCCATCGGGCGCTCCCAGGAAGCCTCGTCCCCGCTCGGCGCTCCCCGCGAAGAGGGCGGGGCGCACGGGATTGCCTACGATCCTGACCTTGTCTTTCAATGCCGGGGCGAAGCGCTGGATTGTCCTCGGCCAGGCGGCGAGGATGGCTTCTGCTCCCGGGGAGTTCAGCTTCGTCGCAAGGCCGGGGCTCGCGTCCGATTCGTGGGTGAAGTAGGGGATCCCCAGGCTCTTGGCGGCCCAGCAGGGGGGGACGGAGACGTAGCCGCCCTTCGAGAACAATAAGGCGGGCTTCAGCTTCCTTAGGATGGCCCGGGAGGCGGCGTAGCCGGCGGCTACCTTTGCCAAGTCGGAAAGGTTTTCCAAGGAGAAGGAGCGGCGCAGCTTTCCCGAAGGCACGGCGAAGTACTCTATCCCCTCCGCCTCCACGATCGCCCGGTCCAGCGGCTTTTTCGAGCCTATCCAGGCGATACGGCCGCGAAAACCCCTGGCCCTCAAGGACTGGATCACCGCCAGGCCCGGATAGATGTGTCCTCCCGTTCCTCCCCCGGTGAACGCCAGGAGCGGGGCTTCCGAATCCGCCAGGGGGGGCGAGGCGCTCATTCCAGGAAACCCGCCGCCTTGGCGTAGGCCTTCAGGGCGGCGTCGTCTGACTTTTCGCCCTGCATGATGGAGAGGGCCTTGTTGGCGAGGACCTTGCCCAGCTGCACACCCTCCTGATCGAAGGAATTGATGTTCCAGAGGAATCCCTGGAACATGATCTTGTTCTCATAATGGGAGAACAGGGCCCCCAGCTGCCTCGGCCCCAGGCTGGAGCCGAACAGGAGGGTGGAGGGCCTGCCGCCTTGGAAGGCCTTGTTGGGATCCTCGGACCTTTTCCCCCTCGCGAAGGCTACGATCTGGGCCAGAAGGTTCGCCACGAGTTTCTGCCTCGAGGAGGTGCCCATGGAGAGGACGTCCTCGGAGAATTGATTCTCCGCGAAGCCGATAAACTGCAGGGGCACCTTGTCGGTGCCCTGGTGGAGGAGCTGGTAGAAGGAATGCTGGCCGTTGGTGCCGGGTTCCCCGAACACCAGGGGACCGGTGGAATAACCCAGGGCTTCGCCGAAGCGGTTGACCGACTTGCCGTTCGACTCCATGTCCAGCTGCTGAAGGTGGGCGGGGAAGCGCGACAGGGCTTCGCAGTAGGGAAGGACGGCGGTGCCTGCGAATCCCAGCACATTGCGTTCGTAGGCTCCGATGAGGGCCGCCATGAGGCAGGCGTTCTTTCTCACGTCCCTTTCCAGGGCGGCGGCGTCGAAGGCGTGGGCTCCTTCCAGGAAATGGGCGAAGGTCTCCGGTCCGTAGGCGAGGGACATGACCACGCCGCCTACGGCGCTGGATGTCGAGTAGCGGCCTCCTATGTAATCGTCTATGTAGAAGCTCGCTATGTAGTCCGGATTCTGGGCCAGGGGGCTGGTCCTGCTGGTCACGGCCACCATGTGGCGGGACGGATCGAGGCCGGCCTTTTCGAGCCTCAGCTTTACCAAGGTTTCGTTCGCCAAGGTTTCCTGGGTCGTTCCGCTTTTGGAAACCAGGATGAAGAGGCTCCGTTCCAGGTCCAGGCCGCTCAGGCAGAAGTCCGCGTCGTCCGGATCCACGTTGGAAATGAAGAAGGCCTTCATCTTCCGCGTTCCTTGGGCCATCGCCCAACGCTCCAGGGCTATGCAGGCGGCCCGGGGTCCAAGGTCGGATCCCCCTATTCCTATCTGCACCGCCGCCGTGAAGGTTTTTCCCGTGGAGCCGAGGATCCGGCCGGCGTGGACATCCTGGGCGAAGGCCGCCGCCTTGAGCCGCTGGCTTTCATAGAACTCTCCCAGGTCCATGCCCTTGTCGTCCAGGACTGGAGGACCGAGCCTTCCTCTGGCCAGATGATGGAGGACCATCCTCTTCTCGCCGGTGTTCATCACCTCCCCGGCGATAAGGCGCCTGTACTTGTCCACAAGGCCGGCGGCATCGGCAAGGTCCTGCATCGCCCCGATGATGGCGTCATCCACCATGGACGCCGCGTAGTTGAAGGAAAATCCCTCGGGAAGGGGAATCGAATACCTTCCTATCCGTTCTTCGTCCAGCGCCGAGGCGAGGTCAACCCTGGGCAAGGACCGCAGGGTTCCGAACTCGGGATAAAGATCAAGATTCCTGTACTCCATCGGGTTTTCGCTCCTCTGTTTCTATTTAATACATTGTAATGTGGAAAATGCTACACTTCAAGGTCAATGATTCTTCGGCAGCCCCAGTCTTCCCTTCCTGAAGCCTCGGCTCCTCTGTACCACCACACCGCGGACAAGGCATGCCGAAATGGCTTCGTCCAGATCTTCGTAGCTCCAATCCCCGAGGATCCCCGAAGCTGCGCAAGCCGGGGGTTCCCGGCCGTCCCACGCCGCCGAGCCGGAGAGGAGGCGGATCGCTCCGCCCTTGTCGAAGCGGTAGGGATTTGCCCGGAAAAACTCGAGGATTTCCTCTTGTCCCTCTGGGTATCCGAGGCTCGTGCCTTCGCAGGCGTCGCAGCCTGAGCATCGGCCCTCCAAGCTCTCCCCCATGAGGCGGTGCAGGGTTTCTCGCCGGCATGCCGGGGACGAGGGATAGGCGTCGAAGGCCAGCCTTCTTCTGGCCCGGTGATCCATCTCCTCCTGAGGCGCCTCCATCGCCCTATCGGCCCTCCTGTCGTCGATGAGGATCGCCTCTGCGGGCCCCCCGTCCCTGCCCGCACGCCCCGCCTCCTGGATATAGGCCTCCACGGAGGAAGGCAAGCGGTAATGCACCACCGTCCTGATATTTCGCTTATCCACCCCCAGCCCATAGGCGCAGGTGGCCGCGAGGATTCCGTCGTCCGAGGCCATGAACCATGCTTCTATGGCGCTCTTTTCCTCCCTGCTCAGTCCGGCATGGTAGAATTTCGCAGGCAGGCCGGTCCTGCTGCCGATTTCCTCGCATACCAGGGCCGCGCCGGCCCGGGAACGCTCGAAGACGACAAGGGGCTTGGGTTTTTCCCGCACGAGCCGCTCGAGGCTTCGCAGGGGGGAGAGGGTCGGCACGACGGCGTAGCGGAGGTTCGGCTTGTCCATGTCGGCGGTGACGAGGGAGTAGGGAGCCTCTCCGAATAGGCGTCGGGCCACGGCCTTC
>JBFLXC010000114.1:0-8366 GCA_040757435.1 Spirochaetota bacterium | reverse complement strand
CCGTATATCTTATCTCGTCTTTGCAAGGAGTAGGCCATGGCACAGATTTCCAAGAACGCCCGAGGCGCGAGCAGCACCCATCATTTCTACTGTCCATGCGGCGGTGAGATCAAGATGAAGACAATTTTCGAAAGCGGCAAGGTTAAGAATGTCGCCGAATGCGAAAAGTGCAAGCGCGTCGAGCGAAGACCGAGCGACTTCAAATGAAGTTCGAAGCCCGCCCCTCTAGGGCGGGTTTTTTATCAGCCCCGCATTGAATCCAGTGCGCCGGCTATCATCTCCCTAGCCTTCCCCAAGCTTGC
The DNA here is from genome assembly GCA_040757435.1 of Spirochaetota bacterium. GTDB lineage: Bacteria > Spirochaetota > Spirochaetia > Treponematales > Rectinemataceae > VKGY01. The sequence goes on along the minus strand of JBFLXC010000114.1, from coordinate 8,064 downwards.
CAAGGCTTCGCGCTTTCCCTGTGGGGCGGGCAGCAGCCCGATGAAGCGGATCGTATAGGGTTTCTTGCCGAAGTTGGAGAAGAAATCCCTCAAGGTTACCACGCTCCATCCTCCCTCCAAGGCCACCACCAGGATTGGAAGAGGGGATACCTCCAATATCTTCCTGTATCCAGCGGAGTGGAAGGTCCCCAGATCGCCGGTTCGCGACCTGGTGCCTTCGGGAAATATGACAGGTATCGTGCCTTCCTTGTCGCATCGCTTGGCCATGGCGCTTATGCTCCGCATGGCGTGGAGGGCGTCTCCCCGGCGTTTCACAAGGCAATGCCCCCCGGAACGGAGGAGGAGGGATATGAGGGGTATCCCGAAGGACAATTCCTTCTTGGCAACGAAGCGGGCGTGCTTGCCCTTGGGAAGGTTCTCCATGATGATGGGAATATCCAGGAGGCTCTGGTGGTTGGCCACTACGATGAACCGCTCCGGAAGAGGCTCCCGGAAGGATTTCTCAACCCGCACCTTGAATCCCCGATATGCCCTGAACATGGAAAAAATGGAGGAAATCGCCCGGCTTTCGTAGAGAAAGATCTTTCCCAAGGTATGTTCGCGCCGGCGAAGGGCCATGGAGAAGAGGAGGGATATTTCCCACAAGGAAAACACCGACAAGAGCGTCGCGACGATGAGTATATTCATGCCATTCCCGCTTGGTTCAACCTAATTCTTTATCCTATTTAATCGGAATAGGCGGTATCCGTCAATCGCACCCTTGACATTCGCAAGGCCTCTCTGCTACTTTTCCTGGTCGAATCATAGAATTCACGCCGATTCGGGCAGAATCGAACATCTAATCGGGAGGATTCCCCTTGAGCACGAAGAATCTTTCAGCGCAGAAGCGAATGAGACAAGACGAGAAGCGCCGCATAAGGAACAAGGGCGCGAAAAGCGCCATACGCACCTCGGCCAAGAAAATCGTCGCGGCTTCGGAGAAGAAGGACGCGGAAGCCGCCAAGCTCGCTCTCGCGGACATGATCAAACGCATAGACACCGCCGCCCGCAAGGGGATCGTCAAGAAGAATGCAGCGGCGCGCAAGAAGTCCAGGATGCAGAAGCTGGTCAATCGACTCGGCGCCTAACGCCGTTCCCCCCGGATATTAGATTTCGATCTTCGCCGGATTCAATGACGCCGGCATTCTGGATAATGGGAGATAAAGCGATATGGCTGAAAAATTAACCAAGGCCGAATTGATCGATGCGCTGTATTCCACCCTCTCTCCCTCAAGCAGGACGACGAGAAAAGAGATACACGAACTGATCGACGGTTTGTTTTCCGAAATCAAGGGAGCTATCCTGAGCGGAAAGACTGTGGAACTGCGGGGTTTCGGCACCTTCGAGGTAAAGCTCAGGAAAGGCCGGACCAAAGCCCGGAATCCCAAGACTGGAGAAATCGTGTCCGTGCAAGATCACGGCGTCGCGGGATTCAGGCCGGGCCGAGAGCTTAAGAAGGCGGCCTGGGAGATGGATCCCTCCATCATCTCGAGAACCTTCAAGAAGTCATGAGACCTAAGGAATACCCGCGCGCGCCGCGGGTATTTTTATTTCCGAGCCAATCATGAAGCGATCCGCCTTCAAGACCCCTCTTCTGCATGTTTCGGAGATAGGCGAGCAGGCCCGTTTCTCCGGCGAGCTGTCTTCCCGGGAGAGCATCCTGCTCCAGGGAAGGTTCTCCGGCTCCCTGCGGTGTTCAAGCCACGTGACCGTCGGACCCAAGGGGCGGCTCGACCATGCGAAGGTATTCGCGAAAAACCTGACGGTGTTTGGAGCCTTCGAGGGCGAAGCCAAGGCCCGGGGCTTCGTGGAGCTGAAGGCACGTTCGGCATCTTCATGCTCCATCGAGACGAACTCGCTCATCGTCTCCGATTCGGCCCGTTTCGAGGGCCTTGTGCGAATGCCGGGAATCGGCGATTGACATACCGCAAGGACGGTACTATTATTGAGCCTTGAGGGTATGCACGACGCCCTCGAGAAAAAAAGATCTCCTGGCTGGATATAACCGGGCTGACCTGTTCGTGGTTTCTCGTGGCTACATGAATCCGTTGACATATAAAGATTACGATGAATACATCATCCGTCAAAGAGTGAAAATACTCGGCGCATCAGCCTTAGTATGGAGAATCGAATGGCTGTAATTCGAAAGAGCCGCATCGTCGCTCGAAAAAAAAATGATTCCATGGACCAGGGAGCAGCAATGGCTGAGGGAGAACCCCAATTTCAAGAGCCGCGTCCATTCGAAAACTCCGCGGAGGACGACAAGTCTCCGGGAGCGAAGGGAGCGAAGAAGATCAAGCTGAAGCGAAAACCCCTGGGCAGACATGAACCGGGGGAGCAGGAACTGTCGGGCTTAGGCTCCGAAGAGCAGGAGGAAAGCCGGAACGGCTCCGCCCGCCTTCCCGGGGAAGGGGAGCAGAGTTCCGGCCTGGTGCGCGCGAGCCTGGATGTGGCGGCGGCCAACGCCCTTGAACGGGAAACCCGTTCGGGCATGATGAAAAAGCAGGAAAGCTTCGAGCGCCTGGTCAATGAAAGACCCCATGAAAACGGAAAATCGTAACATGGGGACTCCAGGGCTAGGCTCCTCATCAACGACTTGTCGAAAATGGGGATCAAGGAACTCCGCGACCTTGGCGCCAAATACGGGATAGGGCATGAGGAGCTCATAGCCTTGCGCAAGCAGGAGCTGATCTTCTACACCCTCAAGTCCCATACGGAACGGGGCGGTATCATCTATGCCTACGGCTCCCTTGAAATCCTGCCCGACGGCTACGGTTTCCTCCGCTCCCCCCAGAACTCCTACCTGTCCGGCACCGACGACATCTACATCTCCCCCTCCCAGATCAGGCTTTTCAACCTTAAGACCGGCGACACGGTCTACGGCCAGATCCGGAGCCCCAAGGAGGGAGAGCGGTTCTTCGCCATGCTCCGCATCGAACTTGTCAATTTCGACGAGCCGGCGGTGGCCCAGAACAGGATTCCCTTCGAGAACCTCACCCCCTTGTACCCCAACAGGAAGCTCGACCTCGAGACTACCACGGAGGAGATTTCCACGAGGATCATCAATCTCTTCTGCCCCATCGGCAAGGGCCAGCGCTCCCTCATAGTCTCCCCGCCCAAGACCGGAAAGACCATCCTCCTGCAGAAGATCGCCAACGCCATAACCACCAACCATCCTGAGGTATACCTCATCGTCCTCCTCATCGACGAACGCCCCGAGGAAGTGACGGACATGGAGAGGTCGGTCCAGGCGGAAGTCATATCCTCCACCTTCGACGAACAGGCCACCAGGCACGTCCAAGTGGCCGAGATGGTGCTTGAGAAGGCAAAGCGACTCGTCGAGCACGGAAGGGATGTCGTCATCCTACTCGACTCCATCACCCGCCTCGCCAGGGCCTACAACCAGACGGTGCCCACCTCGGGCAAGATCCTCTCCGGAGGCGTGGATTCCAACGCCCTCCACAAGCCAAAGAGATTTTTCGGGGCGGCGAGGAACATCGAGCAGGGCGGAAGCCTCACCATCATAGCCACGGCCCTCATCGACACCGGATCCAGGATGGACGAAGTGATCTTCGAAGAGTTCAAGGGCACGGGCAACATGGAGATCAACCTCGACCGCAGGCTTTCGGACAAACGGCTCTTCCCCGCCATCAACATAAAGAAGTCGGGCACCAGGAAGGAGGAAATCCTCCTCACCGACGAAGAGCTCCAGAAGATCTGGGTCCTGCGCAAGGTCATCAACCCCATGGACGATTCGGACATCATCGAGCTGCTCATAGACAGGATGCTCAAGACCAAGAGCAACGAGGCCTTCCTGAAGTCCATGAGCAATCCAGCGTATTCCCAGGGAGACTGATAGACGAGGTCGCGGGTTTCGGGGTATACTCCCGCGAGTTTATAGCAAGTAGCCGTCGCAAGGCCGGTTTTCAGGCATAGGTTCCCGAAGGGGACCGGACGGCGCAGTGGAGGAAGGAAATGAAAGAGGGAATCCATCCCAAGTACGAGCACACCACCGTCACCTGCGCCTGCGGCAATGTCATCGAGACCCGTTCGACGGTAAAGAATCTCCAGGTGGAAATTTGTTCCGCCTGCCATCCCTTCTTTACCGGAAAACAGAAGCTCGTGGACACCGCGGGACGAATCGAGCGTTTCAACCGCAAATACGGGATCAAGTCCGCGGAAAACAAATAACCGCGGACCGAGGACCTCGGTTCGAAAAAGACCTCCGGGCTTGGCCTGGGAGGTCTTTTTTATCCCCCAAAAATGTTCGAGAGGATGCCGTCCAGGAGCCGGGCGGCCTTGCCGCGGTGGGAGACTCGGTTCTTCAGCTCCGGCGGCAACTGGGCTACGGTGGCATCCAGCTCCGGCAGATAGACCAAGGGATCGTAGCCGAAGCCTCCCTCTCCCTGGGCTTTCTCCGCCAAGAGCCCCGGGCAGGTCTCCTGGACCGATACGAAGGAATCGTCGCCGGTGACGAGGACGAGGCAGCAGAAAAAGGCGCATTCCCGGTTTTCGACCCCCCTCATCTCCCCCAGCAGCCTTTCGTTCTTCTCCTTTTGGGATAGTCCCTGCCCTCCCCCATTGGATCCGTACCGGGCGGAATGGATTCCCGGAGCTCCGCCGAGAGCCTTGACCGAAAGGCCCGAGTCGTCGGCCAAGGTGGGGATGCGGGCTATCTCCCAGAGGACCTTCGCCTTGATCATGGCGTTGGCGAAATAGCTGTCCCCGTCCTCCTCTATGTCGAGCTGTGCTATTCCGAGCTCGGATGGGGAAAGGATCTCATGGGCCGGGAACAGGGCTTTCAGTTCCTGGATCTTGTGTGGGTTGAAGGTCGCGGCGAGGATTTTCATCCTCCAAGGATACCGGGAGCCTTCCCTTCCCGCAAGCCAGGACATCCTTCGGGGCTGTGGTTCTTGAGGTAGTAGAGTCCCGAATCCACCGTTCCCTTGGGTACCTGGAGCACAGAGGCTATGGTTCGGTTCGATACCAAAAGGCGGCTGCCCGATCGGTCCTCCAAGGCCCGCTGGTAATTCTTCCTGCACTGCGTCGCACGGCATTCCAGCCTATGGCGCGCCTCGGGTTTCGCGCCTAGGGACTTCAACATGCTTTCCGCCATTTGAAGGCGCAGCCATGCGGCGTTCCTCCGCTCCACCCTCTCCCGCGTCCTGGCGGCCGAGCTTTCCAAGGAAAGCCGGGCGGCGTGGATAACCATGGCGAACCAGGGGATCGGCACCGAGAGCCTGGAGGCAATCTTTCCAGCCAAGTCGTCGTCTATTTCCCAGGCGCACTTGACCGCAAGGAAAAGCAGCCGCTTGTCCGCCGCCTTCATGGTCCCGAGGATCGCCTTGGAACGGAGGGTCCAGGATTCCGTACAGCCCATGGAGGCTTCCCCGTCCTGGGCCGCTTCCCAGCTGGGGGAAGGTTCGGAGCAGGAGGAGGGAAGAAGGTCTCCCGAGGCCTGGATCACTTCATTGAAGAAATCCCGCCTATGCCTGTCCCGGCGCACCGTCCTTGCCAGGTAGCGGAGGCAGGATTCGAGATAGGCTTCCTTCTTCGGGCCTAGGGTTTCGCTCTTCACTATTATGCTTCGAAGACGCCGCTTATATGCCAGGAAGGCTTCCGCCGCCTCGTCAACGGACTCGAAGCCATAGCGGACAGGGTTTCCGAACACCTTCCTCGTCACCTGGTGGAAGGTAGCGGACTCCCGGGCGCTCATCTCCTCCAGGAAAGGCGAAAGCCCCTGCGCCTCCAGCTCTGCCATTTTCCAGCCTCCGGATAGATGCCAGCAAGTAGCATGCCAGGAAAACGGGGATACCGGCATGGCGAAGGGAAAGGCGCTTTTTCAGCCAAGAAGGGCGGGAAATGCGGGAACTAAGGTTGTGCGATATTTGTTTTGAGGCGATCCGCCGGGGATCCGATGTCGCCTGTTGCCGCTTGTTGCCGTTGCCCTGGGATTAGGAGGGGTTTTTCTCAGCCGAAGACGGCGCCGAAGGCTTCTATGAGGGTAGATAGCACATGGTCCACGCTGCCTTGCATGGAAAGCCCCGAGGCGAGCCTATGGCCCCCTCCCCCGAAGCGGGCGGCGATCTGGGCGACGTTCACCTTCTCCCGGGACCTGAATCCCACGGTGCACTGGTTTTCCGCCTCCTGCTTCACCACGAAGCAGGATTCGCAGCCCTCCACGCTCATCATCAACTGGTAAAGAAGGTCGGAATCCCTGCTCGACATGCCGTACCGCTGCTGGTCCGCCACGGTCACGTAGGACACGAGGAGTTTGCCTTCGTAGTAGGGCGTGATCCGGGAGAGGATTTCCGCCAACATCTTCCGGGAATTGAGGGATTTCCCGCCGTTGATGTCCATGAACGTCTTCTTGGGCGAGGCCCCTAGCTCGACCATCCGGGCGGCTATGGCGAAGGTTTCCGCCCCCCTCTCGTCCAGGTGCCGGAAGAAGCCTGTGTCCGTGGCGAGGCCGAAGAAGAGCAGCTCCGTCTCCTCCTTCGTGGGCTTGTGGCCCATGGCTTCCATGAGGAGGAAAACCATGGCTGTCACCGCGGGGGCGGAGTGGTCAAGGTAATCGGCCGGTCCAGGTTCTCCGCTTTCCGCGTGGTGGTCGATGAAGGCCACGGGGACGTCCGGCATGGTTTCCCCCACCGCGCCTATCCTCGCCATGGAAGAACAGTCCACGACGATGGCCGCGGCTCTTTCAAAGTCCCGCTCAGGCGGTGCGAAGGCCTTGAACTTCCCTTCGAAATGAATGATCTCCGATCTTGTGAATGGGCCGGAGGATAGGGTATGGACCCTCTTTCCACGGCTTTTGAGGAAGGAGGCAAGGGCGAGCTGGGAACCGATGCAGTCTCCGTCGGGCTCCCGGTGGCCGAGCACATAGAAGCAATCGTGATGTTCGATGAAATCGACAAGGCCTTGGGGCGCAGGTTTCATGGGAGCAGTCCTTTCCTTCCAAAATCGCAGGAAGGCATCGTATAATGCCCTGGGCGTTTGGTCAAGTTTTGGCGCCCGGGAGCATCGTTGTGAAGAAACCTTCCCCTAAGCCTATGCCTACGCCGCGGATGCGGGAATACCTGAGGAAAATCGAGGCCATCCTGGTTCCCCTTTGGCCCGACTCGAGGCCGCTTCTCCATTCCTCATCCTGCTTCGAGCTTCTGTGCGCGGTGATCTTGAGCGCCCAGACTACGGACGACCAGGTGAACAGGGTCACAGGCCGGCTCTTCGCCGCCTACCCCGAACCCAAGGACATGGCGGCCGCCGATCCCAGGGATGTGGAAGGCATCATCGCTTCATTGGGCTTCTTTAGGACCAAGGCCAGACACCTCATCGGCACGGCGAAAATCCTTGAGGACCGGTTCGGTTCCCGGGTTCCTTCCACCATGGAGGATCTCTTGACCCTGCCGGGGGTGGGACGGAAGACGGCCAACCTTGTCGTCTCCGCCTGTTTCGGGAAGCCGGGGATCATCGTGGACACCCATGTGTCGAGGGTGGCGTTAAGGCTTGGAATCCATGTGAACCGCGATCCCGGAGCCATCGAGGAATGGATAGCCCTCAACACCGATCCCGAGGGACGCACCGCCCTCTCCCACGCCTTGAACCGCCACGGCAAGCACACCTGCACCGCCAGGGCTCCCGCCTGCCGATCCGGCGGCGCCTGCCCCCTTGAGGGGCTCTGTCCGAAGATAGGGCTGTAAACCAGAATCGTCCGCCGCCTCTGCCTGCGTAACAAAAGGGGAGGAGACCCCTATGGAAGCATGCGAGGATGTGGTGGCGGAGCGGGCGAGGAAGGATTTCGGAATACCCTACTTATTTCCCTTGCAGCGCATGGCCATAGCCAATGTGCTCGACGCGAGCCTGGGGGAGGAGGATTTCCGCCAGTTGGTCCTTTTTCCTACGGGATTCGGCAAGAGCCTTTGCTTCCAGCTCCCCGCCCTCTTCGTCCCGGGGATCACCTTGGTCGTCTACCCCTTGCTGGCCCTGATGAACGACCAGAAGAGAAGCCTCGACGGCAGGGGCATC
>JBFLXC010000113.1:0-8637 GCA_040757435.1 Spirochaetota bacterium | reverse complement strand
CCCGGGCCAGGAGCGCTGAGGCGAACCTCCGGCAAGTGGAAAAATCCTTGGACGAGCTCGGGTCCTTCGCCGCGGCGCGCGGCATCCTTCTAGGCCTTGAGAACCGCTACCATTTCCATGAAATTCCCTCCCCCTCAGAGCTCGGGCGCCTCCTTGAAAGGGACGCCACGGGCGCCTTGGGATTCTGGTACGACTGCGGGCACGCGGAAGCCATGGACAGGCTGGGCTTCTTTGACCATGAGGATTGGCTTTCCCGCTATTCCCAGCGCATCATAGGAGCCCACTTCCACGACCTCATTGGCGTCGAGGACCATCGGTACGCGGGTTCGGGAGACTTCGACTGGGACATGCTGGCCGGAAGAATTCCGGAGGGAGCGCTCAGGACCTGCGAATTCCAGAACAGCTGCTCCATCGCCGAGCTGTCGGAAGGCAGGATGTTTTTGGAATCCCTGGGCGTTTGATTCCCGGGTCAGGAGGATTGCATGGAAAAAGCAGGAATGGAAAACACAAAAATAAAAGCCATCGGCTTCGATGGAAACGGCGTGCTCTACCGCAGGTCCAGGGACTTCGCCGCCGCCCTCGCGGCATATATCAGGGATAGTTTTTCCCCCGGCCTGGACCTGGGCTTCGCCGAGGAATGCCATAAGAGGCATATGTTTCGATCCTTCGACGGGAGCATCGGCAAGGCCCGGGTCATGGAGGATTTCCTGGACGAACTCGGAATCTCCGATCCAGGCGCCAGGAAGGCCATCCTGGAAAAGGAACTGGAATTCTCAAGGGCCATTGAGCTTTTCCCGGGCGAGAAGGAAACCCTCCTCGAGTTGGAAAGGCGGGGCTTCGTCCTGGGCATGATAACCAATTCCTATCAATCCGCGGCTGAAAAGGCTTCCTGGTTCCGCGCCCTGGGCTTGGAGTGCATAGCGCGCCGCGTAGTCTCCTCCATCGACGCGGGCGTCTCGAAGCCCGACCCGGGGATCTACCTGGCCTTCGCCGCCGAAGCAGGTTTCCCAGCCCGGGAAATCGCCTTCGTGGGCCACGAGGACTTTGAACTCGCGGGCGCGGCGAAGGCGGGTATGCTCCCGGTTTCCTTCAACTGCGGCGAGGAGGTGGCGCGGCCTCTCCACCTGGGGCGCTTCTCCGACCTCCTCGACATATTTCCATATCCCGGCTAAACTCCCGGGATCAAATGACGACCTACCACACCCACACCTACCGTTGCCGCCATGCCACGGGCGACGTCCCAGACTATCTGAAGGCCGCCAAAAAAGCGGGAATCCTGGAACTGGGTTTCTCCGACCATTGCCCCTATCCCGACCGCCGCTGGTCCGAAAGCCGCATGGACTTGGAGGAGCTGGACGGTTATATCCGGGCGGCGGACGGGGCCCGGGAAGCCGCCAAGGATTTTGAGATCCCCATGAAGGTATTCACTGGGCTGGAATGCGAATGGGGGCCGGACATCCAAGGCTTCCTGGTCGACGAGCTCCTGGGCAGGCGATCCCTGGATTACCTCGCCGTGGGCATCCACACCTACCTGCACAAGGGAGAATGGAGGGATTCCTTTCTCATATCCCAACCCAGGGAACTCGCTTCCTTCGCCGAGACGAGTGTCAAAGCCATGGAAAGCGGCCTCTTCGCCTTCCTCGCCCATCCGGACCTCTTCTGCTTCAATTGGGCGCCATGGGATGAAAATGCCGTATCCTGCGCGAGGGATATCCTTGCGGCCGCCCAGGCTACCGGGACGCCTTTGGAAATCAACGGCTACGGCTTCAGGAAGCCTAAGGTCCGGGGTGACAAAGGCCATAGGCGCCCCTACCCCCACGAAGGTTTCTGGGATCTGGCCCGCGAGTACGACATAGCCTGCGTGGTGAATTCCGACGCCCATAGGCCCGTAGACATTGCGGCGGGGCTTGAGGAAGGGAAGTCCTTCGGGGCCGAGAGAGGCTTGAGGATATTGGAAAAACTCGACTTGACAAGCCGAGTTAGATGATTAAAATAGAAATCGGTTACAAATGAAATCGAACCCCCAGGACGAAAGAGTCACCATGGATCATGTCGCTCGGCTGTCAGGCTATTCCAAGGCCACGGTCTCGCGGGTGATCAACAAGGAACACAGCGTCAAGCCTTCCACGGTAGCCAAGGTGGAGGAAGTAATCCGGGCCTTGGGGTATACGCCGAACAGCGCAGCCTCCGCCCTCTCGGGGGGAAAGTCACGAACCGTGGCCATGCTCCTTCCAGACGTCCTCACCGAGTACTACGCCTCCCTCCTCACCGGCGCGGAAGGTGTGGCGGAGGAAAGGAACTACAATCTCCTCCTGAAGACCAGGAGCAACAAACGCGGATTGGACGCCCTGGTGCACGGGAGGAAGGTGGATGCCTTCATCATCCGCTCCAACGGTCTGGACGCGGTGGCCCACGATTTCCTGATTTCCCTCCAGAGGCGGGAAATTCCCTTCCTCTTCATCGGCCGCCCGCCTTTGGACATCGATTCTCCGGCGGTCCTCATAGACAATGTGGGCGGAGCCAGGAAGATGGCCCACCATTATGTGGAGCACCGTTTCAAGTCGATCCTCTTCCTCGCCGGCCTGGAGAGCAATTTCGACTCCAACGACCGGCTCTACGGCTTCAAGATGGGACTCTCCGAGGCGGAATACCATCCGGAAGTCCTGGATGTCCGCTACGGAAACTTCACCCGCGAATCGGGGTATGCGAAGGCCAAGGCGGCATTGTCGGATCGGAGCTACGACGCAGTATTCGCCGCCAACGACCAGATAGCCCTGGGAGCGCTCCAATACTGCCGCGAGGCGGGATTGCGGGTGCCTGAGGACATGGCCATCACAGGTTTCGACGACTCCTACTTTTCGGAGTTCCTCAGCCCCTCCCTCACCACCGTCCGGCAGCCCATGCACGATATTGGAGCCGTGGCCATGGAGACCATCATGAAGATCCTCGAACTGGGCGGAACGAGGGAGCACCAGGTAATCCTCCCCACCCGCCTCATGGTGCGGCAGTCCTGCGGATGTTCCTCGGGCGTCTGACGCCTTGCCTTGACGGAAGCTGCGGAGCGTGAGATCCTTTCCGGACGACGCATCCCAGGAGCCTTCCCATGACTCAATCCAGCGACATCATCCTCGTCGTAAACACCGGATCCACTTCCACCAAGTGCGCCCTGTATCGAGCTGGGCGCGAAGGCCTGGACTGCCTTGCCAACGAAACCATGCCCCTCTCCCCTATCGACACCGGTCTCGACCCACGGGACGACAAGGACCGGAGGAAGGCCCGGGTTCGGGAATTCCTTGACAAGGTCCTCGCGGGAAGAAGCGTGGCCGCGGTAGGCGCAATAGGGGGCATGGTTCCTCCCGTCCCCTCGGGCACGATCCGCATCGACGAAACCTTTTCAGCGTATTGCCTTGATACGCCGGTCTACCGCCACGCCTCGAACCTGGCCGCTCCCATGGCCTACGATTTCTCCCTGGAGTTCGGTTCCCCCGCCTTCGCGGTGGATCCCGTCGGAGTGGACGAGATGGAAGACATCGCGAGGATTTCAGGCTCCCCCCTCTTCCCTAGGTTTTCCTTCGTCCACGCCTTGAACATCCGCGCCACGGCCAAGAAGCTCTCCGCGAGGCTCGGTATTCCCTTCGAGTCCTTGCGAGCCGTGGCCTGCCACCTGGGGGGAGGCTTTTCCATCGCCCCCGTCTCGGGCGGAAGGATCATAGACAGCGACAACCGCATGGAGGGAGCCCCCTTCACCCCGGAACGGGCCGGAGGCGTCCCTCCCATACCGCTCCTGGAAGCCTGCTTTTCCGGAGAATGGACAAGGGAGGATCTCCTGGACCGGCTTTACGGCCAGGGAGGTCTTTTCGCCTACTTCGGCACCAAGGACCTCAAGGAGGTGGAGGCCCTGAGGGAGTCGGGAGACAAGGCCGCCGCCCTCGTGGTGGACGCCATGGCCTACCAGGTGCTCAAGGAAATCGGAGCCATGGCCTCGGTGCTGGACTTCGACCTCCACGGGATAATCCTCACCGGGGGAGTGTCGAAGGATCCCTACCTTTCCGCCCGGATCATCGAGAAGTGCGGAAAGCTGGCGCCGGTTTTCCATTATCCGGGGGAGAACGAAAACGAAGCCATAGCCGAGGCGGTGTTGGAGGTCCTTTCAGGAAAGGACAAGGCCATGGATTGGCCCGGCTGCGTGCTCCCCAGGGAGAAGACGGATCCTCTCTTCGCCCTGGGCTGGAAGCCTCCGCGCACCAAGGCCGCCCAGGTTAGGCGGAGAAGCGTTGAAGGGGGAGCGGTTTCCTACGCGGATGTGGAAGCCATGGCGAGGGCCCTTGGGCCGGTGGACATCGCGGTGGCCCAGGCTGAGGACCGGGAAGTGCTGGAAAGCCTCGCCAAGGCCCAGGAAGCGGGCTTCGCGGGGCTTTGCCACCTGGCGGGAGAGGAGGAAAAGATCCTCGCGACGCTCCGTTCCCTGGGGTTGGACCCAGGAAGATTCGTCATTCATCCCGCCGCTGGCCCCGCTGAGGCGGCGGCCTTGGCGGTGCGGGCCGTGCGGGAGGGGGGAGCGAAGATCCTGGTCAAGGGGAGCCTTAAGTCGGAGTACTACCTGAAGGCGATCCTCGACAAGACCTCGGGCTTGAGGAAAGCGCCGGTCCTCTCGAACCTCAGCGTATTCCAGATGCCCAGCTACCCCAAGCTGCTTGGGGTGAGCGACAACGCCATCCTGGTCGCCCCGGGAGCCGCGGAGAAGGCCCAGGTGGTCAGGAACGCACTCCCCCTTTTCTCCGCCTTGGGGAGGGATCCCTTCCTTGTCGCCGCCCTCGCGGCGGTGGAGACGGTGAGCGAGAAGATGCCCGCCACCACCGACGCGGCGGCATTGGCAGCCATGGGCGCCAGGGGCGAGTTCGGCCGCTGCGTGGTGGAAGGCCCCTTCGGCTATGACGCGGCGATCGATATGGATTGCGCCCGCTCCAAGGGATTGGTGGATTCCAAGGTATGTGGAAGGCCGGACATGATACTCGCCCCCAACCTTGAGACGGCCAACGCCCTGGGCAAGAGCTTCAAGTTCCACGGCGAGGCGGTCTGGGGAGGCCTCGTGCTGGGAGCATCGGTCCCGGCGGTCCTCAATTCCCGGTCCGACGACGCGGCGAACAGATACAGGTCCCTCCTCTTGGCGAGGATCGCCGCGGAGGGCATGAAGGAAGGCACCGATGCATGACAAGATTCCCGGCACGGCGGCGCGGTCCCTTGTGGACGGCTCGCTCCTCATGGTGGAGGCCGCGGCCCAGGCGGGCGTGGACTCCTTCGTAGGCTATCCCATCACCCCCGCCAACCTTCTCTACCTGTATTCCAGCAAGAGGTTCCCCCTGGTCCTGCCCGCCACGGACGAGATTAGCACCCTGCAATGGATGTCGGGCCTTTCCGCCGCCGGAAAGATGCCCATGACGGCCACATCCTATCCCGGCCTGGCCCTCATGCTCGAATCCATAGGCATGGCTTTCATGATGGAGCTGCCCATGCTCATAATCCTGGCCCAGCGGCTGGGGCCGGCCACAGGCAGCGCGACCTGCAACGCCCAGGGAGATCTGCTTCTGCTGAGGGGTATAAATTCCGGCGGCTACCCTGTGCCGGTATTCTGCCCGTCCAGCCTGGAAGGCTGCTGGACCATGGCAGCCAAGGCGGTGGAGACAGCCCAAGCCCTGCGGACTCCCACCGTCCTCCTTACCTCCAAGGAGATGGCCATGACCCTGAGGGACTGGGACCTGGCATCCCTCCCATCATTGAACAAATGCGGCAGGAAGACCTGGCAAGGCCCGGGCGCCTACCTCCCCTACTCCGCCGCCAAGGAAGGGGCGCCGGACTTCCTTCCCCTGGGAAGCGGATCGGCCAGGGTGAGGCTCACCGCCTCCACCCACGACCAGAAGGGGGACCTCCAGCATTCCTCTCCCGAAGCCCTGGCGAACACGGCGAGGCTGTACGATAAAATCGTCGGGAACCTACGGAGCTATACGGAGTTCGAGTACCTTCCCGGGGGAGGTGATACCCTTGTTATAGCCTTCGACGTCACCGCCGAAGCGGCCCGGGACGCGGCTGATATCCTCGCAAGGATGGGCAGGCCCGTCTCTCTCCTCCTGCCCGGGACCATCTTCCCAGTCCCCCCGGAATACCTGGAGATAGCCTCCAAATACCGGCGCGTCGTGGTGGCGGAGGAAAACCACGACGGCCAGTACCGCAAAATCCTTTTCGGCGAGGCAGGCAGACCTGGAGTTTCCGGGACGAATGCCGTGGGAAGGATGATCTCTCCCCAGGACATCGTCGAGGAGGCCCTACGATGAGCGCTGAATTTTTGGCAGTCGAAAGGCTCCCCTTCTGCAAGGGCTGCGGCCACAGCCTGGTGGCGAAAAGCCTGGGGAGAGCCCTGGAAACCTTGCCGGGCCTCTCGCCCCTGGACGTGGTTGTCGTCACCGACATCGGCTGCATTGGAATAATCGACAAGGAATTCTCCACCCACACGATCCACGGCCTCCACGGCCGTTCCGTGGCCCTGGCCTCGGGAATCCGCTACGGCCTTGAGAATCCCGGCAAGAAGATAATCGTCCTTTTGGGCGACGGCGGAGCCACGATCGGTCTTCAGCATCTTCTGGACGCGGCGCACCGGAACCTCGACCTCAAGGTCATCGTGCACAACAACATGCTCTACGGCATGACAGGCGGCCAGCCTTCCTCCCTCACGCCCTGCGGGTACAAGACGCCGATCATGCCGCAAGGGAAGCCCGACCAGGGCATAGACCTGACCGCCCTTGTCGCCGCCGCCGGCGCCCCCCTGGCGAAGAGGGCCGTGGCTTCCTCCTCCATGGACGCCGAGGTGGCCGAAATCCTATCTTCCCCAGGCTTCGCCTTCCTTGAAGTCCTTGAGCTCTGCACAAGCCATGGGACCAAGCTGAATCCCGGGAAAAGCGCCGCCGCTATCGCCAAGGAAGCGGGGATTTCCCTTCCTACCTTCAGGAATCCGAGGAAGGAAACGGCTCTGGAGGCCGGAGCCGGCCCCCGGCGTTCCCTCCTTGAGCGGACGAAGGCGGCGGCTATCGGGTGGGAGCCGGGTCCGTCCTGGCGCGGCGGAAGCAATCCGCATGCATCCAAGGCAGCCCGCAGGATATCCATTGTCTTCGCCGGATCGGCGGGAGAAGGCGTGCAGACGGCGGCGGAAATCATGGCCCAGGCCGCCATGTCCTGCGGTCTGCACGTTTCCAAGAAGGGCTCTTATCCCGTGACCGTGGGAATAGGCTTTTCAATGGCGGAACTCATCGTGTCCGACGCTCCTGTCCGCTACACCGGGGCGGGAAACCCCGACGCCCTCCTCATCACCTCATCCGATGGCTTTGAAAAAGTCAAAAGCTTTCTTAAGGCGAAGCATGTGGGCGCCGTCCATGTGGACTTAAGTCTTGAGGAAGAATGCAGAGCCATCATCGGAGAAGGAAAGGCGAAGTCCCTTGTCGCAGGCCCCTACCGGCAGATGGGCGGGGCGAAGTCCGCCCTTCTCGCCGCCGCGGCGGAGTACCTCGAAAGAGAGGGAGAGCTGCCCTTGGAAGCCTTCGAGTCGGCGGCGAGGCGGCATATGGGCGAAGGGGCGGACCTGGGATTCCTTAGGCGGGGCTCATGATCGCCTAGACCTGGCCTCTGAGCTCTAGGTCTCAGGCCTTGATCCCAGGCGCAGGAAAAACCCCAAGGCCATGAGGCCGAAGCTCAAGGCGACCCCAGGAACCAGGGGATCGAGGCCGCGGGGGAAAATACCCTTCCAGAGAACCATGGCGGCCGGACCCAGGGCCATGGAGGCCAGGGCCCAGGCCTTGTCGATCCTCCCCTTGAGGAAAAGCGCCCCGATCAGGGGGGCGAGGATGGCAGCGCCACGGAGCCCCATGGAAAGGTAGCTCCACTGCAGGATGAGGCTTTTCATGTTCCCGGTGCTGAACAAGGCGGCCGCAGCCAAGACAGCGGCAATGGCGATCCTGGAAAAGCGCAGCACCTTCCTGTCCCCAGCCGCGGCTAACGCACCCGGTTCGGCCTCGCCAGCCTTCGCCCCAGGTCTTTGGGTTCGGAGCCTGGGGGCGTAAAAATCCTTCGACAATATCACACCGATCCCAAGGGCGAGGCCGGAGCCAGTGCCCAGGACTGCGATGAAGAGGGAAGCCAACACGATGCCCCCCAGCCAGGGAGGCAGGTAGCCGAGGACGAAGGAGGGAAAGGCGGAAGAAGGACTGATCCCGGGATGGTTCAGTCGCATGAACAGCCCTATCACCACCCCGGCCAGCCCTATGGGAGGGATGAGGAAGGCTCCCGCCAGGCTTCCTCGCACCGCCGCCTTGTCGTCCCGGGCGGACAGGAGGGCCTGCAGGTAGGTTTGGGTCGAGAGGACTCCGACGATGAGGGAAAAGCCCGCGGATGCGTCGGTGGCGAAGCCCCGTCCGAAGAGACTGAACCAGGGATGGACGGGGAAGGCCCCGCGCAGTCCTTGAAGCCCCCCCGACAGGCTGTATCCTATCGCCCCTCCGGCGGCCACGGAGATGTAGAGTATGAAGGTCTTGGCGGTGCCGGAAGCCCCGGCCCCCCAGAGTCCGCCGGAAAGCACGAAGCTGCCCATGCAGA
>JBFLXC010000112.1:0-8654 GCA_040757435.1 Spirochaetota bacterium | reverse complement strand
GGACTTCGACGACATGATGGAAGGGCCTCCGGTCCAGGACCTTTGGCTGCTCTTGCCCGGCTCCGCCCGGGAAAGCGCCAGGGAACTCTCGCTCCTGGAGGAAGGCTACTCGGAATTCTCCTTCCTGGCCCCCGGAAGCCTCGGCCTTGTGGAAACCCTGCGGTTCTACCGCATGCTCCATTTCCTGGCCTGGAGGTCCCTGCAGCGGGGGGACGCCTGGTTCGCCCGGGATTTTCCCGATTGGGGAGGAAGGGCTTTCTGGCTCAGGGAGCTGGAGGATTTCCGCGGCCAAGCCGCGGTCATCGCCTCCAGCCGGGAGTTCAGCGGCCTACCAGGCTGAGATTGCCCGGATCGTAGCGGGGGCCGACGGAGGGGTAGGCCTTCAGCAGTTCCTCGATTTTTTCCAAATCCGCCTTGCCGAGCTCCAGCTCCGCGGAGCCGGCGTTCTCTTCCAGATACTTGATCTTCTTCGTTCCGGGGATGGGGATTATCGTCTCCCCCTGGTGGAGTATCCACGCGAGGGCCAGCTGGGCGGCGGTGCAGCCCAGGGAGGAGGCCAGGTCGGCGAAGGCTCGGGCGAGCTTACGGTTGTTCTCCAGGTGACCGCCCTCGAACCGGGGCAGGGTCCTGCGGAAATCGTCCGCCGCCAGGTCCTCCATCGCGGGCATGGCTCCGGTCACAAGGCCCCGGGAGAGGGGGCTGTAGGGCACGAAGGCGATGCCGAGCTCCGCGCAGGCCGGAATGACCCCCGCCTCGGGCTCCCGGGTGAGGAGTGAGTATTCGCTCTGCACCGCCGCCAGCGGATATTCCCTGTGGGCCCTCCGGATGCTTGCCTCCGAGGCTTCGCAGAGTCCCACGAAGCGGACCTTGCCCGCCCGCACCAGGTCCCCCATGGCCCCCACGGTTTCCTCCACCGGGACCTGGGGGTCGACCCTGTGGGCGTAGTAAAGATCCACATGGTCGGTCTTGAGGCGCCGCAAGGAAGCGTCTATGGCGCTTTTCGCATATTTCGGGCTCGCGTCGATGTAGGCGCCGCCTCCCTCGCGGTAGCGGAATCCGAATTTCGTGGCCAGGAAGACCTCGTCCCTCCGGCCGGAAAGGATTTCCGAGACGAGGAGCTCGTTCTCTCCGTTCCCGTACATGTCCGCCGTGTCGAGGAAGTCGATCCCGATGTCAAGGGCCCTTTTGAGCACCGCCAGGTCTTCCGCCTTGTCGAAGGGGCCGTAGCGGCCCGTCATGCCCATGCAGCCCAATCCCAATGCGGAAACCTGCTGCCCGGTCTTTCCCAGGGCCCTCTTTTTCATGCCTTCTCCTTTCGCCGCGCCGCCATGCCTCTACTCCTGCTTGAGCGGCACCCAGTACTCGCACCAGTAGTCCGCCGCCTCGGTGTCGGGCAGGTCGGGATAGTACTCGAGCTCCGGGGTTCCCGCATGCTCCCGTCCGGAGGCGGGGAACCATTCGGAGTAGATCCTTTTTATGACATCCTTGAAGTTCTTGCTCAAGGGACCCCGGGAGGTGAACTTTGCCCAGGTCGACGCGGGCACCTCGATCCTGTCCCATCCTTCGGGGAGAGCTTCGTCCCGGGCTATCTCCGCCGCGATGCTGTAGGTGAAATCTCCCGAGATGTCGTCGCAGGAATG
Organism: Spirochaetota bacterium; assembly: GCA_040757435.1. Taxonomy (GTDB): domain Bacteria; phylum Spirochaetota; class Spirochaetia; order Treponematales; family Rectinemataceae; genus VKGY01. Next base: position 7,014 of record JBFLXC010000112.1, on the reverse strand, counting down.
GCAGACCCCGCAGACGCCGACCCTGCTCCCCGATGCCTTGGCGCAGAGGGCGGCGAAGCGGCCGTCCCTCATCGAGGCCGCCCAGAACTTGGGGACCTCAGCGAAGCTGCCGCCCTCCCCTCCCTTGGTCCTGATGCTGAATCCGGCCAGGCTCAGGGCGGGCCCCTTCTCGATTCGGTATTCCATGGGTGTATCTCCTTTGAGAGCGACGGTGAAGGCCAGGCGCGGAAAGACATGGAGGGGGCAGCCGGGCTTGCGTGCCTCGCTGGGCAGGCGGCCGAACTCCCGCTTGAAGGCCCTGGTGAAGGCGTCCGCGGAATCGTAGCCGTAGTCCATGGCCAGGTCTATGATCCTGGGTCTCCCGGCGCCCGTCCCGGCGCAGGCAAGCTCCAGGGCCGCCATGGAAAGCCTGCGCCTGCGCAGGTATTCCGCAGGCCCCATGCCCGTGACAACTTCGAACATGCGCAGGAAGTGGAAGGTGGAGCAATTCGCCGCCGCCGCGGCCGCGCCGAAGCTGACCTCCCCCTTGATGTGAGATTCCATGTAGTCCAGCGCCCCGGCCATCCTCGTCTGCCAGTCCACAGCCCCTCCTTGCCGTCGGTCTCGATGCTACTATACCGGCTTGGGAGGCGCAATTCCCGACAGTTCTTGCCGGGTTGTGCAGGGTGCCTTCCGGAGCCTAGCCTTCCCTTGGTCCTGCGACGGGTAGCACGAGGCGGGAGGGGGAGGCGCCGCCGAAGTAGATGGTGTTGGTCGCCACCCTTGATCCCCGGGAGCATCCCTCGGGCTCGCCCGTGTTGGGGTTGGCGTCGAAATGGGGGAAATTCGAGCTGGAGACGTCCAGGCGGATCCTGTGGCCCCGGCGGAAGAGGTTCGAGGTGGGGAAGGCCTCGATCGTCAGGTCGTAGACCCGGCCGGGCTCCATGGGCTGGGGATTTTCCCAGGAATTCCTGTACCTCGCCCTGAGGATGCCGTCGGTGAGGTTCATTGCGAAGCCCCGGGGATAGTCCGCGCTGGGGGGATAGAGGTCGATGAGCTTGAGGGTGAAGTCGGTGTCGGGACAGTCCGACGAAGCCTTGAGGTGGAGGACCACTGGACCTGTGACCTCCAGGTCCTCTTCCAGGGCGTCGGTTTCGAAGACCAGGATGTCGGGACGGGAGGCCAGGGGCAGGAAGGGCGCCTTGCAGCCGAAGAACCGGGGGTCCTCGACCTGGTCGAAGGCCCCTCCCCGCATGATGGGCTCGCCCGAGGTTATCGTCCCTCCGATGGAGGGCACGGGATTGTCGGGATCGTAGCGGTAGCTGGCCTTCGACCTCGGGGAAGGATCGCCCGGGGAGTAGCACGCGGGAAGCTCCTTGAGCCTTCCCTCCGGCTGGAGGGCGTAGCATCGCCATTCCGTACCGGGAAGGGGCCATGAGGAGGACTCCATCCAGCGTCCGCCGTGGTCAAGCCTGCCGCTTCCGTTCTTCCGGCCCGAGCCTCCGCCCATCCTGAAATAGCGCAGCTCCGGCTCCTGCGCGGCTTCTTTCGCCCGACCCGGGGTTTTGAGCCAACGGTCGAAGAAGGAGAGGCGCAGGTGGAGGAAGCTTTCGGCCATGGACCCCTCCAAGGCGGCGAAGGGGCCGAAATCCACGTCCCCAGAGTAGCTGAGGCAGCGGTCCCCGTGGGTCCAGGGGCCCAGGATGAGGCTCACCGGCCCTTTGCCCTGGCGCTTCATTCCCAGGTAGTCCTCCGTGGCGGTGCGGGGATAGGGATCGTACCAGCTGGACATGAAGACGGCCGGCACATCGGCGATCCTGTCCATGAAGGCCTTGGCGCAGATGCCCAGCCTGCGCCAATAGTCCCCGTAGGAGCCGTTTTGCCATTGCTCGAACAGGTAGTCCTCGAATTCCGGGAGCCAGCGCAGGGGGGATTGGCCCTTGCGCCAGGGCAGGCGGGAAAACCAGGCGCCTATGTCCTTCATTTCCGCCTGGAGGGCGGCGAGCAGGAGGGGATCGGCCTGGGCCTCGGGGCTCTGCATGGCCTGGCGCATCGCCCAGGTGGCCTGCTTGAGCTCGAAGGCGCCGCCCTGGCGTATCCCGCCCTGGTAGGCGTCGTAGAATCCCCCGGAGTCGACGAACATGGCCTTGAGGGCGGGGGGAGAGAGGCAGGCGGCGGCCACCTGGGTGTGGGCGGCGTAAGACAGGCCCATGGTCCCCACCCTGCCGTCGCACCAAGCCTGGCCGGCCATCCATTGGATCGTGTCGTAGCCGTCCTCGCCCTCGGACAGGTACTTGGTGAACTCCCCCTCGGAACCGTGGGTACCCCGGCAGTCCTGGTAGACGAAGGCGTAACCCCGGGCCACGAAGAAAGCCGCCACCTCGGCGCGCCCCAGCGGAACGGGGTCGGCTACGCTCCGCTCCGAGCGGGAGGGGACGGTCTTGCCGTAGGGGGTCCTCTCAAGGATGGCCGGATAGGGACCCTTGGTCCGGCCGTCCGCGGGAAGATAGACGTCCGTGGCCAGGCGGACGCCGTCCCGCATCCCAACCATCAGGTCCGAGAGAAGCACATAGCCTTGATCTTCCATGGCCGGTCCTCCTTCAGACCTTCGAATCGTTCAGGTGGCAGGCGGATCGGCGGCCGGGGGCGATTTCGCGGATCTTCGGAGCCTCCTGGCGGCACCGGGGCATGGCGTGGGGACAGCGGGGATGGAAGTGGCATCCAGAGGGAGGGTCCAAGGGCGAAGGAATCTCGCCCTTAATCGGGTTGTAGCTGGCCTTCCGGTCCTCGAGCTTGGGGACCTCCCTCAGGAGGGCCTTGGTGTAGGGATGGTTGGGATTTCCGAAGATTTCCTCCGTCCCTCCCTCCTCCACAAGGCGTCCCAGGTACATGACCATGACCCGGTCTGAAATGTGCTTCACCACGCCGATGGAATGGCTGACGAAGAGATAGCTCAGGGAAAGTTCCTCCTTGAGCCTCATGAAGAGGTTGAGGATCTGGGCCTGGATGGAAACGTCCAGGGAAGCCACCGCCTCGTCGGCCACTATGAACTCGGGTCTGACTGCCAAGGCGCGGGCTATGCCCACCCTCTGGCGCTGGCCGCCTGAGAACTGGTGGGGGTAGCGGTCCATGTAGGCGGGGTCCAGGCCGCAGCGCCTCAAGGTATCGGCCACCCACTCCTTCTGGCCATCCTTGTCCACAAGGCCGTGGACCAGGGGAGCCTCCCCCACGATGTCCCGCACTTTCATCCGCGGGTTGAGGGATGCGTAGGGATCCTGGAAGATCATCTGGATCTTGAGCGCCGACTTGCGTTCCTCCCTGCTCCTGGCCAAGGCGGGATTCACGCCCTGGAAGAGGACCTGGCCCGATGTCGGGGCGATGAGGCCGGCGGCCATCCGCCCCAGGGTCGACTTGCCGCAGCCAGACTCGCCCACGAGGCCCACCACTTCGCCCTTGGCGATGGCGAAATCGACGGAATCCACGGCGTGCACGGCCCTCTTACCGATCTTGGCGCCCAGCTTCAGGGCGATTTTTTCCGACAGATCCAGGTCCTTCGAAAAGACCTTGGACAGGTTTTCGGCCGCGAGCATCATACCGGCTCCTCCTCGGGATGGGGGTGGAAGCAGCGGCAGGTCCTGCCCTCTCCCAGGGAAACTTCCTCAGGCTGGGCTCCGCAGGCGGCATCCGCCCGTGGACAGCGGTCCTTGAAGGCGCAGCCTTCTCCCAATGCCAGGGGAGAGGGCATCATGCCGGGGATCTGGTAGAGCTCCTTCCCCCGTGCCGTCCTTGATGGCACCGAGCGGATGAGCCCCCGGGTGTAGGGATGGCGGGGGTGGTCCAGGATGTCGTCCACCGAGCCCCGCTCCACGATCTTCCCGGCGTACATGACGCAGATCTTGTCCACAAGGCCCGCCACCACGGAAAGGTCGTGGGTGATCCATATCAGGGAGGTCCCGCTTTGGGCGCAGAGGGCCCGCATCTCATGGAGTATCTGGGCCTGGATGGTCACGTCCAGGGCCGTCGTGGGCTCGTCGGCGATGATCAGCGCGGGCTCGTTCAAGAGGGCTATGGCGATGCAGACCCTTTGGCGCATTCCCCCGGAGAACTGGTGGGGATAGGAGCCCAGCCTTTCCTCGGCCGCGGGGATGCCCACCTTGGCCAGGGCGGCGACAGCCCGCCTCCTCGCTTCTTCCTTGGGAACCCGGGAATGGGCGAGGACAGCCTCGCACATCTGGGTTTCCACCTTGAGCACCGGATTCAATGTCATGAGGGGATCCTGGAAGATCGCCGCCATGGCGGAGCCCCTCAACGACCTCCTCCTCTCCTCGTCGGCCTCGCGCAGGTTCTCGCCCTTGAGGAGTATCTCGCCTTCCACGATCCTTCCAGGCTCGTCCACGAGGCCGAGGATCGAAAAGCCCGTGACGCTCTTGCCCGAGCCCGACTCGCCCACAAGGCCGAGGATCTCGCCGGGCCTGAGGGAGAAGGATACGTCGTCCACGGCCTTCACGATGCCGGCCTTGGTGAAAAAATGGGTCTTGAGGCCCCGGACGACAAGGGTGTCGTCCGCCGCCGCCTTCTGTTCCTTGCTCATCTTCCCCCCCTCACCTCTTGAGCCGGGGATTCAGGACATCCCTCAGCCGGTCGCCCATCATGTTCAGGGAGACGATCACTATCACCAGGGCTATGCCGGGATAGAAGCTTATCCAGTACTTGCCCGAGAGGAGGTACCTGAAGCCGTTGGATATGAGAAGGCCCAGGGAAGGCTCGGTTATGGGAAGGCCTATGCCCAGGAAGCTCAAGGTGGCCTCGGTGGAGATGGCCCTGGCCACCATGGTGGTGGCGATGACTATGATGGAAGGCAGGACGTTGGGCAGGAGGTGCCGGAAGATGATCCGGGCCTCGCCCAGCCTGAGGGCGCGGGCGGCTTCGATGTATTCCCTGTTCCTCTCCGCCATGGCGCTGCCCCTGGCGGAGCGGGCGAAATATGCCCAGTGGACTATGACCAAGGCGAGGGTGATCTTGTCCACCCCCTGGCCCAGGATGACCAGGAGCACCAGGGCGATGAGGAGGGCGGGAAAGCTCAGCTGGAGGTCCACCACCCGCATGAGGAGGGTTTCGAATCGGCCGCCCTTGTAGGCCGCTATGAGGCCCAGCGAGGTTCCCAGCGCGAAGGCGAGGATGGTGCTCATCACTCCCACGGAAAGGCTTATCCTCAGGCCGTACAGGATGGCGGAAAGCATGTCCCTTCCCTGCTCGTCCGTGCCCAGGAGGTAGGTGGAGCCGGAGAAGCTCTTGGACATGGGCTCGAGGCCCCCGTCCAGAAGGTCCAGGCTGGCCAGGTCGTAGGGATCCTGGGGGGCGATCTGGCTGGCGAAGAGCGCTGCCAGGACGAAGACGGCCACGATGCAGAAGGCGGCCACGGCCACGGGGCTTTCGGCGTACTCTGCCAGGGCCTTGCCCAGGGGCCTGTCTCGGAATTTCGTTCCTTTCATGCTTTCTCCTCAAGCCTCACCCTCGGATCGAGGAGGGAGTACACGATGTCCACCACGAGATTGATCAGGATGAACATGAGGACGATCATCATCAGGTAGGCGACGATGACAGGCCTGTCCAGGGTGGAAATTGAATCGATGATGAGCTTGCCCATGCCGGGCCAGGCGAAGATCGTCTCCGTCACCGTGGCGAAGGCGATGGTGCGGCCGAATTCCAAGCCCAGGACGGTGGTGATGGGGATCAGGGTGTTCTTCAGCACGTGGACCAGGACCACCCGGGAGGACTTGAGCCCCTTCGCCTTGGCGTACTTCACATAGTCGCTGCGGATCACTTCCTGGGTGCCCGCCCTGGTGAGGCGGATGATCAGGGAAAGCTTGAAGAAGGAGAGGTTGATGGCAGGCAGGATCATGTGCTTTATCCCGTCCCAGGTGAGGAAGCTCACGGGTACGCCGAAAAGGTCCACCGTCCTTCCCCTCCCCGAGGCGGGCAGCCAGCCCAGCATGACGGCGAAGACCATGACCATCATGAGGCCGAGCCAGAATACAGGGACGGAGAATCCGAAGGCCGAGACCCCCATGATGATCTTCGAGGGGATGGCTGCGGGCTTGAAGCCCGCGTACAAGCCCAAGGGGATGCCCAGGAGGATGGTGATGAAGAGGGCGGCGAAGGCGAGTTCCAGGGTGGCGGGGATCCGCTCGGCTATGAGCTTCAGGGCGGACTCGTTGAACTTGAAGGAGTTCCCCATGTCCCCCTTGAGGGCGTTGCCCAGGAACCTTCCGTATTGGGCGTAGAGGGGCTTGTCCAGGCCGAAGTGCTGGACGATGGCCGTCCTCTCCTCCTCCGTGGCGTCCGGGGCTATGAGGATGTCGGCGGGATTCCCTATGGCGTAGACGCCCAGGAAAACCAGGATGGACATCGCAAGGACGAGGACTACGCTCTGGAGCAGTCTTCGGATAATAAACACGGTCATGGCAGGGCTATCCTTTCAGGTGCGGAAACAGTCCCCCTGTCCAAGGCCCGTCGGCCTTGGACAGGGGGGACCGGAAGAGAGGATTACTTGACGATGGTCACCTTGTTGGCCAGGGTGTATTCGTCCATGCGCGGTTCGTAGGACAGGCCCTTGCGCACCGCCCAGGTGATGGTCTGGAAGTAGAGGGGAAGGATCCCGTGGTCCTGCTTGAAGGCCACGCGCGCGGCGTCCTGCAGGAAGGCTTCCCGCTTGTCTTCGTCGCTTTCCACGGCCGCGGCCTTGATGAACTTGTCGAACTCGGGGTTGGAATAGCGGCCCCGGTTGTTGGCCCCCAGCCCCGACGCGGCGTCGTAGGTGGCCAGGACGGCGGTCATGCCGCGGGCGGCGTCGCCTGTGGTGTTGCCGAATCCCATGAGGAAGATCGAATACTCGAGCTTGGTGGCGGCGGTGCCGAAGACGCTGTAGGGCAGGGCCTGGACCTTGACGTCCAGCCCGACGCGGGCGAAGAACTGTCCCACGGTCTGGGCCACCTGCTCGTCGTTGAGGTAGCGGTCGTTGGGTGAGTGCAGGGT
>JBFLXC010000111.1:0-8661 GCA_040757435.1 Spirochaetota bacterium | reverse complement strand
CATGCCGCGCAGGGCTCTCCTGGCGGCATGCCCCGGCCGGGCGGGATTAGAACGTGTACTTGATCCCCGCGGTGAGCTGGATGTCGCTGATGGCGGGATTTGCGGATATGTTGCCCGGATTGACTATGTTGATGTAGTCCAGCTGCCCGTAGGCCTTGAGGTTCTTGAGGATGGAGTAGGAACCCCGCGCCCCCACGACCAAGGTCTTGGAAACCGCGTTCCTCGAGGCGTAGCCCAGGTCTCCGTTGTTTTCCGTCACATGGGTGGTTGTCGGGGTGGACTGGGTGTCCGGAGCTCCGTCGCCCTGGGCCCCCCACACGGTCCACTTGTCGTGGGTTCCGTGGAGCATGTAGAAGAAGTTGGCCTCGGCGCTCCATTTCCCGAAGACCTTGTAGCCTCCGTTCACGTTGTACACGATGGCGTCGCCGCCGTACTGGTAGCCCAGGAACTGCTCGGTGTAGGTCACGTTGGCGCCGTTTGAGAACTCACGCTCCGCCACGATCCAGTTGATGCCGTACTCGCCAAGGTCCTGGTCCCGGTCGCCCGAGTCCCTGAGGTAGAGGTAGGGGTCGGTCTTGGCCCATTCAACGGAGCCGAAGGCGATTCCCTTGCCCACAGGCTTCGCGAGCTTGGCTCCCGCCATGAAGGCGAAACCGTTGGGGAGGGCGGCCGGGTCGGCTCCGGGGACGGGCTCGCCGGGCAGGGGGAACTCGTCCACCGCCATCTGGCCGTAGAGGTTGATACCCTTGATGGGGCTGTAGTCCAGCTCAAGGGAGATGATGGAGTTGGCGTTGCTGCGGATGTAGTAGTTGTGGAAGATCGCGGCGGGACTCAGGATGAAGAGGTCCAGGGTGTTGTCCGCGGACTGGTACATGATGGCTTCCGTGAGGGCGAAGCCCACCTTGTCCTTGAACATCCTCCATTCAAGCCTGTGTCCTATGAACATGTTCAAGCCCGAGAGCACCGCGTCCTGGCTGCCGCCGTTTATGAAATCCCCGGAACCCGAGTTGATGATGGGATAGTAGTTCTTCGGATGGGGGAAGAAGGACGTGGTGAAGCTGTACTTGAAGTTCTTACCGTAGGCGGCGAGCTTGCCCACGTTGTGGTACAGCAGATGGTCGCCGATCACGAAGTTGCCCGACTCGCCCGGGCCCCAGGAGAGCTTGTCCCGGCCAACCTGCAGGTTCCAGCCCTTTCCGCCCACGGAGCCGAAGGCGCGGTAGGGGATGTTGAAATCCAGGTCGGTGATGACGGCGGGAGGCACCAGGGGTAGGTTGGTGGTCAGGGCGCTGGAACCCCAGAGGGTGGAGGTGGGTCCGTCCGCGGCGGTTTCGCCGTTGTAACGGCTGTTCTGCACGCCTAGGGAACTGTAGCCGTAGAAATTCTTGGCCGGCCAGGTTTCAAGGACGATGTCCAGGAAGGGGCTGCGCTCATCGAAACCCCTGATCCACTGTCCTTCGTTCTTGAAGTTCGCGGTATCCGTGTGGTAGTAGCCCTCCACGGCCACGGAGACGTCGAACTTGAAGGGCTTGTGTCCCTCGTCCAGGGCCGATAGGACGAAGTCGTAGGCCGCCGCGGCGCCGGAGGCGAGCTTGGTCCTGTCGATCTTTTCGGCCATGCCCAAAAGCTCGTCGCCGCTCCAGGGGCCGGTGGTGGAGGGCAAGGCCATGCCCTGGTCAACATAGAGGAGGGTGAGGGCTTTGTACACGTCAGAATCCACGGGATAGATTTTCTGCAGGTTCCTTTCGGCGCCTTGGGCGAATGCCGCAGTTGCGCAGAAAAGGATCAACGCGAGGATCGGCAGATGCTTCTTCATGTTCCTTGTCCTTGGGGAAAAGATATTATGCCTTGACTATACCACGGGGAGGGAAAATCCGCCATGACGGGGTTGGAACTCACTCCGGCCTTCGGCGCCCCGGGGCGATCCGTCCCGATCCGGCCTCCGCGGGCCCGGCCCTTCGGCCAGCCCGGGCTTTCAGCCGCCGCTGATGAGATGGTAGACCTCCAGGTCGTCCCCGTCCCGTACCAGTGCGCTGTCCCTGTCCTTCCTCTCCACCAGGGCGCCGTTCAGGCGGGTGATGACATGGGGAAAGGAGAACTTCCTCCGGCGCATGATCTCCGCCACGGAAAGCTCGGCTTCGGGATATTCCTGGACATCGAAGTTGACAGTCAGCTTCATGGGTGAATCCTAGCGATACCGAAGCGGGGGCGCAACCCTGGAAAAGCCGGCGCGACTGGCCTAGGATATGGAGCATGAAGGCGATGCAAAAAAGTTTCCTCATTGTGTGTATTGCGGCGGTGTGGATCGGCGTCTGCGGCCTGGCCCTTGGCGCCACACCCACCATCTCCTGGCGGGAAGAATTCAAGGACAACGGCGACCAGTGGACCGTGGGCGACACGGAGGACTACAAATACGAGGTGGCCGGCGGCGTCTACGCCATGACGGGAAAGAAGGGAGGGCGCTGGACAGTCCACGGCTTTCCCATCCGACGGGATTCGGACTACATCCTGGAAGCCAAGATAAAGTCCGACTCCTCGGGGACGGGTGACTACGCGGGGCTGATCTGGGACTTCAAGGACAGGGACCGCTACTACCAGTTCCTCGTTTCCCAGAACGGCAAGTATTGCATTGTCAGGATGGAAGGGGGCAAGGCGAATTTCCTCGTACCCTGGACGGCTTTTTCGGCGGTCAACGGCCGGGGGATCTACAACCTCCTTAGGGTGTCCAGGGAAGGGAAGCAGCTTTCCTTCCATATAAATGGCGTGATGGCGAAGAGCCTCCCCTACGAGAGCGCTTCCGGGGAGAGCATCGGATTCTCCTTCTCCGGGATCCAGACAGTCTCCGTGGATTCCGTCGTCCTCTACGAACAGAGGATCCCCGTGGGAGAGGAGCTCCGCCTTCCTTCCCTGAGGACTGCGGTCTTCGAGTCTAGGCTGAACGAGAAGAACCAGTCCTGGCTCGTCTCGTCGGCCAAGCTCTCGGGCCAGTTCGCCGACCTGGGCGGGACCCAAGGCTTGGGATATCTCCTCAAGCACGGCGTCAGGACAGGAGTGGATCTTCTCTCCCGGGACTTCGCCCTTGATCTGGGCGGGGATTTCTATGTGGACCTGGAAATCGAATGGCTTTCGGGGGACGAATCCTACGCCTACGGCCTGGCCTGCGACGTCATCGGAAAGGACTACCTCTGGTTCGGCCTTGCGGCCAACGGCTTCTACCAAATCCACCGCTTCCAGGGCGGGGACAAGAAGGAGCTCGTACCCTGGACTATGAGCGACAATATCGTGTGCTACGAAGGCTCGAACAAGCTTTCGGTGCATAGGAAGGGATCCTCCCTCATCTTCGCCATCAACGGCCGAAAGGTTTTCCAAACCGCCTACGAGCCCTGGTCCTCGGGCAGGCTGGGCCTTGGCTCCGGGGGAGCCATGTCCATAAGGCCCAGGTTCCTCGGCCTCTACCAGGCGGCTGTCCTCCAAGGACCGATCCTGGGCAGCAACTCCTACGGCTGGGGAGCCTACCGCTATGCGGACGGCTCAGTCTACGTGGGATTTTGGGAACGGAGCATGCCCAACGGCTTCGGCGTCCGCTACGGTCCCGGAAGCTCAGTCCAAGACGGCCTTTGGAAGGATGGGTCCTTGGCCGAGTCGGGGATGAGGGCCGAGGACGCCCCGGGCATGAAGTACTTTCCCGTCATGACGGCCGCCGGCGACCTGGGCCTTGTGGACTCCTGGGGGGAGGAGCTGGGCTTCGGCCTCAAGGGCGTCGTGTACCTGAACAGCCTCGTGGACGCCCCTGCCCCCATGGCCGAGGGGGGAAGGATCGGCTTTAGGAGCGTGGGAGGCGGGATCCAGGCTTCCCCTGAATGGGACCTGGCCTCTCCCTTCTACAACGGCTACGCCATCGTAAAGGACAAGAAGGGACGCACGGGCATCGTGGACTCCGAAGGCGCCATCACCCTTCCCCTGGGAGCCTACGCCCTCGAGCCGGGCCAGGACCTCGGCAGGGGCGTGGCCCGCTTCAAGGAGACGAAGGAAGGGAAGACCCTCTACGGCCTCGTGGGGGTGGACGGAACCCTCCTCATGCCCGCGGTCCTCCTGGACATAGAGGATTTCCGGGAAGGATTCGCCCTGGCGCAGTCCCGGAACCGGTATTACGGCTATGTGGACCTTCTGGGGGTGTGGAGGATAAAGCCGGAATACGACGGGGCGGGGGATTTCTCCGAAGGCCTCGCCTATGTCTTCTACGACGACGACTTCCTACCATGGGAAAGCTACATATACCCATCCGGCAGGATCGCCTTCGATGTGAGCGAGCAGGATCTGTACGTCCTCTATCCCTACGATTTCTCCGAAGGCTTTTTGGCCTGCTCCGACGAAGACGACAATCTCGTCTACCTGAACTGGGCGGGGGATGTCCATCTCGAAGCCGGGGCCTGGAAGGATGGCCGGCCCTTCTCCGAAGGATACGCCGCCGTGAAGGACGACAAGGGCTGGCGGTTCATGGATGAAGCGGGGAGCCTCGCCGCCGGAGGCCCCTACCGCCAGGTCCTTTCCTTTTCACAGGGCTTGGCGGCTGTCCGGGAGGGGGAGCTCTGGGGATACGTGGATCCCGAGGGCCGATACGCGATCCCCCCCGCCTACCTGGAAGCCTACTCCTTCAAGAAGGCGGGCCTCGCCCAGGTGAAGCTGGCTTCAGGCGCCTGGACCTGGATAGACAGGGAGGGCAGGCTCCTCTGGCCGGGCCGATGAGGGATTGCCAGGCGCTTTCTTGGAAGAAAATGCGGGTTTGCCTGTGAATATTGACACTATATACGGTTTGCCGTATCCTTTTTCACAATTGTCCTTTCAAGGAGAAATACAATGAAGAAATCCTGGTCTTCCGCCATGGCTTTCCTCCTCATCGCCGCGCTTGTGGTCTTCGCCTCCGCGGGGCTTTCGTCCTGCGCCAAGAAGCCCACCAAGATCGTCGTGGCCTCCGACGCCACCTGGCCCCCCATGGAGTTCGTCGACGAGAACAAGAACATCGTGGGCTTCACCATCGACCTGGTGAAGGCGATCGCCGAGACTGGCAAGTTCGAAGTTGAAATCAAGAACACCGCCTGGGACGGGATTTTCGCCGGATTGGCCGCGGGGAACTACCAAGCCATCGCTTCCTCCGTGACCATAACGGAAGAGCGCAAGGCCACCATGGACTTCTCCGATCCCTACGTCAACGCCGGACAGGTCCTCGTGGTCCGCAAGGGCACGGAAGGCGTAGCCGTCCTGGCCGACCTGGTGGGCAAGAAGGTGGGAGCCCAGATCGGCACCACCGGCGCCATCGAGATCGAAAAGGCTTCGGGCGTCGAACTCAAGTCCTACGATGAAGTCGGCCTGGCCTTCGAAGACCTGGCAAACGGCAACATCGACGGCGTGGTCGCGGATTCCCCCATCGCCGCCAACTTCGCCCTCCAGAATCCCACCTACCAGGAAAAACTCATGATCGTAGGCCAGCCCTTCACGGACGAGTGGCTCGGCTTCGCCTTCAAGAAGGGCGACGAAAAGACCCGCAAGCTCTTCAACGAAGGCCTCGCCAAGGTCAAGGAATCGGGCAAGCTGGACGAAATCGCCGCCAAGTGGCTCAAGTAAGGACCCCGAAAGGATGACGAAGAACGCCCCGGAGTCCCAAAGGACGACCATAAACGTCACGGACGGCACCCTGATCCCCTCCCGGGACCAGGGTGGGGCGCTTTCCGCCTGGAACATATCGTTCTTCGGCGCCATAGCCCTCCTCGTCATCCTCCCCATCCTCAGCCCCAACCCCTACCTGAAGATCCTGGCCTTCGTCCCAGACGGGCTCGTGGCCACCTTCAGCGTGACCATAATCTCCATCGTCTTCTCATTGGTCATCGGGCTTTTCGCGGGCCTGGGCCGGATCTCCCACAATACCCTGATCAACAGGATAGCCACGGTCTACGTGGAGATAATCCGGGGAATACCCCTCCTGGTCCAGCTCTTCTACATCTATTACGCCCTGGGGCCTCTTCTTAAGCTCCAAGGACCGCCCGCCGCCATCCTGGCCATGTCCATCTGCTACGGCGCCTACATGGGGGAGATTTTCCGGGCGGGCATCCAGGCCGTGCCCAAGGGGCAGATGGAAGCGGCCCTCGCCCTGGGCATGAGCCGTTCCATGGCCATGCGCAAGATCATCATCCCCCAGACCGTGAAGATCATCCTTCCCCCCATCGGGAACGAATTCATCGCGCTCCTCAAGGACTCCTCCCTGGTGTCCATACTCGCGGTGTCGGACCTCCTGCGCCGGGGCAGGGAGTACGCGTCCACATCCTTCAGGTATTTCGAAAGCTACACCGTCATCGCCCTCATCTACCTGGTGATGACCCTGTTCTTCTCGCGCCTGGTGGCGCTCATGGAAGAAAAACTGAGGCACCATGGCAACGTTCATTGAGATAAGGGGGGCGGTCAAGACCTTCGGGACCGTCCAGGCCCTGCGCGGCGTCGACCTCGCGGTGGAAAAGGGCGAGGTGGTCCTCATCATCGGACCCTCGGGATCGGGCAAGAGCACCCTCCTGCGCTCCGTGAACAGGCTTGAGCACCTTGACTCGGGCTCCATCCTCATAGACGGGGAGAGCGTCACGGAAGCGAAGGCGGACATACGCCACATCCGCGAGGAAGTGGGCATGGTCTTCCAGAGCTTCAACCTTTTCCCCCACCTTTCCGTGGCGGACAACATCACCCTGGCCCCCGTGGCGGTGCTTAAGAAATCCAAGGATGAAGCCCTGGCGATCGCGCGAAGGCTCCTTGCCAAGGTAGGGCTCCTGGACAAGGAGAACGCCTGGCCCGAGCAGCTTTCGGGCGGCCAGCAGCAGCGGGTGGCCATAGCCCGCGCCCTGGCCATGAATCCCAAGGTCATGCTCTTCGACGAGCCTACCAGCGCCCTGGACCCGGAGATGATCAAGGAAGTCCTGGACGTCATGACCACCCTGGCGGAAGAGGGGATGACCATGCTGGTGGTATCCCACGAGATGGGATTCGCCCGGGCCGCGGCGGACAGGATCATCTTCATGGACGCCGGGCAAATCGTGGAAGAGGCTCCGCCCGAGACTTTCTTCACCAATCCCAGGGAGGACAGGACCCGCCGTTTCCTGGAGCACATCCTCTGATTTAGCACGCGACATTCATCCTTCCATCCCCTTTTCTCCGCGGGCATCGTCTCATCTGATGAAACGCCCTTTTAATTATTCACTCAACTTGCATAATTCTTGGTTGACGCCGCATACCCGGTGATTTATGATGATTGACTAACATCGTAATGAACAATATCCGCTAAAGGAGATATGGCATGTCGGATGAGATCAAGCGGCTGGTCGATCGGGCCCGTGCGGCGCAGGAACAGATAGAATTCTGGAGCCAGGAGCGGGTGGACGAGATGGTGGCGGCGGTGGGCTGGGAAGCGTACCGGAAGGACCACGCGGAAGCCTGCGCGCGGCTGGCCGCGGACGAGACGGGGATGGGAGTGTACGAGCACAAGGTGGCCAAGCACCAGAAGAAGACGCTGGGCACCTTGCGGGACCTGTGCGGGCTTAAGACGGTGGGAGTGATCGAGGAGAACCAGGAGAAGGGGCTTCTTAAGATCGCCAAGCCGATCGGGGTGCTTGGGGCGCTGACGCCGGTGACGAACGCGACATCGACGATCGCGTGCAACGGATTGCCCGCGCTGAAGTGCCGGAACGCGATCATCTTCGCGCCGCATCCGAAGGCGAAGGCGTCCTGCGACCTGACGGCCGAGTACATGAGGGCTGGCTTGAGGAAGGTGGGGGCGCCTGAGGATCTTGTGCTGAACATCAAGGAGCCGACGATCGAGCTGTCGCAGGAGCTCATGAGGAGCGTTGATCTGGTGATAGCGACGGGGGGAGGGCCGCTTGTGAAGGTGGCGTATTCGTCGGGGAAGCCTGCCTACGGCGTGGGAGCGGGGAACTCGACGGTGGTGGTGGACGAGACGGCTGACCTGAAGGACGCGGCGACGAAGATCCGGGACGGGAAGATCTTCGACAACGCGACGAGCTGTTCGTCCGAGAACTCGGTGGTGATCCAGGAGGGCGTGTACGGCCGGATGGTGGAGTTGCTCAAGAGCCTTGGGGGTCATTTGTGCAACGCCGAGGAGAAGGCGAAGCTGAAGGCCTTGATGTGGCCGGACGGTGCGCACCTGGGGCGGGACCACGTGGGGCAGCACGCCCAGAAGATCGCGGCCTTGGCGGGGATCGCGGTGGGGCCGGAGGTGAGCTTCCTGATGGTGGAGAGCCATGAGGTGGGGCTTGCGGATCCCTTCTCCGGGGAGAAGCTGTCGCCGGTGCTGACGGTATGGAAGTACAAGGAGTTCGACGAGGCGGTGCGGCTGGTGCGGGACATCACGCGGTACTCGGGGTACGGGCATTCCTGCGGGATCCATACGACGAACGACGCGCACATGCTGGAGCTAGCGACCAAGGCGCGGGTGAGCCGGGTGATGGTGCGGCAGACCCAGCCCTACGGGAACTCAGGGAACTACGACAACGGGATGCCCTTCGGGCTGACCCTTGGCTGCGGGACCTGGGGCGGGAACATCACCAACGAGAACATCCACTGGAAGCACATGCTGAACATAACCTGGGTGTCCAAGCCCATAGCCCC
>JBFLXC010000110.1:0-8667 GCA_040757435.1 Spirochaetota bacterium | reverse complement strand
ACCGCGCCAAGGCCAAGGGCCTTGAGATGTTCGACACCCTTAAGCCGCCCTTTATCCTGGTGGGGAACCACACAACCCTCCTCGATCCCTTCCTCGCCAACTCCTTCGTTCCCTTCCCCGTCCACTGGGTCGCCTCGGACGGAAACATGCGCTCCTGGATCATGCGGTTCCTTCTCATCAAGCTCGTGGGGTCCATCCCCAAGTCCAAGGCCATACCGGATATCGAGACGGTGAATTGGATCGTGGAGATAATACGCAAGAAAAAGGGCGTGGTGGGCTTCTACCCCGAAGGCCAATCATCCTGGAACGGAACCGCCGTCCCCGCGTTCGGATCAACCGCCAAACTCCTCAAGCTTCTCAAGGCCCCGGTGGTCCTCGCCCATTCCCGGGGCTCCTACATGACAAAGCCCCGCTGGGCGTATTCCAGGAGGAAGGGAGAAGTCGAGCTCGAATTCTCCCAGCTGTTTTCCCCCGAGGAGCTGAAAGCCCGCACGGTGGAGGAAATCGACGCCTTGATCAACGCGGCCTTGGCGCACGACGACTTCGCCTGGGCCAAGGCCAGGGGCATCGGGTTCCGGGATAGGCGACGGGCCGAATGCCTGGAGCTCGCCCTCTACGCCTGCCCGGCCTGCGGCGCCCTCCACACCCTGCGCTCCGCCGAATCCGTCTTGCGCTGCGCGGAGTGCGGCGCCGAGTACGAATATGGCGAGGATGGGTCCTTGGGTCCTAAAGGCTCCTCCAGGGAAGAATGGAAGGGGGTCGCCCCCTCCTGCCCCGATACGGTGCTCGCCTGGGACAGGTGGCAGGAATCCCACCTTGAATCCCTCATCCGAGACACCTATCTTCCCAATCCGGAAAGGGTGATCTTCAGCGATGCCCAGGCGCGCCTCCTCAGGGGGAGGAGGATGGACGCCATGGAATCCCTGGGCCAGGGGGACGTGAGCCTCAGCGCCCTGGGAGTAGGCTTCGCCCCGCGCAGGGGAGAGCCGATGCATTTCCCGTTGGAGGAGATCGAAGGGCCGGGAGTCCTCAAATGGAACTTCTTCGAGTTCTACGTGGGAAAAACCGTATACCGGGTGCGCTTCGCGGACCGGGCGGACTCGGGAAGAAAGTACGCGGCTGGCCTTTCGATCCTCGCCCGCCTTTCCCGCCCTTCCGAATCCGCCCGTTAGCGGCCTAGGCCCTCATTCTTCGAACCAGAGCTTCCCCGGCTTGGCCAGGCTTTTCCTTTTCGCCAGTCCCACGTAGGTCGCGACGACGTAGATGAAGTAGGCCGAAGCCACGCCGATCATCATCCAGTAATAGGTCATGGAGCCCTTGGTGTAGGCCATGGCGGGAAGATTGATGGAAAGGATGAAGGGTATGGCCAACACGAAGGTCAGCCCGGCTGAAAGCATGTAGTCCGAGGACACCTTTGTCTTGAACTCGGGGTCCATGACCCTGAGCAAGGCAAGGCCGGTGGAGAGCGTGCCCGTGGATACGCCGTACAGCATGAGCATGCGCTCGAACTTGTAGTCCCGGAACATCCTGGAGCTCACCCAGGGCACGGTGATCGTCACCAGGATGCCGCAGAGGGTGGACATGACGAGGATGGGGAACCAATAGCGCCCGACGAACACCAGGGATATGGCCGCCAATGCTCCCGCCACCATGAAATCCACGGAAAAACCTGAGACGCGGGTCAGGCTGTCGTCATCCAGGGTGTGACCCACCTTGGCAAGATCGATGAGCCTGCGGACGACTATGGCGGTGATGGCGGAGAATATGAAGTTTATCCCCCAGAAGTTGGTGGCCAGCTCCATTCCCACCTTGCCGGCGAGGCCTAAGAGGACTGTGAGCCCCTTGAGGAGGAGGAAGGAGAGGAAATACACCACCAGGACGGCGGCGATGTGGAAGCTGAAGGAGTCTATTGCTTCGGAATCCGTGGTGAGCCTGGCTCCCACGGGCTTTTCCCCTCCCCGGGAGACGGTGCCGCGCAGGATTTCCTTGTTCTTCATCATGGCCACCACTTCCGGGTTGACCCAGCCCTTGCGCAGCCCCAGGTTTATGAGGATGACGCCGCCGAAGCAGGCCCAGAGATAGCCCAAGGCCGCGAAGGTCAGCCCCACGGAGGCTCCTCCCTCGAAGCCCATGCCCTCCCAGCCCTTGCCTATGGCGTAGGCCTGGCCCGGTCCAAGCGCGAATCCCAGGGGCAGGTGGAGGCCGAAGGCGGGATGCACCTTGGGAAGGAAGAAAAGGGTGAGCCCCAGACCCAGGAGAGCCTGGGTCGAGTATCCCAGGAGGATGCCCGTGGACATGCCCAGGACCCCTCCTCCCTTGTGCCCCTTCACCTTTGGCGGCGAAGACCTCAGGGACATGCTGATGAAAGAGATGTTCAGCAGGTGGTAGACCAGGTCCCCCAGGCCGTTGACCTTGTAGCCCACCGCGGGAAGAAGGTAGTTGTAGACCGGTAGAAGTATGAATCCCGCGGTGAGGGCGTTGGGTATGAGGAATTTCTGGAAAAAGGAAACTTTCGAACGGATGAGAGTGGCAAGCACCAGGGCGGCGGATATCAGGCCGGCGTCAATGACCGCCTTCCAAGAGAAGTCCATAGTACCTCCTCGTCGACCCATCCTAGGCGCGGGCGGGACGGAGCGCAAGAGGGGCCATAGGAAACTATTTTCCTCGGGATTTCAGGAATCTGTCGATGAGGGCGCGGGCCACGCTGCCCGGGGGAGGAATCGTTGGCAGGTTGTCAGGATCGAACCAGCCCAGGGAGTCTATCTCGACGCCGTCCGGCCTCGCCTCGCCCGCCAGGTAGTCGGCCTCGAATCCCAGCATGAGGGAGTCGGGAAAGGGCCAGGGCTGGGAGCTGACATACCGGGGATCGCCGATCTCGATGCCCGCCTCCTCCATGACTTCCCGGCGGACCGTCTCCTCCAGGGTTTCCCCCGCCTCCACGAAGCCTGCTATGAGGCCGTGCCTTCCCTTGGGGAACTTCGCGTTGTGGGCGAGAAGTATGTGGTCTCCCTTTGAGACAAGGACGATGATGGCCGGGGAGATCTTGGGGAAGAAGATCTTGCCGCAGGTTCCGCACCTTTTTCCCCCGTCGGCCTCAGGGCCCTCCCCCCATGATAGGGGCTTGCCGCAGCTGGCGCAGAAGCGGTAGGTGGCGTCCCAGTGGGCGAAGGCCTTGGCCTTGAGGGAAAAGGCGGCGATCCTGGGCTGGGCCTGGCCGATGAAGGTGCGCAAGGGCATCCGGGAAAAGCCCGAAAGCCGGGACGCGGCTTCCTCTGAAATATCGAAGGCGGCGTAGCGGCCCGGTCCGTATTGGAAGGTCGCGGGGCTTTCCGGGCCCGCCCCGATTCCGGAGGGGAGGGACGCCTCGGGAAGGACCGGAAGGGACCAGTAACCGGCGCCGGTTTCCTCTGAGGGGTGGCCCGGGGGCTCAAGGCCCGCCTCCGGCCCGTACTCCGGGGGAAGGAGGATGTCCACGCCGCAGAAGAGCGAAACTTCCATGGGACTGCCGTCCTCAGCGATGGAGGACGGTCTCCTCGATGATCCTGAGCTGGGACCTGTAGAGTCCGGTGATGTTCGTTCCGTAGTCCGCCACCAGGCGGAGCATGTCCCTGGGATGGTCGTCGTCCGTCCCGTTGATCCTGTCCCCAGCGTCGCCCAGGCCGGGCATGATGTAGGCCCTGTCGTTGAGCACTGGGTCCATCCACAGGGTATACACGGTCACGTTCTCTATGGCGCGGATGATGCGCAAGGAACCCTTGAGGGCCGATATCACGTTCAGGAAGCGAACCGACTTGGGCTTGATCCCCTTTTCAAGGAGGAACTTCACCACCGTGACCAGGGAACCGCCCGTGGCGTTCATGGGATCGGCGAAGATGAGGTTCTTGCCGTCCAGGGAAGCCAGGTCGAAGTATGAGCGGTCCAGGTCGAGGATGTACTCCATGGTGTTCTCGCTCTTGGAATCGTCCCGCTTTATCTTGAACAGGGCGAAGGGGGTCAGGTAGCCCGTGGAGGAATACTCCTGGATTTCCTTCGAGATGATCATGGAGGGAAGCAGGGCGCCGCGGAGCATGACGCACATGACCGTGTCTTCAAGGTGGATGTCGATGTTCGGTATCTTGTGCACCGCGAAGTTCTGGACGGGCAGGCCCACGGGAGTCTTCACGATGAGGTAGTTCTTGTTGTGGATCCCCGATCCCCCGAAGGCGAGGTTGAAGAGCAGCTCGAAGGCCCTTTGGATGTAGTAGACGAATTCCTGGCGGCCCGTGCCCACGTCCCTCAGCTTGGCGATGAGGCGGGATGCCTCGCCGTGGTTTTCCTGGGGCGTGGCGAAGGAATAGACCTGGATGCGGGGGTCCTTGGCGCAGATCTCCTGCATGAGGCTTCCCATGGAGTTGTACAGGTCGATGAGTTGGCTCTCTTCCTTCCTGCGCTCTCCCTCGCTCCGGGTGGTATTGAGGATGTTGAAGGACACCATGGCCTGGCGGTACAGGGCGTCCATGCGCGCAAGGTAGGCGTTGTCCTCGGGCGTGAGGTAGCCGTCCAGGTCCTGGGCCTTGAGTATGATTTTGCTCACTGTCTGCTCCCCGGGCTGGGCGCCCCTAGATGTGGACTATTTCTCCCAAGCTGCCGTTTCCCACGCCTACGGCGTTCCCCTCGTCGAAGTCGATGTGGCATTCAAGGGCATAGGAGGAGTGGACGCGGCACACCACGTTGAGGAATATGGCTCCCCTTTCTCCGCCCACCTTGAGGGAGACGGTCTGCTTGTCCGCGACACCGAACCGCTCGGCGTCGGCGGTGCTGAAGTGGATGTGGCGCTTGGCGATGATGAGGCCCTGCTTCTTGTGCACCGACCCCTTGGGTCCGACGATCTCGAAGGGAGCGCTTCCGTCCAGCTGGCCGGACTCGCGCACGGGGCAGGCGGGGATTCCCAGCTTGAACTGGTCGGAGGCAAGGATCTCGCACTGGGTTTCCTTGCGTTCCGGCCCGAGGATCCTCACGTTCTCAAAGGAGCCTTTGGGTCCTTTTATGGTCACGGTTTCCGCGCAGGCGAACTGCCCGGGCTGGACCAGGTCCTTCGTCTTGGTAAGCTGGTACCCTTGGCCGAACAGGGCTTCCAGGTCTTCCTTGGAAATATGGACGTGGCGGTTGGATAGGTTTACGATCATCTTCGTCTCGGGCATCTGGGTTCCTCCTAGGCCGCGCCTATCCGCCCGGAAGGCGAAGGAGCGCGATCGCAATGTCTAGTATCGGCTAAAGGTAGACTGCGATCCCGATAGGGTCAATACCCTTTCAAGCCTCGCCCGATGCGGATAGGTCCCCGAATATATCCTTCAGCGCGGCGTAGCTCCTCCGATACAGGCCGAAAAGATCGTCGTAGAGGGCCTTGGTGCCCGCCTCGGGCTCGTAGAGCCTGCCCAGGGACACCATGGCCTCGGCGGCCTCTGCGATGGAGGAGGATTCCTTCAAGGCCACCATGGCAAGGCATAGGTCGCCTGAGAGCTCGGCCTCCAGGAATTGGGGCGCGAAAATCGGCTTTCCTGTGATATTGGCCTTGATTTGGTTGAGCACCGCGTTGGCGGCGGGCTTTCCGGTGACCCTGAGTTCTCCGACCATGGCTCCCGTGCCCTCCATGACCTCGATGACATCCCGCATGGCGAAGGCCGCGGATTCGGCGACAGCCCTGGCCATTTCCTTCTTCCCGTGCCCTAGAGTAAGCCCGATGAAGGCCCCCCGGGCCTTGGGATCCCAAAGGGGAGCCCGCTCCCCCGAGAGGTAGGGAAGGAACAATAGGGAGCCCGCCCCCGGCTTGGACCAGGAGGAGAGCTTGAAGAAATCCTCATGGCTCCCGAGCTCTCCGCCGAAGCTGTCGATGAACCAGCTGACCGCACGGCCGGTGGTGGAAATCACCCCCGAGATGTTCTGGTAGGGGGGAACCACGTGGGGCATGTACAAAAGCCGGGGATCCCGGTCCGCCTGGGCGCCCCAGCAGAGGTTTATGCCCTCCGAGGTGCCCGATCGGTCGCAGGCCCTTCCCTCCTTGGTGGTAGCCGTCCCTATGAGGGAGGCTATGAAGTCGGGTCCGCCTGAGACGACGGGGATGCCCTGCGGCAGGCCGAACAGCTTGGCTCCCCGGGAGTCCACCCGCCCGACCACCTCCCCCAGTCCGGCGAAGGGAGGGAACTTAGTCTTGTCCAGGTCCAGCCTCTCCAAGGCCTGGTCGTCCCATATGATCCTCGTGTAGCCCTGGGCGGGAAGGAAGCTTACGTAGCTTCCCGAAAGCTGGGCCACCAGGTACTCGGGACAGGAGACGAACCACCGCGTCTTCTCGTAGATGTCTGGCCGGTTCTCCTTTATCCAGAGGACCTTGGGCAGGTTGAAGGCCGGATCGAGGGAATATCCTAAAAGCCTGCCAATCCTCTCGGACTGGACCTGTGCCCTCCTGTCCAGCCAGGTCATGGCGTCCTGAAGGACCTCTCCCCGGTCATCCACGGCGAGGATCGTAGGTCCCTGGCCGCTCACCGCCACGCAGCGCAGCCTGCCTAAGTCCACACCCTCTTCCTTGGAGAGGGCCTGCAGAAGCTTTTTGGCCGCCTGGGTCCATGTCCGAGGGGCGACCTCCTGTTCCAAGGCGTTTCTTCCCGCCGGCGCGGGCAGTTCGAGGCGCGAAAGCCCCGCGAGACTTCCGTCCGCGGCGAAAACCGCCGCCTTCGCGCTCGTCGTTCCTATGTCTATGGCGAGGATCATGGTTCTTCCTTTCCCCAAAGGGGGTCCACAAGATCGTAGTCGCAGGGAACGTCGCAATCAGGGCACTCTTCCCCGGGACAGGAAAAGAATGATTTCCGGGAGGCCAGGAGGGACACCTGCCCATTGAGGAGATCCACCCGTTTCTGGGCTTCCGCCATGGCCTTGCGCTCTTCCTGGATCTTATCCTCGAATTTCCGGATGAGCAGCTTCCTGCACAGGCTCCCCGAGGGGTCATCCTCAGCCAGGTCGAAGAATTCCTTGATCTCCCCCAGACTGAGGTCGTAGGCCTTGAGCTGCCTGATGCGCTTCAGGTAGACGAGGTTCTTGGCCGGATAGCGCCTATGGAGGCCTTCGACCCGATCGTTGGATTTGAGAAGGCCGAGCTCTTCGTAATAGCGGATCGTGCGCGCCGTAAGGCCGAACATGGAGGCCAGATCGCCGATTTTATACCCTTCTCCCGTCTTCTTCATACCGTTTCATCAATACTACCCTACTTGATAAACAATTTGAATAGGCATATTATAAATCTAACGTAAGATTGAATGCTACGTTAAATTCGGAGGACCATATGAAAGGCTTTCCCAGGATGACCGCCGCCTTTGCCTTCGCGCTGGCGTTCTCCCTCGCTTCCCTACCCCTCTTCGCCGCGCCCCCGCGGATCGGAGTCTTCATCCCCGGCGTCAGGGAAGGAAGCCCCATCTACGACAATCTGGCCAAGGGCGCGGAGCGCTACGCCGCCTCGGTGCCCGGGACGGTGCTGAGGATTTTCGAGGCGGGCTTCAACCAGGCGGAATGGGAGGAGAAGCTGACCAGCTTCGCCGCCACGGGAAAGTTCGATATCATCCTGACCTCCAACCCCTCCCTGCCCGACCTGATCGGCCGCCTCTCCCCCCTCTTTCCGAAGCAGAAGTTCGTCAACCTCGACGCCTACGGGGCCGGGAATCCCAACCTCCACACCGTGCTGTACAACCAGACGGAGCAGGGCTATGTGATCGGCTACCTCGCCGGCCTCGTCACCCTAAGCGACATGCCGGGAGCCAACGCCGCCAAAAGGGTGGGAATGGTGATCGGGCAACGCTACCCTGTGATGGACAAGCTCATCATCCCGGGCTTCGAGCGGGGGCTCAAGGCCGCCGACCCGGCCATCCAGCTGGACCTTCGGGTCCTGGGCAACTGGTTCGACGCCACCAAGGCGGCCGAGCTGGCCAAGAGCATGATCGAAGCAGGGGCGGACGTCATCCTCCCCATCTGCGGCTCCGCAAGCCAAGGCGTGATCAAGGCCGCCCAGGACGCCGGAAAATACCTTGTCTTCTTCGATTCGGACGAATACGCCCGGGCCCCGGGTTCCATCGTAGGATGCATGGCCCTGCGCCAGGAAGACCTGGCATTCTCCAGTCTCCAGGAAGCCTTCAAGGGAAGCCTTCCCTTCGGTACGGCGCGCATCGTAGGCTTCAAGGAAGGCTACATCGAACTTTTGGACAGGCACCCCTCCTACCAAAAGAACCTGCCCGCCCAGATAAGGGCCAAGATGGAAGCCGCGGTGGAAAGCATAAAGAAGGGAAGCCTCGTCTTCACGGTCCCAGCGCTATAGGACGCCATACCTCTCCATGCAGCGGATCAGCCTGGTCGACATAGACAAAACCTATCCCTACTCAAGAAGCCAGGCCAACAGAAAGGCCAGTCTCGACATCAGGGCCGGGGAGATCCATGCGGTTGTGGGGGAGAACGGGGCCGGAAAGACAACCCTCATGAAAATCCTTTCCGGGCTCTACCCTCCGGACGGAGGCAGGATCCTGGTGGATGGCTTGCCCGTCTTCTTCTCAAGCCCCGCCGACGCCGCCGCCCTTGGCATAGGGATGGTCCACCAGCACTTCACCATAATCCCGGGAATAAGCGCCGCGGAGAACATCGTATTTGGTTCGG
>JBFLXC010000109.1:0-8789 GCA_040757435.1 Spirochaetota bacterium | reverse complement strand
CATCTGCGGGACCCTCAAGGAGAGGGGCATCGCCCTCCTTGTGGTCACCCATGAGCTGGAAAAGGTCTTTTCCTTGGCCGACCGGCTCGTGGTGCTGGAGGGCGGGAGGAAGGTTTTCGACGGCAATCCCCACCAGGCGGAGCCTGAGTTCTTCTCCCTCCACGGCCTCGCCTGTCCCTACGAGGGATATTGGCCATGGTCGGTGCGACGCTCCCCTCCCTCCACCAATACTCCAGGCCATCCCGGCCGATCTTAGGCAGCCGAGGACCAAGTGTAATGGCAAACCCCTTTTCCTACCAAGGCGGGCGGAACCGACTATCGACCCTTGCGCCCTGGTCCAAGGCGATCTTCCTCATATGCGCGTCCCTGGCCTCCATGCGGCTTCCCCTCCTTCCCCTGGCGGCCTTGTTCGCCGCCGGACTCGCCGCCCACCCCGCTACCAGGACGGACTTCCAAGGCCTAGGGAAGGTGGCGAAGCTGATCCTTTTCCTCGTGGTCTTTTCCGCCCTGGCCAGGGGGCTACTGCCCGCGGAGGGGGTGGTCTTCGATTGGAGCGCCCTTCCGCCCTCCTTGCTCCACGGCCTTCGGCTTTCCACCGCCTTCATCTTCGCCAGGCTATACTATGCGGGAACCAAGGCTTCGGAACTTGGCGACCTGCTGACCATGGCCGCGAGGAAACTGCGCAAGGCGTATCCAAAAGCCGCGGAAAGCCCCGGTACCGCCGCGGGGAGGAGAATCCTCGCCGACCCGGGAATCATCATCTCGCTCTCCCTTTCCTTCCTGCCCAAGACCTTCGAAGCCATGGAGCGGGTGCAGGAAGCGGCGAAAACACGAGGATACAGGCCGAAGGCTTTCGCCCTTAGGAAAAGCGCGGCCATGCTGGAGACCATCGTATTCGTGGGTGTGAAGTCCGCCCTGTCCACCGCCCGCTCGCTGGAAACCCGCGGCTACTCCTGGACCAGGACTCTCAGGTCCCGCCCGTCTTCCTTGGCAGACTATCTCCTTGCGGGCGCGGGTGCCTTGATCGCCATCCTAACCTTGGCTTAGCAGGATCTCGGCTCTTCCCATCCTTCAACCATAGGATCCGCGTTTTTCTCTCCCGGAAGGCGGGCTTCCCAGGCTTCGATGGTCTTCGCCTTGCCTTTGACGGCGATGGGCCCCAGGCGCCGGAGCACCACTCCTTCCGCGCCTGCGCAGGCCTCAGCCGTCTCGCCGGATACAAGGATCCGCGTGCCTATGGTTTTGTTGGCCGATTCCAGCCTGGAGGCGGTGTTCATCACATCTCCCAAGGCTGTGTAGTTGAAACGGGAGGGAGATCCCATGTTGCCCACCACGGCCACCCCGGTGTGGATGCCTATGCGCGTGAAAGGACAGGGGACTCCCAGGGCCGCGAAATCCCCTTCCGCCTCCCCAAGGGCCTTTTGGCAGGCCAAGGCCGCCCGGACCGCCCGCGCCGCGTGGTCGGGCCTTTCAAGGGGAGCGTTCCAGAACGCCACCACCGCGTCCCCCACATACTTGTCCACGGTTCCGCCTTCCTGGAGGATCACCGTGGTCATGAGGCTGAGGTATTTGTTCATGAAGGCCGCGAGCTTTGAAGGCTCCATGCCTTCGGAGAGGACCGTGAAATCCCGGATGTCGGAGAAGAAGGCGGTGATCGTCCTCTCCTCTCCGCCAAGGCGAAGCCGCGAAGGGTCCTTCACCAACTCGTCGATGACCTCGGGAGCCAGATATTGGGAAAAGCTCCTGCGCAGGAACCGCCGGTTCCTTCCTTCCGCAAGGTAGGACAGGACTATGCCCGTGAAGTAGGCGAACATCCCTCCAAGGAGAAAAAAGCCCGAGGGAATGGCAAAGCCGGCGAAATAGGCCGCATGGGCGATGGCGATAGGCGCCGCAAGGAGGGCGATCCCGCCCAAGGTTAGGAGTGCCAAACCCGCGCCCCAGGCTCCCAGGGCGGCCGCGGCGGCAAGAAACACTCCCTGGAAAAGGCCCAGGAGCCAAGGGCTCGCAATCCTCAGGAGCCCTTCGCCCATGTAATCGGCGGCGAAGGTGGCGTGCACCTCCACGCCCGGCATCGCAGAGTCGGTGGGAACCGCCATCCTGTCCAGCAGGCCCGGAGCCGAAAAACCAATGAAGACGTAGCGGTCTGAGAAGTCTTCGGGCCGCAAGCCCGCCGCGGACTCCGGCTCCCCAGCCTTCGCGGCGCGGAAAGCCAGGGCGGCTTGGATGACTTGGGCGGCGTTGTATGCCTGGAAGCTTGGGGACCTTCCCCTGAACCGCAGGGGGACCGGGCCCGGAACCTTGGATCCCGGGCTCGCGTCCCCGCCTCTTATAAGTGCGGCGAAGCCAAGGGAGGGAACCGCTTCTTGCCCTGAGCCCCGGACGATCTCGTAGCGCCTGAGCACCCCGTCTTTGTCGGGAAGTCCGCGCACGCTCCCATAGGAGACATTGGCCGCTGGAAGGGGGGAGAGCCGGGCGCCCGTACGCGCATCCCTCGCCTCGGCGAGCACCACATTCCCAGCCCCATCCATCGCCCTTGCGCAGCGCTCGTCATCCTCCGGACCGTAGGGCGAGGTCTCGGTGAACAGGATGTCGTAGGCCTGGGCTTTGGCGCGGCTTAGGAACTCCGCCATCACGCCGTAGATCTCCCTAGGCCATGGCCATGATAGTCCCAGGACTTGCTCGGCCCAGGTAAGGCTGTATTGGTCCACGAGGACGAGGAGAGGCGCCCCCGCTTCCTTCGCTTGATCCGCGGGAAGGGCGCCCGCCGTGGACGCATAGGCCCGGGCCGCTCCGTCGTAAAGCCTGGAATCCACTAGATCCATGATCCCCGCGGCCTTCATTCCCCCCGCAAGGAGTATGCCGGCCAATGCGGAGGCCAAGACCCTGGACCAGCGCTTATGGAACATCAGAACCGCCTTCTGGCGGCCTCGAACCGCTCCCGCCGCACAAGCTCAAGGGGAGCGGCCGGCCCATCCGGCGAAAGGCCCGGCCTTCCAGGTCCGAGGACTGGGTCTTCCCAAGGCCGGGGCGGCGACTTTACAAGCCTCGGCCACTGGAGATCAAGTGCGTCCAAGGCGAAAAGCCGGGTTGAAGGCTCGGGGTGGGTTTTCGCATAGGAAGCCGAATCCTGTGATCCCGGCAGCCTGGAGACAAGGCGGGTCAAGGCTCCGGGGTCGTAGCCTCCTTCCTTCAAGATCCGGAGCGCCTCACGGTCCGCGGCAAGCTCGAAGCTTTGGGAATAGCCCGAGACCACCAAGACCTGGGCCAGCTCGGATATCGCTTCGCCGAAAGCCTGGGTGAAGGAGGCGGCCGCGCCGCCTGAGGAAATGCCCGCGTCCAAGGCGAAGGAAGAGGCGATCTGGGTCAGCCTGTAGCCCTGGACCGAGGCGAGTCCGTGGCCGAGGGAGACATGGGCGATTTCATGGGCAAGGACGGCGGCGAGTTCATCCTCGCTTTCCGCCAGCCTGAGCAAGCCGCGGGTCACAAGGACATGGCCTCCCGGCGTCGCGAATGCGTTCACTTCGTCGGAGTCCAGGGCGATGAACCGGTAGCCTTTGAAAATGGCGGGCCGCTGGGAGAAAAGGGACAAGCCCTGCCCTAGGAGATTCAAGTATGAATTGAGTGAAGCTTCGGGATAAGGAGGGTAGGATTGGAAAATGCGGGCCGCCACGGACCTGCCCAGGTAGTATTCCTCCTCCGGGCTTAGGTTTTTGGAAGCCTGGCGGATCATTTTCTTATACCTATCCAACAAGGTGTACGAAACCGCCCGGGAAGCGAGGAGATCCAGGCTTTGGGACAGGGTGAGGCATGACTGGAATAGGAATAGAAGGATACACAGGGGGACTATCCGCTTAAGGCGGAGCCTGCGCACGCCCCGCCCGGCTTTTGCCGGACCGGAGCCCGGAAATACCTTCACTGCGTTCCTTTGCCGCTTATGAAACCGATGCAGGTTTCCGCCTGGTACTCAAAACCCTCCATGAAATCGACCCAGGCGAAAAACCCGGAGCCTTTTTCCCCCTGGCCCTGTTCAAGCTCGGCGCTGAAGCCCTTTCCCGCGAGGCTTATCTCCGTTCCCGACACACCGGGCGCGGCGCCCTGGCTTGGCGAAGCGGAACCTTGGGGCAAGGCGACGGGACTCAAGGCGGAAGCGTAGATATATCCGTATCCGGATATCCCTGGCAGGGCCACCTTCGCCCAGCCTTTCGCCACGCCGAGAACCTGGAGCTTATGCCTATATTGGACTGAAGCGAGGATGGGAGAGACCGCCGATGGGGACTGCCTGATCTGTCCAGAGGCTACATGGACAGTCATCTCCCTCGCGGCTGGCGGCTGGTCGATGGGCGCCGGTTCCGCCGCATAGGAGATGCCCGCGACGAAAAGGAGAAACAAGAGGGCGAGGCCCGGCCGCGCCGCGCCTCTGCATGGGAATGCCCGCTTCAGAACTGTCATTTCATCCATACTTCACCATCCTGGAGCCGAATGTCCACGACCCCACCTTGAAGATACCTCGCTCCAAGACGGGAAACCAGGTTTTTCAGCCCTTCCACGAAAGGAGTTCCTCCTCGAGCCGCGCCTTCCAATCCAGGAGGGCGTGGATTATCGCCCTGGTGGGCGCGGGCAGCCCGGGATCCGCCAACTCGTTTTCCACCAGCTTGCCGTAATCCGCCAATTCCGCTGAACCTTCCATCACGGGCAACTGGATTTTCTTGGCGCAATAGTCCCGCCAATGCAAACCCTCCGAAGGACTCAAGGTTTCAGGGAAGTTCCGTGCGAAGAATCTTCCCATCAATCGCGGAATCCTATCGTCCAGGAACTTCATCCGCCTGAAGGATTCCTTGAGCGACTTCATATCCGCCGCGGATCCCCTGGCTTCGCCCAGGCGCGCATGGAGGCGGGAGAGCTTTTCCTTGTCCGAGTCGGGGAAAAAACCTCCGGAGTAGATGCTGAACTCAGGATCGTCCGTATCGGCGGGAGGCATCGGTTCATCGAACACGGCGACCAGCTTCTGCGCCAAGCCTGGGCTGTCATGGATGAAGGCAAGCCGTTGGGCGCATTGTTTCTTGTCTATGCCGAGGCGTTGGGCCGATTCCTTGTCCAGGGTCTTCTCCGGCGCCAGGTAGGGGCATTGGTTCAGCCGAATCCTTGAAAGAGGAACCCTGGGTTCAGTCCTTTCATCCGCCTTGGCGAAGACTCTCTTCCTGATTTCCTCCACGCCCAGGCCGACAAGACCGCTTGGGTCGAATCTCAGATCTATGGCGATGAGCTGGTTGCGGTTCGAGGGATCCATTCCCACGGGAGCCACCAGGGTGGTGCAGCCGGACGGAGAGGTGTATTCGGAAGCGGTATGGAGCAGCATCCTGCGGGACGGCAGGTCGATCAAGGGCTTCAGGCTTTCCCTTTTACGGTGGCTGAAGTACCAATCGTACAGCTTGGGTTGCTTCGTCCTGACGAGCCTCGCCAGGGCGATGGTGGCGCGGATGTCGCTCAAGGCGTCGTGGGCCGATTCGTGGGCGATGCCGTTCGCCCGGGCCAAGGATTCTAGCTTGAAGATCGGATAGCCTGAGGAATCCTTGGGCCACACGATGCCTTCGGGGCGCAGGTCGTGGGCCGCCCTGGCCAGATTGATTATATCCCAGCGAGAGTTGCCCTTGGCGTATTCCCTCTCGTAGGGATCGAAGAAATTCCGGTACAATAGGTTGCGGATGAACTCGTCGTCGAAGTGGATGGAGTTGTAGCCCGCCGCGGTGGTGTTGGGCCTTCCCAATTCTTCGAGGATGCGGCGGGCGAAATCGTACTCAGAGACTCCCAGCTCCCAGGCGGTCTGGGGGGTGATTCCATGGACCTTGCAGGCTGCGGGCTGGGGAAGGTAATCCATGGAGGGGCGGCAGTACAGCTTGACCGGCTCCTCGACCTCCTCCAGGGCTTCATCGGTGCGGATGCAGGCGAACTGGGCTATCCGGTCGTGCCGGGAATCGGTGCCGAAGGTTTCCAGGTCGTACCATAGCATGCTTGGGGCCATGGCCTGACTATACCCTCCTTCCGCTACGCGGGCAACGCAAAGAATTTCACTTGTCCGGCCCCAAGGTGAATTTCGAATATTCGAAGCCTTCCCCTCCGATCCACAGGTTGAGCATGATGCCCCCCTCGGGGGTCTTCATCACATCGGCGTGCTTGATCTGCCACCCCACCAGGTTGAGCCTGGCGCTGCCCAACAGGTCGTGCCCGGCCATCTCCCCGTAGTAGCCCGCGAGCTCGGGCCTGCGGGAGGCGTTCAAGGATCGTTCGATATCCTTGATCTCCGCATCAGTCCTCGGCCTGTCGTCGATCACCGCGAGATGGATGCCGTCCGCTTCCTGATGCAGGGACACCACCATCTTCCTCGGCTGGTCCTGGAGGATGAAACTCGATATCTCGCTTATGAGGTGAACTATGAATTCCCTTCTCTTCATTGCCTGATCCTTTTATTTTTGCACGTTGTTCCTGTACCACTCGATGATGGAGACAAAGAGGGTCGCGGTCAATCCGCCGGCGAAGCCGTTGTTGTAAAGGTTCATGCCTCCGTGCCACGAGCCGGACCTTTCCACTATCACCAAGTGGAGGAACCCTGCGCAGATCCCGATGTAGGGGCCGAACTCCCCGGCCAAGGGCGCCAGGGCCGTGCCGAACAGAAAGGCAAGGACAACCCAGGGGACCGTGAATCCTTTCCCGAACACAAGCGCCGCGATGGCCAGCCCGATGAAGACCGGCAGGACGTTCTTCACATGCTTGCCGAAGAAGGCGAAGCCCAGGATCGTCATGAGGCCGCCGATGACCGGTCCGTTGAAGGGAGCCCCGATCAAGGCTATGAAGGCGCTGTAGCCCAATCCCAGGAATCCGGCGTTGAGCAAGGCTCCCCCGGGACCTTCCAGGTCGCAGAAGTCCGAGGGAAGTCGCCCAGGCAGCTTGAGGATCCGCGTGAATTCCATCCATGAGCCCTTGCCGCAGCACATGAACGCCATCGCCACGGCGGCGAGGGACAGAAGAGGAATCAAGATCGAAAGCCATATCGAGGCTTCGGCGCCCCAAAAGCTTATGGCGGCTATGTCGATCCCCCCAGCGTTGGGGATGGAAGCGGTGAAGAGCCCAAGGAAACCGGCGGTGAGGCCGACGTTGTAAAGATTGTAGCCCTGGTGCAGGTGCAGCATGGCGATGGCCAGGGGAGGCAGGACGATGCCCGTGAGAAGCCCTATGACCATGGAGGCCGGAAAGGCAAGGATGGGCGGCAGTCCAAGCTCGAAGGCTACGAAGGACACAACGGGACCCAAGGCGGTGCCGAAAAGCGCAATGAGCAGGTATTCCCTGGGCTGCTTTCCCACCAGGAGGGCGGCGAGGCTCACGCCCAGGATGATGGGGAGACAGTTCAAGATTGTCTTGCCAAAGAGGGCGAAGCCCATCATGGTGAAGATCGCCGCGGCGGTAGGACCTGAAAGCTTGATCTTGTTGATCTTTAGGACGGCGGCGCCCAAAAGGCCCACCAGCGAGGCGTTGAGAAGGGCCGCTCCGGCTCCTTCCATGGCCGTAAAGTCGCTCAATAGCCTCGCGGGGCTGAACTGAAGGCGCAGGAATCCTTCCAAGGCGGCCGAAGGGCCGTCGGCGAGAAGGCCGAAAACAAAGAACAAGCCGATGGTCACTGCGACGAATCGGCGCAGAACACTGTCGCGCGTGGTCAAATGAACCTCCATGTACGATCGGTGTAGAGTCCGCGCCGTAGAGCTCCAAGGGCAGGAAGCTTGCGCGATGCGAATATTTTTGCAGTCTAGGGCAATATTATCCGATGGTCAACGAATATTTTTGCCATATTCACCAGAAAGCAAGGCATGGGATATACTCGCCCCCATGGAATGGTTCACCTCCCAGTCCCCGGCTGTCCAGACCCTCCTTGCCACCCTCTTCACCTGGGGGCTCACCGCCTTGGGCGCCGCCCTGGTCTTTTTCTTCAAGACAATCAACCGTCTCGTCCTGGATGCGATGCTGGGTTTCGCCGCGGGGGTCATGATCGCCGCCAGCTTCTGGTCCCTCCTGGCTCCCGCGATCGAACTGGCGGAGTCCATGGGAATGGTCAAATGGTTCCCGCCCCTGGTCGGTTTCCTGGCGGGCGGCTTTTTCCTCAGGATCGTGGACAGGCTCCTTCCCCACCTGCACATCGAATACCGCAGGGATGAGGCGGAAGGAATACGGACCAACTGGTCCAGGAGCGTCCTCCTCGTGCTTGCCATAACCCTGCACAACATCCCTGAAGGGCTCGCGGTGGGAGTCGGCTTCGGCGCCGTGGGGGCGGGCATCAAATCCGCCAGCCTCGCGGGAGCCTTGGCCTTGGCCATGGGCATCGGATTGCAGAATTTCCCGGAAGGCGCCGCGGTGTCGATCCCCTTAAGAAGGGACGGCATGGGGAGGTTCAAGAGCTTCTTCTATGGCCAGGCCTCGGGCATCGTGGAGCCCATAGCCGGCGTCGCCGGAGCCCTCCTCGTCGGGATCATGCAGCCGGTCCTTCCCTATGCCCTCGCCTTCGCCGCCGGAGCCATGATCTACGTGGTGGCTGAGGAAGTCCTTCCCGAAGCGAACCGTGACGGCAACGGCCACTTCGCCACCGTGGGCACCCTCTTGGGCTTCGCCGTCATGATGGTCCTGGACGTCGCCTTAGGCTAAGGCGGCTATTCCCAATCCAAAGGCCGAAAGGTTCTCCGCCAAAGCCTTGGGCGGGACCTGCTCCCCGATGGCGGCCCTCCAGTCCATGCCTTCCATGCCCAAGG
>JBFLXC010000108.1:0-8861 GCA_040757435.1 Spirochaetota bacterium | reverse complement strand
GTCCAGGCGGGAATGGCCATGCAGCCCACGGGCCAGGGACATTCCTGGATCCGCGAGGTCCTCTTCCGCCAGTTCGGGAACGTGCCCTACAGCGCCGACTACCGCAAGGTCGGCTACGCGGACCAAAAGGCCGCCGATGCCCTCAAGTGGTACACGGACCTCATCGTGAAGGACAAGGTCGGCTATCCCAACTTCGTCACCGACGACGTGACCGCCTTCCGTTCCGGCAAGGCGGCCATGAACGTCGACGGATCTTTCCGCATCGCCGCCCTCAAGGCGGTGAAGGACCTGGAGTGGGGCGCCGCGGAGCTTCCCAGCCACAACGGCGTGAAGTCCAACTACGCTTCCTACTGGACCCACGGCATCGTCGACGGCGTGAAGGGAAAGCAGCTGGAAGCCTCGATCAAGTTCCTCAAGTACATCACTTCCCCGGAGGTCCAGGAGCTCTGGCTCCAGAGGGTGGGCGAGCTTCCCGCCACGCCATCCCTCTCCGAGAAGTACAAGGACGATCCCTTCATCTCCCCCTTCCTCAAGGGCCTGGCCTACGCCAAGGCGAGCCTCTTCATCGACGAGGCGGGGCAGAGGAACGTGATGGTGGACGCGGTGGACGAAGTCTACCTCAAGAAGGTCGACCCCCTGCAGGCCCTCAAGAACGCCGCGGCCAAAGAGCAGAAGCTCATAGACAATTTCTGGAAGTGACAGAAGGCGCTTTTTCGCCGAACCCATGAATCCCGGCGTTCCCGGACCGCTCCGGGGACGCCTTTTTATTCAAGGAGACTCCTGGGATGACCTTGGCCAGCCGGCGGTCCCTGACCGCCTACGCATTCCTCGCCCTGCCCCTGGTATTCTTCGTCTGCGTCCGCTTCGGACCCATGATCTACATGACAGCCATGAGCTTCACGGATTGGGGCCTCCTGCGGAGGAAGACCGAGTTCATAGGCCTGGAAAACTACAGGAACGTGCTCGGCGATCCCGTATTCCTCAAAGCCCTGGGAAACACCCTGCGCTACGCCTTCCTAGGCGCCCCGGTGGTCATCGTCCTGGGGCTGTGCATCGCCCTGCTTTTGGACTCCGTGCCCAAGGGAAAGGGGCTTTTCCGCCTCATCTATGTCCTGCCCTACATAACCCCCGTGGTCGCCGTCTCATGGGTGTGGAGATGGATGTACCAGCCTCCTCCCCTTGGCGTGATAAACCTGATCCTGGGGGCCCTGGGCTTGCCCGCCGGCGAGTTCCTCAACAGCCCGAGCCAGGCCCTGCCCTCGATAATGGGGGTGAACGTGTGGGTCGAGCTGGGATACTGCTCCACCATCTTCCTGGCGGGCCTCCAGACCATTCCCAAGGAACTCCACGAGGCGGCGCGGATTGACGGAGCCACGGCTCGCCAAGTCCTTTTCAAGGTGACGATTCCCCTCCTGGCGCCCATCACCTTCTTCCTCACCGTGATGGAGGGGATACAGTTCCTGCGCATCTTCACCCAGGTGTACAACATGTCCTTCCAGGCCATGGGCGGGCCCCTGGATTCCACCAAGTCGGCGGCCCTGTACATCTACCAGAAGGCCTTCAACAATTTCGAGATGGCCCAGGCGGGAAGCGCCAGCATCATCCTCTTCGCCATCATCATGGCGGTGACCTTGGTGCAGATGAAATTCCTCGACCGCAAGGTCAACTACTAGGAGGCCGCCATGAAAACCGCGATCATCAAACGGAAGAACCTCGGCGCAGCCTTCGCCTACCTGGTCCTGTCACTCTTCACCGTCCTCATGGTCTTCCCCTTCCTCTGGATGCTCTCCTCGAGCTTCAAGGACTACACCCAGATCCTCCAGATGAAGTTCCTCCCAACAGCGCCGACTTTGGAGAACTACAAGTACATCTTCTTCTCCACCAGCTCGCGCTTTCCCCAGTGGTTCCTCAACTCAGCGATCGTGGCGGTCTGCACCACCGCCTCGGTCCTGTTCTTCGACTCCCTGCTGGGCTACGTGCTCTCGAAATTCCGCTTCCCCGGCAAAAAGATAATATTCCTCCTCATCGTCTCAACCCTGATGATCCCCACGGAGATGCTGGTCATACCCTGGTACGCCATAATCAGGGCCATGAAGTGGGGGAACACCTACTGGGCCATCATGTTCCCAGGGATGATCAGCGCCTTCGGGGTCTACCTGATGCGCCAGTTCATGTCCACCATCCCCGACGACCTCATCGACGCGGCGCGGGTGGACGGCCAAAGCGAGCTGAGGATATTCCTGACCGTGGTCCTTCCCTTGGTGAGCCCCGCCCTGGCCACCTTGGCGATATTCAACTTCATCGGAAACTGGAACGCCTTCCTCTGGCCCCTCATCGCCGCGTCCAAGCCGCGGATGTTCACCCTCCCCGTGGGATTGGCCAACTTCTCGGGCGAGGCGGGGAGCGACTGGCACTACATCATGACGGGAGCCACGGTGGCCATGCTTCCCCTGATCGTGGTGTTCCTCCTCTTCCAAAAGCAGATAGTCAAGGGCATTGCCATGACGGGCATGAAAGGATAAAGCAAGCCATGAGAGTGATAGATTCCCACGTGCATTTTCCCGAGGACAGGATCATCGACGACGGCAAGCCCAGGGGCGGAGGCCCAGGGGTAGGGTATACATCGGGGCGGAGCCCCGCTGGCCGGGGCGGGGAGGGCTCGGCGCCGGGGAAGGCCAGCCCTTCCAAGGCCTGGCTCGAGGCGGAGAAGGGCCGCTGGGAGGCTGCCTGGAGGTTCCCGGCGGCGAGGAAGGTGGACCTTGAGGAGGGCGAGAGGCTTTGGATCAAGGAGGTGGATGACCGGGAGTACCTGAAGGCCGTGGTCTTCGTGACCGCGGGCAGCAACGACTTCGCATCCGCCTTGGCGGGTAGGAATCCAGGCCGCTTCGCCGCCTACGCCCACCACGATCCCATGCTTGCCGACGCGCCCCAGAGGCTTGAGAAGGCGGTTCGCCACGGGGGGCTCAAGGGCTACAAGATCCTGGGCCCCAAGGTCGACAAGCCCCTCTCCGATCCGAGCTTCGATCCCCTTTGGGAGTGCGCCCAGTCCCTCGGCATCCCCGTGCTCATCCATTTCGGCATCATGGGCGGGGCGGGAGGGATCGCGGCCCATGTGAACATGAACCCCCTGGCCATCCACGACGCGGCAAAGCGGTTTCCCGAGATCCCCTTCATCATCCCCCATTTCGGCTGCGGCTACGTGTTCGAGACGCTCAACCTCTGCTGGGCCTGCCCCAACGTGTACATCGACACGTCGGGCTCCAACCAGTGGATGCGCTGGATGCCCTACGATGTGAGCCTGGAGAGCCTCTTCCGCAAATACAGGGAGACCATAGGCCCGAGCAGGATACTCTTCGGCACCGATTCCTCCTGGTTCCCCCGGGGATTCGCCTCGGCGTACCTGGACGTCCAGGTGAGGGCCATGGCGGACCTGGGATACTCCGAGGACGAGAGGGACATGGTCCTGTATCGCAACGCCGCCTCCCTTCTGCGCTGGGGCGAAGCATGAGCGCGGGAAAGTTCGCGCCTGTCTATGTGGACAGGGTCCTGGACCCGGGCTACAGGAATTGGATCCGGCTTTTCGAGCCCCATGCCTCGAGGGTGCACAGGGCCCATCTGTGCATGCTCTCGCGGCGGGGCATCGTGGCGAAGGAAACGGCCTCCATCCTAAAGAAGGGGATCGAGGAGACGGATCGGAAGTTCGCCGACCCCGGATTTTTGCCAGAGAAGATCCCCCAAGGCATGGAAGACCTCTATTTCCTCTACGAAACCGAACTGGGGAAGGTCGCCGGGGAAGAGAACGCCGCCTGGCTCCACACCGCCAGGAGCAGGAACGACATGGACGGCACGGTCTTCAGGCTCGCCCTTGCGGAAAGGATGGAAGGCTTCCTGGCCCAAGCCCTGGACCTGTGCCGCGGGCTCCTTGGGCGCTGCAAGGCCGGGGAGGGGGAGCTCACCATCCTCTTCACCCACGGCCAGCCCGCCAACCCCTCCACCACGGCCCACTACCTTTCGGCAATCCTCCTGGACATCCTTGAGGACTGCGGCGGGGTGGCGGGAGCCCTTGAGGCGGTGGACAGGTCCACCATGGGCGCCTGCGCCATCACAGGGACTGGTTTTCCCATAGACAGGGAGGAGGTTGCCCGCCTCCTTGGCATGGGCGGCCTGGTGTCAAACACCTACCAGGCCATATCCTCCACCCATTGGCTTTCCGCTCCGGCCCAGGCCTTGAAGGCGTTGATGCTGGACTTGGGCCGCTTCGCCGCCGACCTTTTGCACAAGGCCTCCTGCGAAGTGGGGCTTTACGGCTTTCCCGACGACCTTGTGCAGATTTCCTCCATCATGCCCCAGAAGCGCAATCCCGTCATCATAGAGCACCTGCGCATCAGGGCGGGCCAGGCCATGGGACTGTGCTCGGCCTTGGAGGAGCTTCTTCGCAACGTGCCCTACCAGGATGTGAACGAAGGCTCGGACGCCCCCGTAGCCCAATTCCTCGAGGCCTTCGATTACGCCGCCGCGGCACTGGACCTCGCCGGGGCGACCTTCGCGGGGATGTCGGCGGACGAGGGCAGGGCCAGGGAGATAGCCGCTCGCTTCGGGGTGGCCACCACGGAGCTGGCGGATTCGATAGTCCGGGAATTCGGCATCGGCTTCAGGGCCGCCCACGGCGTGGCCGCGGCCTTCGCCAAATCCGGCGGAGACAAGAATGCCCTGAGGGAGGCCTTCCGCGCCAAGGCGGGGATGGAGCTTCCTTGGACGGACGATAGGGTGGACGCGATCCTTGATCCCTGGAATTTCGTGATGGTCCGGGAAACCCTGGGAGGGCCTTCGCCCAAGGGGATGGACGCGGTCTACCAGGAGGCCGCCGGGCGGATGGAGGACCTGTCCCGGGTCCTTGGATCGCGGAAGGAACGGCTCAAGGCCGCCGAGGTCGACCTGGCCGCCGCCTGGGCCGCCTTATAGGCCGACCTTCATGCCGACGTTCATTTCGACCTCCATGCCGACGTTCATTTCGACCTCCCTGCCGACCTCCGGGCTTCTCCGTGGATTTCCTTGACAGCTCCGCCCATCCCGATCCGGGCTGGGCCAGGCGGTGGGTTTCCCTGGATGGGGAATGGGAGATCGCCCGGGGCGGGAAGAATGAAAGGATCAACGTTCCCTTCCCCATAGGCTCCAAAGCCTCGGGAGTGGACTTCAAGCCCTGGGGCAGGTTCGTCTATTCCCGGAAATTCCGCCTCGACTCCTTGTCTTGGAAGCCCGGGGAGCGCGGGGAACGCGGGGAGCGAGGGAAGCCTTGGGAGCGCAGGGAGGGGCAGGTTTGGATCCGCGTAGGCGCCTGCGACCACGAGACCGTGGTGAGGATCAACGGCGCCGAGGCGGGCCGGCACGTGGGGGGCTACTGCGGCTTCGGCTTCGAGATCAGCCGCTTCCTGCGCCCCGGGGAGAATGACCTTGCCTTGGAAGTCAAGGACTCCCTGCGCCTCGGGCAGGTTCGGGGCAAGCAAAGCTTCCTTCCCTTTCCCTTCGCCGTCTGGTATCCCGGCTATGCGGGATTGTGGCAATCCGTGTGGCTTGAGTTCTCGGGGGCGTGCCGCCTGGAACCGCACAGGGTCGAAGTGTCCTGGGATGAGGGCCTTGTCAGGTTCAGCCTGGACGCCCGGGCCTTGAAAGCCTGCGACCTGGCCGGTCTTCCCGACGACGCCCTCGGCGCGGAAATAATTACTCCCGGCGGGGAAAGGCTCCGCCTTCCCTTTTCCAGGGCGGCCGTAAAGCCGGCTTCCGGACCGCCTCCGGAGCCCGGGGAATCCGCAGCCGGGGAGGGCGAGATCCACCGCGCCTCCTTTTCCGCCCAGGTCCTCTTCGAGGACCTGGGCCCCTTCCTTTGGTCCTGCGAAACCCCCCATCTCTACCGCATCTCCTACCGCCTGAAAGGCAAAGACGGAGGGATCGAAGACGAGGCGGAAGCCTACTTCGGACTGAGGCGCATCGAATCCAGGGATGGGGCCCTTTGGCTCAACGGCAAACCCCTGGCCCTGCGGATGGCCCTGGTCCAGGGCTATTATCCCCAAGGGGGCTACAGGCCCGCGGCGGAGGATGCCATGGAGAGGGATATCATCGCCCTCAAGGGCATGGGCTTCAACGGCGCGAGGATCCACCAGAAGATAGAAAGCCCACGCTTCCTCGCCCTCTGCGACCGCCTCGGCCTCCTGGCCACCGGGGAGATGCCTTCCTTCTACCGCTCCTCCCGCAAGGTCTTCGCCCAATACGAGGCGGAGCTGAAGGAGCTCATAACCCGGGACAGGGAGAGGCCATGCCTCTTCGCCTGGGTGCTTTTCAACGAGACCTGGGGAATCTGGGGCGTCTACGGGGCCGGCTCCCCCACCCGCCGCTTCGTAAAGAGGATGGTCGGCCTCGCGAGACAGTTGGATCCCAGCCGCCTTGTCATAGACAATTCGGGATGGGAGCACCTGGATACGGACATAGCCGACCTCCACCACTACCTTGGGACGGCGCGTCGGGCTGTGGAATGGTATGACTCCCTGGCCAGGGGGGAAGACAGGGCCATGAGGGGCGTTTCATTCCTTAAGACCCTTGGCTTCTACCTGGGCTCAGGCATATCCCGCTACACCAAGGCCCTGTTCCTGGACAAGGAAGCCGAGGACAGAGCCCTGGACAGCAAAGTTCCTTGGATGCTCAGCGAGTACGGAGGCTTCGGCTGGTACCAGGTTTCCGAGGAGGGAACGGTCGAGGAGAGGATCGAGCGCTACACCCTGGACGCGGCGGCCTCGGGTCTTTTCGCAGGATACTGCCTCACCCAGCTCTACGACGTGGGATCCGAGACGAACGGGCTTTTGGATTTCCTCCGGAACCCGAAGGTGGACGCCAAGAGGATAGAGGCGGTCAACCGGAACGCGGGTTCCATCATCCAGAGGCGGCATGGGGAAGGGGATTCAGGCCAGATGGGCCATGGTCCTGTTCTTCCCTGAGCGCTTGGCCTTGTAGAGGGCTTCGTCGGCCTTGGAAAGGAAATTGTCCAGGGTGGCTTCCTCGCCGGGAATGCCGCAGGCCAGGCCGATGCTCAAGGTGATGCGTATGGGATGGCCCTGGGAGCCGAAAACCGAGGACTCCACCAGCTTCCTCAAGGATTCTATCCTCTCGAAGGCCTGGGTGGGGTCCAGGGCGGGAAGGAGGATGGCGAATTCCTCTCCTCCGTACCGACAGGCTATCTCGCCGGAGCCCGCTGCGCCAAAATCCGATCTACCGGAGCCTACGAAGTCGGACAGGATCCGGGCGAAGCCCCGGAGCACGTCGTCGCCTACGAAATGGCCGTAGGTGTCGTTCACATGCTTGAAGTCGTCCAAATCCAGGATGGCCACGGAGAAATGATTCCTTCCCTCGAGGGCGGAGGCGAAGCGGTTCTCCAGGACGCTCAGGAAGTTCCTGCGGTTCTTGAGGCCAGTAAGCTCGTCGGTGGTGGCGAGGACGCTGAGCCGGGAGACCAATTCGGTGATCTCCGTCTCGTCCCTGATCAGCATGGCGGTCCCGAGCGTTCCCCCTCCCTCGTCCTTGACGGAAAAGCTCAATGCCGAAAGGGTCTGGGACTGGGAGGAATCGAGGATGATCGAACCAGCGCCTTTGCGGACAAGCCCCACCATTTCCGGAGGAATGCCGGGATTGTCCTCGAGCATGGTTCCCAGCTTGAGTTCGCCCAAAAAGCTCCTCGCCGCGGGATTCGAGTCGGCTATCCTTCCCTTGGTGTCCAGCACGACTATGCCGTCCCTCAGCTCCTCCATGGCTATGGACCGGGCCTTGGGAACCAGTTCGAAGAAGCTGTCGTTGAACATGAGGAAGGCGAACACCAGGGCGCTGGGGAGGGCTGAGAAGGGACCCGTGTCGATGTAGAAGGGGATGATGCCCGAAAGGCGGATAAGGTAGACGAGGGCGGGAAACGTGGCGCCGATGCCTATCGCCAGGGCTTGGTATTTGGTCCAGCGGTCCGCCTTGGCTGCGAAGCGCATGAGGATGACCGAGCCGCTCAAGAGGGCTGCGACGGTATATATCGACCCAATGACATAGCCCGGGCTGATCACAATGCCCAAGGCGGGATAGCCGGATCTGTAGTCGAGGTAGGCGGAACTGAAGTAGAAGCCGTGGAAGTCGTTCGTCCATACTATGAAGAGAAGGATGGCGGAGGGAAGGGCGAGGAGGAACTTCGCGCCCCTGGAGAGGGGGCGGGGTCTCGTATAGGTCAGGGCGAAGAGGAGCCAGAAGTAGTACATCCCCTCCACGCCGATATATTCGAAGCGCAGGACGGCCAATAGGGATTCAAGGTTGTCCTGCAGAAGCTCGAGGGTGTAGCCGCCGCAGTAGACGGCCACGCAGAGCATGAATAGGGAAAACTCCGCGGCGCCCTTGACCTTCCTCCTGTTCAAGGTATAGGCGGAGATATACACCGCCACCAAGGTGGCTGAAGTGGAAGCTATGAGGAGGATGGTCTTGATGGAAAGCGCCATCCCTGCACTCTACGATGCCGGACCTCCCGGCGCAAGGAAGGGGGGCTGGATTCCCGAGGGTCCGCTAGGCCATGTACCTGCGCTTGAAGGCCCGGCCCTCCCTCCAATCCTTCCACGCCGTCTCGAACCAGGAGCCTAGGGATTCCGGTCCGGGCAGCGGCCTGCGGGCTTGCCATTGGACGATGAATCTCCCCTCCTCGTACCGGCAGCGCTGGACGACTTCCCTTAGCTGGGGGTCCTCGGGCTTCTGGTCGAGGATGTACGCGAAGCTTTCCGCCGGATCTCCAAGGGCGCCGGATTTCGGGACTATGTAGGAGCCCCGGGAACCTCCTCCCTTTTCCAGGTAGG
>JBFLXC010000107.1:0-9036 GCA_040757435.1 Spirochaetota bacterium | reverse complement strand
GATTTCTCCTATCCCGGCTCTCCTCCCTCCAACAAGGAGGCTGGCATCGTGATGCTGGCCGATACCGTGGAG
Source organism: Spirochaetota bacterium (assembly GCA_040757435.1). Classification (GTDB taxonomy): domain Bacteria; phylum Spirochaetota; class Spirochaetia; order Treponematales; family Rectinemataceae; genus VKGY01. The sequence goes on along the minus strand of JBFLXC010000107.1, from coordinate 8,964 downwards.
GCATCCAGCCGTACCCTGAAAAAGCCTACGGTCCCAAAACTCGAGGCCCACATCCGCCAGATCGTCATGGAGAAGGTACAGGGCGGCCAGTTGGACAATTGCAGCCTTACGCTCCGGGAGATCGACATCGTCCAGCGCGCATTCGCTAGGATCATTGCCGGCCAGTACCATTCGAGGATCGAATATCCCAAGCAGAAGGAAGAAACGCGGTGAACCATGTGCTCGTTGACGCCCGCGACATCGCCTATCCCCCGTGGGTAAACGCCGCCGAAGCCTTTTCCTTGTCCGTCCTTGGCGAACTTGGCTTCCGTGATTGGGAGCTGTCCATTGTCTTCTGCTCCGACGCCTTCATCCGGGACCTGAACAGGGAATACCGTGCCAAGGATGAACCCACTGATGTATTGTCCTTCGAAATGGGCGAGGCGGTTGAGAGGGAAGGCGGGCACGTTTTCCTGGCCGGTGATATTGTGATAAGCCTTCCGGCCTTGGAAAGGAACGCCGAGGAATTTTCAGTGGATCCCGAGGAGGAGTTGAAGCGCCTCATAATCCATGGAATACTGCATCTGTCAGGCCAGGACCATGCCACCAACGATTCCGGGGAGCCGATGTTGCGCGCCCAGGAAGCGATCCTGGGAAGACTTGCCCAAGTGAGGATACGGTGAACCCCTTATTCAGTCTCTTCGCCAAAAAGCCAGCGGAAAGTCCCATTCCCGACGAATCCTTCATACAGGAACAGAAGGATATGATCGAGGGAGTGGAGCATCTGGGCGACACGGTGGTGCGAGAAGTCATGGTGCCCCGCACGGATACCGTCTTCCTCTCCTCCGACGCCACGGAGGAAGAAGTATTTTCGACCCTCGTCAAATCCGGGCATTCCAGGATTCCCGTTTACCGGGAGAGCATCGACGACGTCATAGGCGTCCTTTACGCCAAGGATGTGCTCGCCGCCCTCATCCAGGAAAAGGATATCCATGTATCCACACTCATGAGAAAACCTTTCTTCGTCCCCGAGACGAAGAGGATCGACAGCCTCCTGAAGGAATTCAAGCGTCGGCGCGTGCATATCGCTGTGGTGGTGGATGAGTACGGCGGAACCTCGGGCATTGTCTGCATGGAAGATATAATCGAAGAAATTGTCGGCGAAATCCAGGATGAGTTCGACAACGAGGCGGCGGGAATCGTGCCCCTGGGCGATGGAGCCTGGGCATGCGATGCCCGGCTCATGCTGGACGAGGTTGAGGACGAGCTTGGCCTCGGCCTTCCGGTTGATGAGTACGACAGCTTGGCCGGCTTTGTCTTCGATCTTTTCGGCAAGATTCCGGAGGAAGGGGAGAGCGCCGAGGCGAAGTCTGCCATGTTCACCGTGGTCAAGATGGAGGGCCACAGGATACTTTCCGTCAAGATCCAAAAGAAGGACGATGGCCGGCTCCCTGAAGGAGAACCCTCAGTCCAAGATTGATGTTTCTGCATGTAGTTACATATCGTTTCAATATTTATACCGATATTTCACTTCTCGATCCGCCTTGCTGGAATCGATAAACAGGTATAGAATGGAAACTGTAGAATCGTCACACGAAGACCTTTCCAATCACAACAACCCAACAAGGAGGGGTGGATGAATTCCTACATCAAGCAAGTCTTGGATGATCTCAAGGCTCGCTATCCCTGGGAAAATGAGTTTCTTCAGGCTGCGGAGGAAGTGCTGGAATCGATAGCTCCGCTCATCGAAGCCGAGCCTAAGTACAAGGCCCAGAAGATTCTTGAGCGAATCATCGAACCCGAAAGGACCGTGATGTTCCGCGTCCCTTGGACCGACGACAAGGGCGAGTACCACGTCAACCGCGGATATCGCGTACAGTTCAACTCGGCGATAGGACCGTACAAGGGGGGCATCCGCTTCCATCCCAAGGTCACTCTTTCCACCCTGAAATTCCTGGGCTTTGAGCAGATTTTCAAAAACAGCCTCACCGGCCTTCCCATGGGCGGCGGCAAGGGCGGATCGGATTTCGACCCCAACGGAAAAAGCGACAACGAAATCATGCGCTTCTGCCAGAGCTTCATGACGGAGCTGTACCGCCACATAGGCCCGGATACCGACGTCCCCGCCGGGGATATCGGCGTTGGAGGCCGGGAAGTCGGGTATATGTTCGGCCAATACAAGCGTCTGGCCAATGAGTTCACTGGCGTGCTCACCGGCAAGGGGCTCACTTTCGGCGGTTCCCTGGTCAGGCCCGAAGCCACGGGTTTCGGCGCGGTCTATTTCGCCAACGAAATGCTCAAGCTCAAGAAAGACAGCCTCCAGGGGAAGACAGTCTCCGTGTCGGGATTTGGAAACGTTGCCTGGGGAGCCTGCATCAAGGCCACCCAGCTCGGAGCCAAGGTAGTCACTATCTCCGGACCTGACGGCTACGTCTTCGATCCAGAGGGAGTCGGAACCCCGGAGAAATGGCGGTACCTGGAAGAAATGCTTGTCATCGACCGCAATAAAGTGGAGACCTACGCCAAGAAATTCACCAAGGCCAGCTTCCACCCCGGAAAGAAGCCCTGGGAGCAGAAGGTGGACATCGCCATGCCCTGCGCGATCCAGAACGAGCTCAACGGAGAGGATGCCAAAACTCTTATCGCCAATGGCGTCTCCACCGTGGTTGAGGTGAGCAACATGGGCTGCACTCCCGAGGCATGGAAGCTGTTCATTGAGAAAAAAATCCCCTTCGCCCCCGGTAAGGCCGCGAACGCCGGCGGCGTCGCAACCTCCGGCCTTGAGATGAGCCAAAACTCCATGCGCCTAGCCTGGAGCGCCGAGGAAGTGGACAAGAGGCTGCACGAGATCATGACCAACATCCACGGCGCCTGCGTGCAAACGGCGAACAAGTATGGCTTCGAAGGCAATTACGTAGTCGGCGCCAACATCGCCGGCTTTAAGAAGGTCGCCGATGCCATGATAGCCCAAGGTCTTGTCTAAGGCATCGATTTCCGGATTGCGGAAACAGGCTCCCCGGGGTACATCCTCCCTGGGGAGCCTTTTTTGTATTGACGCGGCTTCGCTCTTCATGAGAGACAATTAGGCTATGGTTACGCTATGCCTTCCGGGCAGGATCGATGGCCGGATCCAAGCTCCGGTTTCCAAGAGCTCCCAACAGAGGGCCATCGCATGCGCTCTCCTGGCCAAAGGTCGTTCCAGGTTGTTTTCAGCAACAGATTCCCTCTGCGCGGATTCGGCCGCCGCCCTTGGCCTCGCGGAAAGTCTCGGCGCGGAGACGGCCATCCTTGGGGATCGCATTGAGATCGAAAGCCCAGGCGCCGCCGCTGTCATGGAGCCTAGGTCCGAAGGCCTGAAAAGCCTTTCCTGCGGCGAGTCGGGCCTCTGCATGCGCATGTTCGCCCCTGTGCTCGCCCTCTCATCCCACCCTTTTGTTCTTAAGGCCGAAGGTTCCTTGAGAAAACGACCCATGGATATGGTTGCCGCCTCCCTTGCGTCCATGGGCACTTCCTGCACATGTGAATCGGGACTTCCTCCCTTGCGAATCCAGGGACCCCTTGGCGGAGGAGGGTATGTCCTTGACGCCTCCGGCAGTTCCCAGTTCCTGACAGGCCTTCTCATGTCCCTTCCTCTCGCCCGCAAGGATTCATTCCTTAGGGTGGAGAATCCGGTGAGCCTTGGTTATATAGACCTGACGATAGAAACCTGCGGGGCCTTCGGCGCGGTTATCCAAAGAAGCGAAGACTATAGGGAATACAGCATCAAGGGCGGCCAGGCTTATGAAGCCCGGGACTTCCGCGTCGAAGGGGATTGGAGCGGAGCCGCCTTTCTCATTTGCGCCGCCGCCGCCGCAGGCGGGAGCCTTTCGATCTCAGGACTCCGCCAGAACTCATCCCAACCCGACAGGGCTGTCTTGGAGGCCGCCGCAGCGGCGGGAGTATCTTTCTCCTGGGAGGCAAGGGGGGAAACATTGGCGGTCCACGGCTCGCGGATCCACGCCTTCGATTTCGACGCTACCAATTGCCCCGACCTCTTCCCTCCATTGTCCATCCTCGCCGCGGCGGGATCCGGGATCTCGAGAATCAAGGGAACGCATCGGCTGAAGGCCAAGGAAAGCGACAGGGCGGCGACCATAGCCACCCTGTTGGGGAACTTAGGCGTCCGTGCAAGGCTTGAGGACGATACCCTGATCATCGAAGGCGGCAGGATCCACGGAGGCGGGGTGGAGGCGGCGGGAGACCATAGGATCGCCATGGCCGCGGCCATAGCCGCGCTCATCGCTTCCGGTCCTGTGGAGATACGGGGATCGGAATGTGTATCCAAATCCTGGCCGGATTTCTTCCAAGCCATGGATGGAATCCGGCGGCACCCCGCCTAGGACGGACTATTCGGAAATATTCGAACGCAAGGTGTCAAGGAATTTTTTCATCTCCTCGTAATCCCGCTGGCGGATTATATGCGACAGATACGACAGCTTGGAGTTGATGAGCTCCAGTTGCCGGGTGGTATATTGGTTGAACATTATCTCCGTGAGCAGCCTGTCGTCCTCGGATAGAAGGCCTTTTGCGATGGCCATGTGGCGCTTGAAATTTGTTCCCGGCGCGTCCTGCTTCTTCATGCAGGCGGCGAAGACCATGGTGGAGGCGAAGGGCGTGGCCAGAGAATAGGCTACGGTCTTGTCGTGGTCGTCGAAGCTGTATTCGAAGAGCTTGATCTTCAGCTTCTGGTAAAAAGACCTGAAAAAGGCCTTTCCTTCCTCGCAAGACTCTGAGATGAGGATGGCGCTTTCATCCTTGAGGTCCCTGATGTTCGCCAGGGTGGGGCCGAACATGGGGTGGCTTGATACGAAGGGCCTTCCGATTTTCCTGTAATAATCTTCCAGCCCGTTCTTCACCGATGCGATGTCCGCAAGGATGCATCCTTTCGGTAAGTGGGGAAGGGCAGCGTCGAAGGCCTCAGTCGTCGAGCCCAAGGCGACACAGTTGATGAAGAGCTCCGGATTGACGCCTTCCAATTCGTCCAAGGAGAGCAGCCTATGGACCTTCATGAAATATTTCATCTTCAAGGGATCCGCGTCGTGCACCCAAACCTCGTGGTCCCAGCAAAGTTCCTCCGCGAGCCACGCGCCCATGCGGCCCGTGCCAAGTATGAATATCCTCATCAGTCTACCCTCGCTTCCTTGTAACAGCCCAGGAGCCTAAACCCTTCCGCCAGGTCCTTAACTTCATCGATCGCCTTCAGGACCCTTGGGTCCGATATCGAGCCTTCGAAATCGATGAATATAGCGTATTTGCCAGGAGTGTCGGGCACCGACTCTATCCTGGTCAGGTTGATTTTCGCCGAGGCGAACACCTTAAGTACTGAAAACAGGGAACCGGCCTTGTCGCCGGCGGTGAAGACGGCGGAGCATTTGTCGCCTTCCTGGGCTTCGGCGCGCATGGATATGACGAAGAATCGAGTGCGGTTGTGCTCCGTGTCCTGTATGTCTTCCTTGATTATGTCCAGCCCATAGAGCTCCGCGGCGTATTTGCTCGCGATGGCTGCCACTCCCTTGGGTCGGGTTTCCGCCACGTCCTTGGCCGAGCCTGCGGTGTCGTAGTGGGGGACAGGTTCCAGATGGTTTCGGGCGAGGAAATACCTGCACTGCGCAAGGGCTTGGGAATGGGACCAGGCATAGCGGAGTTCCCTATGGTCGGTTCCCGGCGGACACACCAGGCAATGCCTCACAGGCATGTCCACAGCCGCAACGATTTTGAGGTTGGTATATATGAGGATCGAATTCACCGGTCCCACGAGCCCCCCCAAGGTGTTTTCCACCGGGACTATCCCGTAGTCGAAGAGGCCGGATTCCACGGCGTCGAAAACATCAGAGAATTCGCGGCAAGGCATGGTTGCGGCGTTTGACAGGTATACTTTGGCCGCTACTTCGCTATACGCCCCGTGTTCTCCTTGGAATCCAATGGTCTTGTATCCCTTGGCCTGGAGGTTCTTGCTCTCGGCTATGATTCTTGAATACAGGTCGGTGGAGAAGGAGGGATCGATCAGGGAGGTGGAGGAGCGCCGGATCCTTTCCAGCACCGCAGCCTCACGTCCGCTGTCCTCGATGGAAGTCTTGAATTTTTTGGTCAACAAGGCCTTTTCCATCCTCTGGTTGAGCAGGGAGAGGATCTTCGCGTCCAGAGTGTCGATGTCGAGCCGCAGGTCATCCAGGTTCATGGTTTCCTCCATAATTCTCGTAAGGCGGCCGGTTCGCCGGCCTTGGCGCCAAGTCGAAGATCAGCCAAGGCGATAGCCGCGGCGGCTTCTATCACGACGGCGCTTCGCAAGGCTATGCATGCGTCATGCCTTCCTTCGATCTCCAAGGTAGTCATCACGTTAGCGGAAAAGTCAAAGGTCTCCTGAGGGCGGGATATCGAGGAGGCTGGCTTCACGGCCACGCGGAACACTATATCGTTTCCGTTCGAAATGCCTCCGTTTATGCCGCCTGCTCCATTACGCGAAGTCCGTCCAGTCTTGTCGACGATGGGGTCGTTGTGCTCGGAACCCTTCTTCCGCGCCGCGGAGAAGCCATCGCCGAATTCTACGCCCCGCACCGCGGGCACGGCGAACACCGCATGGGCGATCATGCTCTCGCAGGCGTCGAAAAATGGCTCTCCCAAGCCCGCGGGCAATCCCGATACCTTTGTTTCCACCAACGCGCCTATGGAATCTCCGGCTTCGAGAGCCTCCTGTATCGCCGCTTCGATGTCTTCCCGTCCTCCGGCCTGAACCAGGCGGGTAAAAAATTCGGCGGGGCCGAGGATCTTTTTTGCTATCACGCCCGCCGCGACAAGCCCTGCCGTCACACGGCCAGAGAAATGTCCCGAACCGCGGGGATCTGAAAACCCGCCGTACTTGATACGGGAAGTGAAGTCCGCGTGTCCCGGCCTGGGGACTTCGTAAAACCGCCCATAATCCTTGGACCTCGTGTCTCCGTTGGGAAAGAAGAGGCAAATAGGGGAACCTGTGCTGGTCCCTTGGAAAATCCCTGACAATATCTGCGGACTATCCGACTCCCTGCGGGGAGTCGTGCCCAAGGCGCCGGACTTCCTTCTGGCCAAGTCCGCCTCGAAATCATCGGTTCCAAGCGAAAGACCCGGGGGGCAGCCGTCCACAACCACTCCCACGCCCGAGCCGTGGGATTCGCCGAAGATTTCCACTTTGAAGAAACGTCCGAAGCTGTTCATCTCGTTTTCTCCGCCATTGTACCTTCCATGATTTCTAGAAATCCGCCATGCTCAAAAAAATCAATGAGCTCCTCGATGTCTACCTGGACAACATCGACATCGCCTATGTCCCGTGGAAGAACGAAGCGGAGCATGGAGGAAGAACGTTTCTTGTCCATCCGGAGGGTCTGCGCTACACGGGAGCGGAAACCGCTTTTTGCCAAGGCCTCGTGGCGGATTGGAAGGCCGAGGGAGGAAAGGAGGGCGAGGATGCGGCGGAGCCTGTCTTCCGCCATCGCTTTCCGGAATACTGAAAAGGCGCATGCGATGCCTATGCCCAGGGAGACCGCATATCCATGGGGAATACCCGCCTCGACCTCTATGCCGTGGCCGAAACTGTGCCCAAGGTTGAGCACCCGTCTCCGTCCGGTTTCCCGTGGATCGGAATCCACGATGCCAAGCTTTATCCTCTGGGATTCGGCCACGATTCGCCGCAGTATCGTGGGATCAGCGGCGCGGTGATCGAAATTCGCGGCCAGGGATTCCAGGAAGCCGAAATATCCTTCTCCGTCGATAATCCCGTGTTTGACCGCTTCGGCCATCCCTGAGGCGAATTGGTCCCCTGGGAGGGTCCTCAAGGTCTCCATGTCGCAATATACGGCTTTTGGCCTCTGGAATGAGCCGAGGACGTTCTTGTAGCCGCCGAAGTCGATTCCGTTCTTGCCGCCCAAGCCTGCGTCAACCATTGCTAGGAGGGTCGTGGGCGCGCTGGAATATCCTATCCCCCGCATCCATAGGTGGGCGGCGAACCCTGCGATGTCGCTGGCCGATCCGCCACCCAGGGCGAAGACAGTCCAGGTCCTGTCCACCCCAAGTTCGATGAAACGCAAGAACAAGGACTTCAGGACATCCCAGGATTTGGCAGCTTCGCCCTCGGGGAGAAGGGCGGTAGGAAAGGAGGAAAAGGCCGCGCCATGGAGGCGATGCACGTGGGAATCCGAAACCACCACCGTGCGGGCGGGATCCAAGCGCCTCGAAACTTCTTCCAAGGAAAGAAATTCTATTGTTTCCCCCGCATTATCGCCGTCCAAGGATGCCATTGCCTGACCTGCCTTTAATCGACCGCGTCGACAAAGGCTTTTTCCGACGCCGCGGGTTTTTTACGTCCCGCCGCTTCGGCGACGGAAGCTTCCGAGGACGGAGCGGCCGCCTTGCCGATTTCAGCCAATTCCGCTGCGAATTCCCAGGCCCTGTTCAGCTTTTTCATAAGGATGGCGAACTGGGGCGGGCTGAGCTGCTGATCCTTGTCGCTCATGGCGCAGGAGGGATCGATGTGAACCTCAATTTCCAAGCCGTCCGCACCCGCTATGAGGGCCGCGAGGGACATTGGCTCCACCATGGAGAGGATGCCTGTGCCGTGGCTTGGATCGATCAATATGGGAAGGTGGCTTTCCGCCCTTACGGCGGGGATCATCGAGAGGTCCAAGGTGTTTCGTGTGTAGGTTTCAAAGGTCCTGATGCCCCGCTCGCAGAGGATGACATTGGGATTGCCCTCGGCAAGGATATATTCGGCGCAGTTGAGCCATTCCTCGATGGTCGAATACATGCCCCGCTTGAGAAGGATGGGCTTGCCCGACTTGCCCACCTCCCGAAGAAGCGAGAAATTCTGCATGTTCCTTGCGCCGATCTGGAGCACATCGGCATATTCGCCAACCCAGGAGACATCGCGCGTATCCACGACCTCCGTGACGATGGGAAGGCCGGATTCCTTCCTGGCCT
>JBFLXC010000106.1:0-9074 GCA_040757435.1 Spirochaetota bacterium | reverse complement strand
CTCCAAGGTCCGGACGGCAGGACGCACCGATATCCGGAGGAAGCCTAGGACCGCGCCCCCGGCGTCGATGTCCTATTCCCACTCTATGGTGGCGGGAGGCTTTGAGGAAATGTCGTAGGCCACCCTTCCCACGGCCGGGACTCGGTTGGTGATGGCGGAGGAAATCTCGATCAAATCCTTGGCGTCGAAGGGGAAAACGCCGGCTGTCATGCCATCCTCGCTGGTCACCGCCCTAAGGGCCACGACATAGCCGTATTTCCTCTCGTCCCCCGCCACTCCCACGGAGCGGACGGGAAGAAGGACGCAGAAGGCCTGCCAGATCCTGTCATACAGGCCCCGGCGGCGCAGCTCTTCGATGTAGATCGCATCGGCCGCCCTAAGGATGTCGCATTTTTCCCTTGTGACCTCGCCCAATATCCTCACCCCCAGGCCTGGCCCGGGGAAGGGATGCCTGCCCACCACGTGGGGAGGAAGGCCCAGAAGGCGGCCCAAGGCCCGGACTTCATCTTTGTAGAGCCTGTCCAAGGGCTCGATGACCCGGCCTGCGGCCCGCTTCTTTTCAACCAGGGGGCTGCGGACGTTGTGGTGGCTCTTTATGACCTGGGCCTTGGCACCCACGCCCTTGCCCGACTCGATCAGGTCCGTATAGAGGGTCCCCTGGACAAGGAAGGCCTCGGGGATGCCCAGGGCCGCGACTTCCCTCTCCTGGATGGTGATGAAGAGGTCGCCTATGATTTTCCGCTTTTTTTCCGGATCCTCGACTCCCGCGAGGGCGGCGAGGAATTCAGCCTCCGCGTCGGCCATCCTGAGATGGGAAGCCCCCAGGGAGGAGAGGTTTTTCATCACCTCCTCGCTTTCCGCCTTGCGCATGAGGCCCGTGTCGATGTACAGGAGGTAGACTTGGCTCGGATCCAGGGTCTCCAGGAGGAAAGCGCCGGCAACCGTGGAATCCACGCCTCCGGAGATGAGGAGGAGGACAGGCTCCTTACCCACCCTATCCCTGATTGTCTGGGCTTCCCTGGCCAGGTAGGCTTCCATGGACCAGGATTTTTCGGCCTCGCAGATTCCAAGCACAAAGTTTTCGAGTATTTTCGTCCCGAATTCGCAGTGGCTCACCTCGGGATGGAACTGGACGCCCCAATAGGGCTTGGATTCGTGGGCCAGGGCTGCCACGATACCCCCCTCGGACCGGGCGGCCACCCTCCAGCCGGGAGCGGGCCGGGCAATCGAGTCTCCATGGCTCATCCAGGAGGAGAACTCACGCCCCACCCCCGAAAAGAGCGGATCCGCCTTCCCGCCTTCCCCAAGCTCGAGGCGAACGGGCTTTTTCCCGTACTCCCTTTCCGGAAGGCGCTCGACCTGTCCCCCTTCGTCATAGGTCATCCTCTGGATGCCGTAGCATATGCCAAGCACCGGGAGGCCGGAGGAAAACACCGAGGCGTGGGGCTTGGGAGCCCCGGCCTCGTAGGCGGAATAGGGGGATCCGGAGAGGATGATGCCTGAGCAATCCCTGAGAGACCGCTCATCCAAGGCTGCGTCGCCGGGCAGGATCTCGGAATAGACGCCCAGCTCCCGTACCCTTCGGCCTATGAGCTGGGTGTATTGGCTGCCGAAGTCGAGGATCAGGATCGTATCCACGGGCTCTCCCTCACTATGGTCTGCTTCCGGTCCGAGCCGACTGAAATGATCGACACGGGGGTTTCGGTGTATTCCTCGATGAACTCGATGTATTCCCTGGTCCGCAGGGGCAATTCGTCCCAGAATTTGCAGGCGTCTATCCTCTCAAGCCATCCCGGGAACTTCTTGAGCACAGGCTTGGCCTTCTCGAGGTCCCCGATCGCAGCGGGGAAATCCTCCACGATCTTTCCGTCGATCTTGTAGGCGACGCAGGCTTCGAATTCCGCCAAGGCGTCGTATACGTCGATATGGGTCAGGACCAGCCGGTCGATGGAGTTGACCCGGCAGGCGTAGCGCAGGGCCACAAGGTCCAGATAGCCGCACCTCCGGGGCCTGCCCGTGGTCACCCCGTACTCGTTGCCCGTGGTGCGGATGTAGTTGGAGAGGGAGCCGGCCGAGTCGTCTGCGAACTCGGTGGGAAAGGGGCCGTTGCCCACCCTGGTGGTGTAGGCCTTGAACACGCCAAGGATCCTGTCTATGTGACGGGGTCCTATCCCTCCCTGGGCCGCGGCGCCGGCTGCGCAGGACAGCCCTGAGGAAACGAAGGGGTAGGTTCCCGTGTCGATGTCCAAAAGGGCTCCCTGGGCTCCCTCGAAGAGGGTCCAGGAATTGCGGTGCCGGGCGAGGTAGGCGCCTGCGTCAACGACCATGGGGCTGAGCCAGGGCTTCCATCTGGCTAGGAAGGCCCTGTCCTCGTCGGAGAGGTTTACCAGCCGGGCCTCGTCCCCCATGTCCGCCAGGCGTATGCCGTCCCGGGAAGCCTTCTGCGCGTAGGCCACCCCGATACCCCGGCCGGTGGTGCCGATGGGTTTCTTTCTGGCGGCGTCGATTTCCTTGTCCATTGCCTTGTAGCGGGGCAGGACCAGGTGGGCCCTGTCGGAGATGAGGACCCTCCCCTCCCAATCCACCCCCTTGGCGGCCAGGGCGGAGAGCTCGTCGTGGAGGGCTTCCGGATCGATAACCATCCCGCTTCCCAGGATGACGATCTTGTCGGGATAGAGGATGCCCGAAGGAACCAGGTGGAGGGCGTATCTCTCCCCGGACAGGACGATGGTGTGCCCAGCGTTGGCGCCCCCGGAGAAGCGGACGACTATTCCCGCCTCGTGGGCCAGGTAATCAACGATCTTGCCCTTCCCCTCGTCGCCCCACTGGGCTCCTATTATGACAACATTCATATTCCGCTCCTGGCGGGCTTCCCGCTCAAGGTCTCGGCGGGAGCCGGCATGGTAAGTGATGCAGCGTGAAAACGCCTGTCTTCAGCGTTTCTTCGAAAAAACCCGGTAATTGATCTCCGGGAAGAGATTGTTCCTCTTCTCAAGGGAAGTGAGCCATTCGGTGTCCACCGTGTTGGCGCAGAGCATTTCGTAGATGCGGGTGAAATTGCCCACCGCGTCCTCTATCTGGGCCCGGGCGAAGGAGCTGGATTGGCCTGACTTCAAGAGCAGGGGCCAATCCGAGGACATGGTGAGGAGGGCCTCCCTGGCGCCTTGGTTAAGGATCCTCTCCCTAAGGCCCGATTCGTTGGGGAACCTCTCCGCCAGCTCCATCATCCTCCCTATGGTCTGGTGGCTGTGGCGGTGGACCCAATCGTTCGATCCGTCCAGCCACACCTCGGCGTAGCCCCCCTCTCCCCAGGAAGAGAACTCCGGCTCCGACTCAGGGCCTTCGGATTCTGAGCGAAGATATTCTCCCAAGGTGCAAAGTTCCAGGTCATCCTCCACGTTCCGGCGGGAGGCGGCCCTGAACAAGGCTTCCAGGAACAGGGGTCCTTCGAACCACCAGTGGCCGAACAGCTCCGCGTCGTAGGGGCAGACGATGAGGGGCTGGCGTTCCTTCATCCAGAAGGAGGCCGCCCGGGCCGCGGCGCGCCGCTCCGCCAAAAAGGCGTGGGCATGTTCAACCGCCTTGGCGCCCGCCGCCCCAGGTTCGTACGGCCGCTTGTCGTCCGTATGGCCCGTCACCGCCCAATACTTGAATCCCGTGAATCCATGTTCGATTCCCGGGCCGAGGAAGGGGCTGATGTACTCGACTCCCAGATCGTAGCCTATGTCCCGATAGAAATCCCGGTACACGGGATCGGCGGGATACCCCTCGGTTTCAGACCACACCGCCTTCGTGGCTCCCGCGTCGCGGATATAGATGGAAAGCCCCGAGGAGCTCTTCACCGGCGAGAAGGATCCGTACAGGGGTGTGGGCCTTCCCAGAAGGGCGCCCCGAGTCGTGACTATGGTGTACTTAATGTTGTATTCCGAGAGCAGTTCCCCCAATCCGGGATACCAGCCCAGCTGGGGAAGCCAGAATCCTTGGGGATTCTTCCCGAAGGCCGCCCTGTGGGTGACTATGGCTGTCTCTACCTGGGCCCTCACCGCCTGGGGGGCGTCCTGGAACAGAGGAAGGAAGGCATGGGTGGCGCCGCTGGTGAGGACTTCTATCCTTCCTTTCTTGTAGTAGTAGTCGAAGGCCGAAAGGATGTTCCGCCCGTAGAGCCCCTCGAAGTCGTCCTTGTTCTTTTGGTGGAGACTTTGGTACATCTGGGCCAGGGGATAGAAGACGCCGTCCCCCGCGAGCCTCTTCCTCTCGCTGGCCGAGAGGGCGAGCTGGCCTTCCAGGTATCTCGAATAGCGCTCGCAGAGGAGCTTGTCGGAAAGCATGGATAGGAGGGTGGGCGAAATGGCTATGCTCAGCTTGAAGGGAACCCCCTCGGCCTCGAGCTTGCGGAAAAGCCGCAAAAGGGGCAGATAGGTTTCGGAAATGGCCTCGAAGAGCCACCGCTCCTCGAAGAAGGAGCTGAATTCAGGCTTCCTGACGAAGGGAAGATGGGCGTTGAGCACCAAGGCGAGGCAGGGTTTTTTCATCTGTACCGCTCATTCTCCATCGGCGCTGAGGATGCGCGCGGGATTTTCCTCCCGCGGCTCCGAGATGTGGAGCCCCTCCAAGCCGGAGAGGATCAATAGGCTCTTGGTGATCTGGGGCGCTTTCTTCATGTTGACCATGTGGTGGAGGGGCATCCTCACTTCATTGGACTTCGCCAGGACCTTGATCTTGTCGTCCCGGGAACAGCAGAGGTCCACCCTGTACCTGGAGCCGGGCTGGGGGATGTTGATGTACCATTTCCAATCCTCCAGGGTGATGGAAATGTCGAAGAAATCCCGCCTGTGGTCATGGTGGGAGTTCAGTTCCGACACCCTGAGGAAGAGGCTCTCCTCCAGGCCGTTCTCCACCAAGGCTCCTCGTTTTTGCTCAGCTATGTCCCAATAGGCGTAGATCCACGCGGGATCCCTGGGAAGGACGCGGATCATGGTTTCGTTGTAGCGTTCGGGGATGCCGGCGGCGGCGCGGGAGGTAAAAGGCACGTAGGCGGGACCCGAGAGCTTTTTTTCCTCCACATGTCCGGTGCCGTCGTGGCTGAACACACGTTCCCCGTAGTCGTCCTCGAGGGCCGAGATTATCTCTTCGACCACGAAGGGGCGGTCGAGCCCTTCGGGAATGTAGATTCCGATGCGCTCCGCCAAGAGGTACAACTCTTGATCGGAGAGCAGGGAAAGCTTCTCGGGGTTCACGTCCCTATAGTGAAAAATGCGCTATGGAATGTCAAGTACAGGCCGGAAGCCTCATTCCCCCGCGGTTTTAACCCCGGTCCTGGCAGGCTGCCGCCTACGCCGGGGCCTTTGGGGACGTTGGAGGGGGGAAATGCCGGAGTTGCGGAAGATCATCAGCACCGCAGCCTCAAGCTCCACCCTGGGTGGGTTCATGGGCTGGAGGAAGGACCGGGCCGCCTGGAGGGCGAGCCTGAAGGCTTCGCTGGAATCGTCGAAGCGCAGGTTTTCCCTTGCCACCCAGGCCTTGAGGAAGAACGAGAGGACCTGGGACAGCTTATGCTTGCCCCGATAGGGATCGGCGCCCTCCCTGCTCTCCAATTCCGCATCCTGGACCGAGACCTTGAGGGCGTCCAATTCCTCCATGTCCTTGAAGAAGAGGGTGGAGAATTCGATGTCCGATCGCATCTTTTCCCAGAGGGCGGGCACGAAGTACTCAACGATCTTGAATTCGCTCAGGATCTTGAAGATCTCAGTGGCGTGGCCGGAGCCCAGGATCTTGAAGAACTCCTCGGTCATCCGCGAAGGGCTGACCTTGGAAAGGAGGGCCGCCTCCTTCCTCATGGCCCGCCTAAGGCCCAAGGGAATGGAGAATCCACCGATGGCCGCGTACTTGAGGCCCCTGACGATGCGGACCGGATCCTCCTGGAAGATGGCGTCCAAGGGGATTATCGGCTTGAGTTTCCCCGCCTGGAGGTCCTTGAGCCCCCCTACGAAATCCACCAGGCTCTGGTCCGTAGGATCGTAGTAGAGGGCGTTGAAGGTGAAGTCCCGGCGCTGTGCGTCCTCATCGATGGTGCCGAATTCGTTGCCCACGCTTCCGTTCTTGATGGACCGGAAGGTGGATACCTCGTAGATGGTGCCGCCCTGGATGATGTGGACCAGCCTGAACCGCTTGCCGATGATCCTGGCGTTCCTGAAGAGCTTGCGGATCTTCGCGGGGATCGCGTCGGTGACCAGGTCGAAATCCTTGGGAGTCCGACCTTGGGCAAGGTCCCTCACCGCGCCGCCTACTATGTATGCCTGGTGTCCCGCGGATTTCAGCCGCTCCACGATGCGGACCGCTTCCGCGTCCACGTGGGAAATGTCGATGTGATGTTCCGCCTGGGAAAAAATATAGGCATGCGGCACAGGCTTGCCGTTTTTGTCTCTCTTATACCGGATGAACACGAAAACGCCTCGCAGCTACATAGGATTTGCCATAGGATTATGCAATCATTCTCCGAATCTAGGCAATATGACGGGAAAACCATTCCACCACGTCGGCCACGACTTCCTTCCCGTTCGTTTCGTTCAGGCTTTCGTGCCTGCCTTCGGGATAGCACTTGGTCTCGAAGTCGATGAAGCCCAGGGAGCGGAACAGGGATTCAAGGGTCTTGAATCCTTTCTCCATGCCCACCACCGGGTCCTTCGAACCGGCGAAGAGGAATATGGGCAGGCTTGTGGGCACGCTCTCCAAAAAGCCTTCGGAATACACTTTCCGCACCCCATGGATCAGGTCGCGGTAGAAACCGTAGCGGCAGGTGAAGTTGCACTTTGGATCGGCCACATAGGCCGCGACGACCCCTTCGTCCCGGGAGATCCAATCCGAGCCGGTTTTGGCGTTGGGCACCGTCTTCGCGTAGGCGCCGAAGGTCATGGCCTTTGGCAGCCTGGCCGGCGCCTTGGGTCCGAGCACGGCGCAGCCGATCCGCACCACGAGGCCACCCGCCGCGTCCATAAGGGGGTTGGGCTTTTCAGGCGGCGCCGAAAGCACGACTCCTTCCAGGTACTTGCCGTACATGCCCGCAAGGGCCATGCCCAGGAGGGCCCCGAAGGAGTGTCCGAAATAATACAGGGGAAGGTTGCCGTTTTCCTTGGCCGCAAAGTCCCCCAGCTCGATAAGGTCCTCAACCACCCTTTCGAATCCATCCGAATCGGCGAGATACCCCTGGGTCACGCCGGGATCCGTGTCCCCGTGGCCCCTCAGGTCCGGCAGGTAGACGGCGAATCCCGCCTCCCCCAGGGCAAGGGCCAAGCCCAGGAACCTCTCCCCATAATCGTTCATTCCGTGGCCAATGAGGATGACCGCGCTGGGCGGAGTGGAAGGCAGGACTCTCGAATAGGCGATCTTTTTTCCATCCGACGCTTCGAAACGCAATCCCGTTTCCCTCATTTCCACCCTCCAAGCCGATCCGACAAGCCGCGCACGAGCCTACGCGGCAAGTATAGGTTTTCTATATTATCGGTACAATAGGAAAAAAACAGTGCTGGAAACGATAGCCCCTGGTCGGTATACTCCCTCTGGGAGAGTACTCTGAAGACCTACCTAAGCCGAAGCCCGCTCCAAACCATTGCCCTGGGAGAAAAGATCGGGGTCTCCGCCCCTCCAGGATCGGTCATAGCCCTGCGCGGGGGCCTGGGCGCAGGCAAGACCACGCTATGCAAGGGCATAGCCAAAGGCCTGGGCATCGAGGAGGAGGTAAGCTCCCCCACCTACACCATAGCGAGCGAATACCGGGGCCGCCTTGTCTTTTACCACATTGACGCCTACCGCCTCTCCGGCGAGGAGGATTTCAGGGAAATCGGCGGCTTCGAGATGCTCGAGTCCGAAGGCAGCCTTTCCGTGGTGGAGTGGAGCGAAAACATACCCAGGATCCTCCGTCCAGGAACGGCCCTCATCGAGATCGCCATGGAGAAGGGAGGAGCCCGGACCTTCAAGCTCAGCGGAGCCTGGCTCGAGGCAGCCCTGGAAGGAGTCGCGGATTGAAAATTCTCGCCTTCGACACCACGTCCTCCGAGCTCCTCGCCGGCTGCATGGACGGAAGGAACCTTCTGGGCTTCGATGCGGCCGAAGGACAAAGGCATGCGGAAATCCTTCTAAGGAGCCTTGAATCCGTACTCGCCCAGGCCAAGATCACCTTGAAGGACATCGACCTCTTCGCCTGTTCCAGGGGACCCGGCTCCTTCATGGGGCTCAGGATCGGCTTGGCTACCGCCAAGGGCCTCTCAATGGCCACGGGCAAGCCCTGGGTGTCGGTCTCCCACCTCGACGCCTGCGCCGCGGCCTTGAAGGATGAGGAGCTTGTCATCCCCCTCATCGATGCGCGAAAGAGCAGGGTCTACGCCGCCTTGTACCGCAGGGGAACTAGGATCGGGGAATACCTGGACATAGCCCTGCCGGACTTGGTCCAGAGGCTAGCGCTGGAGGACAGGGTCGTTTTCGCCGGACCGGACGCCGAGCTCGCGAGGGGCTATTGTGCCGAGAGGGCAGGATTTTCGGTCCATGAGGACGATCCCAAGGCGGTGATGGCCGAGCTTTGCCGCCTGGCCGGGGAAACCTTGGACCGGGAGGGACCCGGTGCGCCGGAGTCTGGTCCCATGTACCTAAGGGAACCCGACATAGGCTGAATCAGCCGAACAGCTTCAAGTACACCCTCCGGCGCTTGTGCTGGCGCTTGGGGAAATCCTTCCAAAGACTCTGCACCGCAAGGTTGGTCTCCAATTCCGGATTGGTCTCAGCGTACTTGATTCCCGCCTTTATCGCCGATTCGTTCAGGGCTGTCATGAGCAGGGCCACCACGCCCCGGGCCACGTATTCCTTCCTCACCGCCACAAGGAGCATGTCGATGACGGTGGGGTTCCTGAGTGCCCTTAAAAGTCCGATCCAGCCGAAGGGGAAAAGCCTTCCCCGGCAACGGTTCAAGGCCTGGGAAAGGTTGGGGACGGTGATGGCGAAGCCTGCGAGCTTTCCATCTGCGTCCACCATCACCTTCGTGAACCGGGGATCCACGAAGCCAAGGTATTGGTCCACATAGGCCT
>JBFLXC010000105.1:0-9106 GCA_040757435.1 Spirochaetota bacterium | reverse complement strand
TCGGCACTCCTCCGCATGCCCCGCACGGCATCCTCCAAGGGAGGATTGTAGAAGGCGACGATCTTCCTGCCCGCCCCCGCTCCCGAACTGTCCACCAGGGCGACTTCATCCTCAAGCAGGGCCGAGGCCAGCTCGCCTGGGTTCCCTATAGTGGCGGAGCAGAAGATGAACAGGGGGTGGGCGCCGTAGAAGGCCGCGATCCGTTTGAGCCGGCGAAGGACGTTGCCCACATGGCTGCCGAACACGCCCCTGTAGCTGTGGAGCTCATCCACCACCACGAAGCGGAGACCCGAAAAGAACTGGACCCACTTGGCGTGGTTGGGAAGGACGCCGGAATGGAGCATGTCGGGATTGGTTATGACGATCCTGCCCGCTGTCCTCGCCGCTGTCCTCAAGGAGGACGGGGTGTCCCCGTCGTAGGTCTGGACCTTCAATCCCAGGTCCCCCGCCAGGCTCACCTCGTTGAGCTCCGCCTGCTGGTCCTGGGAGAGGGCCTTGGTGGGAAAGAGATAGAGGGCCCTGGACTCCGGCTCCTCGAGCAGGGTCTGTACCACCGGGAGATTGTAGCAGAGGGTCTTCCCGGAGGCGGTGGGCGTGACCACCACGAAATTCCTCCCCGCCCGGGCAAGATCGTAGGATCGGGCCTGGTGGGTATACAAGGCCCTGATGCCCCGAGCTTCCAAGGCCTTCGCGAGGGCTGGGGAAAGATCGCCCGGGAGCTGGGCCAGATCGGGCGTGCGGGGCTCCAGTTCCTTGACCCAGGAGAGCTCCCCCTTGGCCTTGAGCCAGGAGAGGACTTCCGGGGTGAAATCGGTAGCGGATTTTCCGAACATGGAATATACTTTACACACAGGCGCCGCGTAGGTAAACAGATGTGTATCTGTTTTCCCGACAGAACGCGAAAAAGGGGAGAATCATGAATAAAGTGCTTTCCATCGTCCTCGGCGGGGGCAAGGGAACAAGGCTTTTTCCGTTGACCAAGGAAAGGTCCAAGCCCGCCGTGCCCTTCGGCGGCAAGTTCCGGATCGTGGACATTCCCATCTCGAATTGCATCAACGCGGGTTTCCGCCGCATCTACATCCTCACCCAATTCAATTCCGCCAGCCTCCACCTCCACATCGCCCGGTCCTACAATTTCGACTCCTTCTCGGGCGGCTTCGTGGAAATCCTGGCCGCTGAGCAGACTCCCCGGCATTCGGGCTGGTACGAAGGCACCGCCGATGCGGTGAGGAAAAACCTCATCCATTTCAGGCCGCAGAATCCCACGCATTACCTCATCGTCTCCGGAGACCAGCTCTACCGCATGGACCTGGCTGAAATGTTCAAGAAACACCTTGAATCCAAGGCGCGCCTGACCATCGCGGGGACCATGGTGGACCGACAGACCGCCAGCGCCCTTGGCATCATCAAGGCGGACAAGAACTCCTTCATCGAGTCCTTCATGGAAAAGCCCGGCCCCACCAAGGACATCTCGGAACTGAGGCTCCCCGAATCGATCCGTCCGGCGGGAGCTCCTGCTGACAAGGAGTTCCTCGCCTCCATGGGCATCTACATCTTCGACGCCTCACTCATGGAGGAGTCCCTCGCCGGAGACGCCAACGATTTCGGCAAGGAAGTCATTCCGGACATCCTGTCCAGGGAAAAGATCCACGCCTACCTGTTCAACGGGTATTGGGAAGACATAGGGACGATAAAAAGCTTCTACGACGCCAACATCCAGCTCACGGACATGAACCCCCAGTTCAACTTCTACGACGAGTCCAATCCCATCTACACCCACAACCGGAACCTCCCCGCCTCGAAGCTCAACTACTGCACCCTCAACCAGGCCCTGGCCACGGACGGCTGCATCATCACCAACGCCTTCATCTCCCGTTCCATAGTGGGGATAAGGACTATCATCGAATCGGGAGCCAGCCTGGACGGCGTGGTGTGCATCGGCGCGGACAGGTTCGAAACGGACGAGGAGAAGAGGCAAAACGCACAGAAAGGGATACCGAACATCGGGATTGGAGGGGGAACGATCATTAAGCGGGCGATCATAGACAAAAACGCCCGCATCGGCTTCAACTGCAGGATAGGCATAGACGACATCCCTCGGCCGGAGGGAGAATACCCCACCCACTTCGTAGTGGACGGAATCATCGTGATTCCCAAGAATACGGTCATACCCTCGGGGACGAACATCTAAGCCCGAGCCGCAACCCCGGCTGAGGAGAATGCCTTCCCTCAGCCCGTCACGAGCTCCATGGCTTGGGCAAGCTCGGGGTCGTCCTTGAGGTAGTGCTCCGCGGCCTCCTCCTTGGACAGCCCTACGAGCTCGTGGCTCATGTAGTGGATCCAGGTCTCGTCCTCGGGCTTATCCACAAGGATCTTCCTGCACCAGTAGTCCGGGTGGACCGGTAGGGTGTCCGGCAGATAGGAGCGGAGCTTGTAGTCGTGGACCGCTATCTTGATGTTGGACCTGTCCACGCCCTTGGCCATGATGACCTGGGCCAGGTAATTGATCGTCCTCCCCGAATCGTAGACGTCGTCAACCAGCAGTATCTTGTCTCCGGAGCGGAGGAAATCCGGGCTGTAGGTCCAGCCGTCTATCTTGATGGCCTCCTGGGTGCTCACGTCGGTATAGGACCGGGCGACAACTGCGGCGTAGAACACCGGCTTTCCCAAGTCCCTGATGAACTTGAAATATTCGCTGATCACGTTCCCCATGTACGCGCCGCCCCTCAAGGACACATAGATCACATCGGGGATGAATCCATCTTTGTAAATCCTGTAGGCCAACTTCATGGCATTGTTGCGGATAAGGTCGTAGGGCACGAATTCCTTGTGCATCGGGGGACCCCTTGGGATTCGGGATGCTCTCCTCGATGGATCGGTAAAAACCGAAGAAGCCCCAGGCTTGCTGGGGCTTCCTTTCCAAAACCGGAGAATAGCTGGACTATACTCTCAGTCTTTATTAAAAGCAAGTGTGTCTATGGTCTGCTCCTCCCTCACCACGGTGAAGCGGAGCTTCCTTTCCTTCGGGTCGTTGAGGAGGCTGTAGAAGTCAAGCACAGATCCCACGGGCTTGTCGTTCACCTTCACAATGATATCCCCAGCCTTCACCCCTATAACGGAGGCGGGACTCCGGGCGATTACATCCGTGACCAGGACTCCCTCCTTGACGCCCTTGGGCAGGCGCTTGGAATCGATGGAGGAGGAAGCCAGTGAGATCACCGCCACCCCAGGATAGAGGTCGCGGTTGTTGCTCGCCACGGTGGTGTCCCTAAGGTCGATCCTCACCTTGAGGCTCTGGGGCTTCCCGGACCTGACGACATCTATGGTGGTGGTGGTCCCTGCGGGGATGTCACCCACCCTTCGGACCAGCTCGTCCTGGGACTTGACCGGTCGACCGCCCACGGCGGTGATGAAGTCTCCAGGCAGTATGCCGCCCTTGTCCGCCGGCCCGTTCTTGAATACCTGGGCGACGAAAGCACCCTTGAGGGAGTCGACCTTGAGCTCCTTCGCCGTGGCGGAATCGTTGGCCACTCCCAAGAGGCTCACCCCAAGCCATCCGTAGCGGATCTGCTTGAAGGAGATGAAGTCCTCGACGGCGCTTTTCACATTGTTGATGGGAATCGCGAAGCCAAGCCCGATGGAGCCGCCGGTGGTCGAAGCTATCCACGTGTTGATCCCCACGACCTCGCCCCGTATGTTCACCAAGGCGCCGCCTGAGTTGCCCTTGTTGATCGCCGCGTCGGTTTGGATGAAGTCGTTGATGTTTCCACCCGGACCTCCGTCGCGGCCCACGGCGCTCACTATCCCCGCTGTAACGGAAGAAACGAGGCCCAGGGGGCTTCCCACGGCGATAGCCCAATCCCCAACCTGGATGGCCGAGGAATCTCCCAGCTTGGCTACCTTGATGTCCCTGTCCTGGGTTTCAAACTTCACCAAGGCGATGTCCTTGCGCGAATCGGTCCCCACGAGAGAACCGGCGAACTTCCGGCCGTCGCTCATGATCACGGTGATCTCCTCGGCGTTGCCCGCGACATGGTCGTTGGTGAGAAGGTAGACGGTGTTGCCGTCGCGCCTGACGATCACCCCCGATCCCAAGCCTTCGTTCCTATAGGGGAGGGACGGACCCTCCTCCCTTTCGTTGGGGCCGAAGAAAAACTCGAAGGGGATGGATTCCTGGGTCTTGGGAGTCTCGGTGGCTTTTTCCACCACCGATAATTCAACCACTGAAGGCTGTACCAGGGCGGCAACATAGCGGAAGGCGTTCTGAACAGCCTCCGCCTGGGACAGGGCCGCGCCGACCTCCGGGCTGACCTGCACGCTGGGCGTCTCCGCCTGCACCGTTGGCAGTGCCGGGCCTCCGCCTTGGCCGCCACCAAAGCCGCGGCCGCCTACGAAGGCGAGGGTGAAGCCTATGGTGATGCCCAATACCACGAGATTGGCGATGAAAAAGTTCCTCGATTTGTTGTCTTTCTTAAATTCCATGATGCGTCTCCTGCAAGCATTCGAATTCGTCTGTCTATGAAACCAAAAATAATAAAATTCGTTACCTGCGGAAACCTAGGCTAGAACGTCCAGGAGGTGAGGACCTCCCTTCCCTCCTGGGTCACGAGGACCGTGTGCTCGTAATGGGCGGAAAGGCTCCCGTCCATGGTCACCACCGTCCAATCGTCGTCCAGGACCTTCACATCCGGTCCGCCCGCGTTGACCATGGGCTCCAAGGCGATGACCATGCCGGGCAGGAGGCGGGGATTGGGCCCCGAGGAGACATAATTGGGGATCTGGGGATCCTCATGGATCTCCAGGCCTACGCCGTGGCCGCAGTATTGGCGCACCACACCGTAGCCTTCCCTGGTGGCGCGGCTGAATACCGCCCGGGCTATGTCGTGGATCCTCGCGCCGGGCTTCACCGCTTCGATGGCGAGGTCCAGGCATTCCCTGGTCGCCGCCATGAGCCGCCGGGCTTCCTGGGAAACCTTCCCCACCGGGAGGGTAACCGCAGCGTCGGAGTAATAGCCGTCCAGGTCTATGCCGCAGTCTATGCCCACGATGTCTCCCTCCCGCAGGATCCTTTCGTCGGGAATGCCGTGGATGACCATTTCGTTCACAGAGAGGCAAAGGGTGCCGGGGAAACCCTCGTACCCTAGGAAGGCAGGCCTTCCGCCGCGCTCCACGATGTAATCCCTGGCCGAGGCGTCCAGGTCCAAGAGGCGGGCGCCTGGGACTACAAGGGGCTTTAGATGGGCGAAAAGCCGGGAGAGCAGGTCGCAGGACCGCCTAATACCCTCTATCTGGGCCTGGTTCTTTATCCTAATCATGGCTCAAGTCTTTGCGGATCCCATCCAGGACCCCGTTGATGAACTTGTAGGAGTCGTCGGAGCCGAACTCCTTGGAAATCTCGATCGCTTCGTCGATGGTGATGCCGGCGGGGATGTCATGCTGGAACATGAGGCAATAGGCCCCCATCCTGAGGATAGCCAGGTCGACCTTCTTGATCCGTTCGAAAGGCCAGTGGGAGAGGTGCTTCTTGATGGCGGCGTCGATGGCCGCGAGGTTTTCCACCGCCCCTACGATGATGAACTTGCTGAAGGAGAGAAGCTCCTCCTCCATCTGGTCGAGCTTTTCCTCGGCCCAGGAAAAACCCAGGAGTTCCGCCAGGGGAACATGGGAAACCTCCCAAGCGTACAAGGCTTGGAAGGCGAGGATCCTAGCCTTACGCCGCGATGCCATCCGATGCCTCCTGCCTCACCACTTGAGGTTTTCCTCGAAGATCTTGATGGATGCCTCGGCCCTTAGCTTCTTGATGAGCTCGGTCTCCAAGGAGTCCATGAACTGGGCTTCCTTTTCCTCGGCCAGTTGATAGGTCAGGAACTCCTGGATGGTGAGGTTCTGGTTGCCGGGGACTGTGTCGGCCAGGGTGAGCTGCTTCTGGGGCAGGAATTCGTTGGCCCGCACGATCCTGTATCCGGTGGGGCTCTCAACCATGGGGGAGATGTCCCCGGGCTTGAGCTTGAACACAGCGTCGAACAAGTCGGCGCCGAAGATCGTCTTGTTTTGGGCTGTCTTCTCCAGGAAAAGGGAAGGAATGGCCTTGTAGCCCGCGGCCTCGCCCGCCCTCAGCATGAATTCGTCGAACTTGCCGGGATTGATCCTGAGGCTGGAGCTGATGCCCTGTATGACTTCCTTGAGTTTCTTCGCCTCGGCCTCGCTCTTGGCCCGGATGTCCACATAGAGGACGGACACTCTCATGGTGTCGGGACGCACGAGGCTCGCCTTGGCCAGATCGTAGGCCTTGAGAATATCATCCGCCGAGGGAGGTGTGCGCGCGGCCTTCAGTTCGGCGCTCCTCTTGGTGGTGACGTAGTTCTCGAACAGAAGCCTCTGCCGGATGTAGACCTTAGGCTCGACGAAGACGCCCGAGGCGCGCAAGGAGGTTTCCAAGTCGGCGTCCGTGGCAGCGGGACCCAATGCGGCCTTCATCTGGGAGAGGGCGCGGTTTAGGTCGTTGTCCGAGACGGCGATTTTTTCCCGCTCGCAGAACTGCACGAAAAGAAGGCTGTTGATCCTCGCGTCCAGGACCTGCTTGATCTGCTCAGGAGTGAATTTTGTCTGGGAAGCCTTTTCGAGCCTTTCCACATCGCCCTTCAGCTGCCTCTGGGAGATGACTTCCTGGCGGCTCAGCTTGATGGTGGCGGCGGGCTTGTCGATGGTGGTCTGGGCTCCGGCCATGGCCAGG
Source organism: Spirochaetota bacterium (assembly GCA_040757435.1). Lineage (GTDB taxonomy): Bacteria > Spirochaetota > Spirochaetia > Treponematales > Rectinemataceae > VKGY01. Next base: position 2,373 of record JBFLXC010000105.1, on the reverse strand, counting down.
CAAAGGAGGGAGAAGATCGCGGGGAGCATTCGTTTCATCTTGTACACACACTCCAGCAGAAAAAATGCATAGGGCAAAAAAATGCCCTTAGTCTAAACAACATCCAAGAGGCGGAAAAGTAATGGGATCAAATCTCTCCCACTTCCGAAAGGCGTCGGCGCACGGCCGCGAGGCCCGGCAGCCTTGGAACAAGCGCTCCAGCCCTCTCCAGGGATTCCCGAGCAAGGCCGTATTCGTGGCGCCGCAGGTGGACCTCCGCCTTCTTCCTGAGGAATTGGGCCGAATCCCTCTCGCCTATGTCCAGCATGATGGATTCCTCAAGCCTATCCAGGTAGTCGTCCTCGTCGATCCTTCCCGGCATCTTCTGGAGCACCAGGGTGCGGTACTTCAAGGCCACCACATCGAAGTAATGCCTGAACCAGGGCTTTTCCTTTTCCATGGCGATGAGGCGCCGGTAGATGGCGTAGGCCCGCAGAAGCCTGCCCCGCTTCTCATACTCCTCAGCCAGGCAGTATTCCGCGTCCATGGCGTCGCCCCGGTCGAGCCAGCGTTCAAGGCGGAAATCCCCGAGCGACTTGGACCTCTCATAGACGGCCATGGCCTCCGACTCAAGGTTATGCAGGAGATCGTAGACGATGAGCTTGGCCTGGCTCTCAGGATCGTGGGGCCTGGACTTGAGGAAGCTCCTATAGTCGAAGCCGCCTTGCTCGAGCTTCTGCTTCCTGAGCATCCTGTCGTAGACCCTACGCTTCTCCGCATCCGAGAGGATGCGGTAGGCCTCCAGTATGAGGCGCATCGCCGATTCCCTCATGGAAGTGATGGGGGTTTTGGCGCTCTCCCCCGCCACCATGTCGGGATGGTATCGCTTGGCCTTCCGGCGGAAGGCGCTCTTTATGGCTGTCTGGTTAGAATCAGGGTCTATGCCCAGGACGTCGTAGTAGTTCTCCATGTCCTATCCCCGGACCAAAGGCGCGCTCTTGGCGGCCTCCCTGGCCTGCGCGGCGTTGGCCACGATGTCTCCAGCGGGAACGACCATCCCTTCCTTCTCAAGCCCGTTCATCAGGGTGGACAAGGCCTTGCCCGGCCTGAACCCCTTCTTGAGGACCAAGGCCATGGCCCTGCGCCCGGAGAGATTGCATTCCCCGAAGGCCTGGCGTAAGGAGGAGCCGCCCAAGGCTCCCCAGAGGCCGGGCTCGGCGCATACCACGAGGAAGTCGAAGAAAGCCAGTCGGGACTCAGGCTTGGCGAAGCCTTCGCACTGGTGCCCCATGCCGACGAACTCTCTTTCCACCGCCTTGGCAATCTCCGCCAGAGCCGCGGAGGGGGTGGCGCCCATGGAGATGACCGCTATACGCATCCTATCCTCGGCAACACTATACCAGCGAAAGAAAATTGTAACAATCCGTTAAAACGAGAAAACCTGCGCCCCTGGGGAGCGCAGGTTCTCTATGTCAAGGTATGGATGGTCAGTTGGAGGGCTGGACGGGAGCCGTCGGAGCTGGATCGGCGGGGGTCGCGGGCGCGGCGGAGGGATCCTGGGGCGCGGAACCCTGCGCGGGGGCTTCGGGCTTCCACCACTCCGTGGAGGTAGTCTGCTGGGTCTGCTGTTCTATGGCGATCTGTTGCACGTTTCCAGTGGAGGACTTGTTGATCAGCGCCATGGAGAAGGCGGTGATGAAGAACAAGGCTCCGAGCACATACGTGATACGGATCACCACACTGGAGGACCTCGACCCGAAGGCGCTGCCGGAACCGCCGGCGAAGACGCCGCCCAGGGAATCGTTATCCTCGTCCTGGATGATGACCAGGAAGATGAGAAGGAGACAAACGATTACAAAAATAACCAAGAGCAAAACGGCGAAAAAACCCATGGCGACAACTCCAAGCGGTTAAGATGGACAACCGGCGGCGCATGTCCCGGTGGAAACAGGTCCCAGGAAAGGCTCTGGCCGCGCAGTGGTCGATGTTACACGAAAAAGCCCCGGCTGTGCAAGGGCTCTGCCGTAAGGAAGATCAGCGGAAGGCGGCGATGGGCGCGAAGCTCTCGGCCTTGAGGCTCGCTCCGCCCACCAGGGCCCCGTCGATGTTCGGCTTCGCCATCAAGGCGGCGACATTGTCCGGCTTCACCGAACCGCCGTACTGGATGGGAGTGGCCTTGGCGATCTTGTCTCCGTAGAGCTTCTCCAGGATGGAGCGGCAGAAGGCATGCACCGAGTCTGCGTCCTCGGGGGTGGCGGTCTTGCCCGTCCCGATGGCCCAGACCGGTTCGTAGGCGATGGTTACATTCTTCATGGCTTCGGCTCCCACGCCGGCCAGACCCTTTTCGATCTGAGCGGAAATCACGGACTCAAGCGTGCCGGACTCCCTCTCCTC
>JBFLXC010000104.1:0-9209 GCA_040757435.1 Spirochaetota bacterium | reverse complement strand
CCGTCTTCGACCTGGACCGCTGCCTCATCGTAGATCCCTCCCGGGACTACGAGGACATCCTCATGATGGCTGAGCACGCCAACTACCGTCTCATCGAGCTGCGGGCCTTGGACAACCTCCTGGACACCTGGCTGGACGAGGCCGAGAAGGACATACGGAAGATCTACCTCGCCGGAGGCAAGACAAAGTTCAGCCCCCGGGGCGTGAAGCTCAAGCTCGGCAGGCTCCAGACCCTCCGCTTCGACGCCCTCTTCACCTTGGAGAACCTCGACAACTCCTCCAAGATCATAGGCGACTACTTCCTCGGCCTCATCTATGAGCGGCTCTGCGCCCTCTTCAACACCGAAGGATGGAAGATTTCCGTCGAACGGCGCCTGGACGCCCTCCAGAACGTGTATGAGCTCCTGAAGAACGACACGGCCGAGAGGCGCATGCTCACCTTGGAGCTGGTGTTCATCGTGGTATGCGTCGTTTTCCCTGTCCTCCAGATAGTACAGGTGATGATGGCCCCATGAGGAAGGTCTCGCCCTTTTGCGCAGGCTGGCGCTTCGCGCTTGTCGACGGCCTGGCGGGAACAGGGAAGGATCCCTTCGCCGTAACCGGCGCCGCCGTAACCGGCGCTACTGGTGCCGCCGTCGAGGCGCTTTTCGCCCTCGGATACTCCGCCGCGCCGGTGGACATCCCCCACTCAATGGTTCCGCTTCCCGACAACCACTTCGACGAGGCCTCGCTCTTCGTCGAGGGCCTGTACCTCAAGGATTTCGACGCTCCGGACATCCCGCCCGGCGGCCGGGTCTTCCTCGATTTCGAGGGAGTGGCCTCGGCATGCAGGCTCTGGCTCAACGGCAGGCCGCTGGGGGAACACAGGGGCGCCTACACTCCCTTCTCCTTGGATATCACCGATTTCCTCCTTCCGGGAGAGGCCAACCGCCTCATGGTCCTGGTTTCCGCCCGGGAAAACCCGGAGATCCCGCCCTTCGGCGGGGTGGTGGACTACCTGGTTCCCGGGGGCATCTACCGTGGGGTCTCCCTTAGGATCCAGGACAGGGTTTGGCTGGAGGAGCTTTTCGCCAGGCCGAAGGCAGGAAAGGCCTTCCGCGAAGGCGTACGGTATTTCTGCCAGGCTGAGCTTTCCGTCGAAGCCCGCCTTCGCGGCGACGCGAAGCTCTCCGGCCTTGGGGAAACGCTCTTCCACGCCCGCCTGGAAAAGGACGGGACCCTCCTCGCCTCCGCCGCCGCGAAAACAAAGGACTGCCTGGACGGATCCGGATCCCTCGTCTTCCGCTTTCCTTCCCTTGGAAGGCTGGAAGCCTGGGATGTGGAAGCGCCGAGCCTCTACGACCTGAGGGTCGGCCTCGGGGATATGGACGGCCTCTCGATCCGGATAGGTTTTAGGGAAGCAGAATTCACCACCAAGGGATTCTTCCTCAACGGCCGAAGATTATTCCTGAGGGGCCTGAACCGCCACCAATCCTGGCCTTCCGTGGGCTACGCCATGGGTCCCGGTCCCCAGAGGAAGGACGCGGAGATCCTTTTCAGGGATTACGGAGTGCGCATCGTCAGGGCCAGCCACTACCCCCAGTCGAGGCATTTCCTCGACGCCTGCGACGAACTCGGGCTATTGGCCTTCGAGGAGCTGCCGGGGTGGCAGCACATTGGAGGGCCGGTGTGGAAGGACCAGGCCCTCAATGATCTTTCGGACCTCATCCTAAGGGACAGGAACCATCCTTCCATCGTGCTCTGGGGGACGAGGATCAACGAATCCCGGGACGACCACGATTTCTATACCCGCAGCGCAGCCCTCGCAAGGAAACTCGATCCGGACAGACAGACCGGCGGAGTGAGGTACCTAAAGCAGAGCGAGCTCTTGGAGGACGTCTACACCTTCAACGATTTCACCCACGGCGGCGGGGCGGCGAGGATCGCGGATCGGAGGCGGACAGCGGGCCCACAGGCTCCTTACATGATCACGGAGCACAACGGGCACATGTTTCCCACCAAGAGGTTCGACCAGGAGGAGAGGCTGGGGGAGCATGCCCGCCGCCACGCAAGGGTCCTGGACGCCGCGATGGGAGACCAGGGAATCTCGGGCTGCATCGGCTGGTGCGCCTTCGACTACCACACCCACAAGGATTTCGGCTCCGGGGACAGGATCTGCTACCACGGAGTGGCCGACATGGACAGGATTCCCAAGTACGCCGCCCTGGCCTACGAAAGCCAGCAGGATCCGGCAAGGAAGATCGTCCTGGAAGCCGCGTCTCTCTTCGCCAAGGGCGAGCGCGGCGCGGCGCGGCTCCTGCCCATAGAAGTCTACACGAACTGCGACGCCGTTGACCTCTACCGCTCGGGAGCCCTGGTGGGCAGGTTTTATCCCGACCGCAGGACCTATCCAAACCTTGAGCATCCTCCGGTAATCCTGGACGACCTGATCGGCTTGAGGATCGATGCCGAAGGTTTTTCGGCTCGTGACAAGAAGCTCTTCCTTCGCCTGGCCTCGAAGGCCATGGCCGGGGGCCCCGATTCCTTGGGCCTTCTGGACAAGGCGGGCTTCGGCCTCTTCATGGCCAGGACCGGCCTTGCGTACCCGGCGGTGGAGGACTTGGTCAAGCGCTACGGCCTTGCCTGGGGCGTCCCGGAGGACTGTTTCGAGATCGCTGGCATCCTGGGTGGGAAGGAAGTAGCGCGCCGTCGATACGGTCCTGAAACCGACGCGCGGAGACTAGGCCTCTCCGCCGACGAGGCTGTCCTTTCCTTCCAGCCGGGAGGGGAGTGGAACGCCACCCGCGTAACGGTCCAGGCGCTGGACGGATACGACAGGCCTTGCCGCTTCTCCTTCCTCCCCGTCCGGGTGGAGCTCGAGGGCCCTGGCCGCGTCCTCGGGCCCAAGGAATTCAGCCTCGTCGGCGGGGCAAGGGCGTTCTGGGTCGCCACCGCCGGCCGCGAAGGCATCATCCGCGTCGCCGCCGAAGTCCCAGGTTTTGCGCGCCAGACGATCCTGATAACCGCCGAGGCCTCGGAATGAAATCCTCCCCTATCCCGGCCGACCTCATCTCCGCCCTGGACACCATCGCAGACGCCCTCGGCTCCGGCATGAAACTCAATGCATGGGGTCAGACCCCACACATTGACTTTCCGGAAACCGACTCCACGGCGGGCGACCTTCCCGCAGGCGACGTGCTCGCGGCGGTGGAGAAGGAAGCCCTCTCCTGCCAGGCATGCGCCCTCGCGCCCACAAGGAAAAACGTGGTGTTCGGCCAAGGCGTGGAAAGGCCCTTGGTCCTCGTGGTGGGCGAGGGTCCCGGCGCGGAAGAGGACAACCAGGGACTTCCCTTCGTGGGCGCCTCGGGAAAGCTTTTGGACAAGATGCTTTCCGCCATCGGCTTGGACAGGCAGACAAACTGCTACATAGCGAACATCGTCAAATGCCGACCCCCCGGGAACAGGGAGCCCGCCCCGGACGAACGCGCCGCATGCCTACCATACTTAAGGCGCCAGATCGAATGCCTCGCTCCCAAGGCCATCCTCTGCGCCGGCCGCACCGCCGCCCAAGCCCTCCTCGACACACCCGACGGCATCAACCGCCTCAGGGGCAAACGCCATACTTACTCCTTCAAGGGCGTCGCCATCCCCGTGGTAGCCACCTACCATCCTTCCGCCCTCCTGCGGGATGAAAGCCTCAAGCGCCCCGCCTGGGAGGATTTGAAGGCCCTGAGGGACCTCCTGAACACCGACGATGAGTAGCCTCCCTCCCTACCTGAAGGTAGCCTTCCCCATCCCGGGGAACGAAGGATACTGGTATGCCAACGACGGCATCGCTGACCTGGGCTTCAGGGTGGAAGCCCCGCTCGGGAGATCGGTCAGGACAGGCTGCGTTGTCCAGACCGCCCAGGACTGCCCCATCGACCCGAAGCTTATCAAACCCATAAAGCGGAGCCTTGATTCCTCACCCATCTTCGGTTCCCGGACCTTGGAGCTGGCCGCCTGGGTGGCGAACATGTATTTCTGTTCCCTCGGCGAAGCCCTTGGGCTCATCCTCCCCTCGGGAAGAAGGGAGGGCGCCCCCCTGGCTGCGGAGCTCGAGGATTTCCGCATCGGAGACCAGCCCCTGCCCCTCACCCGGGAGCAGGCCGCGGCCCTTGAAGGCATCATGGGCGCCGAATCCGGGACAAGCTACCTGTACGGGGCCACAGGCACCGGCAAGACGGAAGTGTTCCTCCAGGCGGCGGAGCGGACCCTGGCCGCGGGACGAAGCGTCATCTACCTGGTGCCGGAGATCGCCCTCACCGGACAGGTCGTCCGCTCCGCCCGAAAGCGGTTCGGCGAAACCTGCGCCGTCCTCCACTCAAGGCTCAGCCCCTCCAAGCGGCTGGCGGAATGGCGGCGGATCCTCGCAGGCCAAGCCTCCATGGTCATAGGCGCGCGAAGCGCCATCTTCGCTCCACTTCCCAATCTCGGCCTCATCGTCATAGACGAAGAGCACGAAGGCAGCTACAAGTCGGGATCCTCTCCCCGCTACCACGCCCGCCAGGTGGCCATGCGCCGCTCCGGCGTGGAAAAAGCCAGGCTCATCCTTGGGAGCGCGACCCCCTCGGTGGAAGCCTGGCACTCCTGCCAAACCGGGGGCATGGACCGCTATATCCTAACCCAAAGGCCAGCAGGGGGATCCTTTCCCAAAGTCGAAATCATAGACATGCGAGCCGAGGAGGGAACCCTGTCCAAGACCTTGGTACAGGCCCTGCGGGCCACCAAGGAGGAAGGCCGCCAGTCCATACTGTTCCTGAACCGCCGCGGTTTCTCCCACTTCTTCGTCTGCCAAACCTGCGGGGCTGAGCTCACCTGCCGCAACTGCTCCGTCTCCCTCACCTACCACAAGGAGAGCGACAAGCTCGTCTGCCACTATTGCGGATACAAGGCGCAGGCACCCAAGGCCTGCCCGGAATGCAAGTCCCTGGACGTAGGCTGGAGGGGTTTCGGGACCGAAAGGGTGGAGGAGGAGCTCAAGGAGCGCTTCCCGGACTGGAACATCGCCCGCCTGGACGCCGACGCGGTGAGCCGGGTAGGGAGCCTTGAGGAGACCCTGGAATCCTTCAGGACAGGCCATGTAGACCTTCTGGTGGGCACCCAGATGGTCGCCAAGGGACTGAACTTTCCCGGAGTGAAGACCATAGGCGTGGTCCTGGCAGACGCGGGGCTCAACCTGCCGGATTTCAGGGCCTCGGAGCGTGTGTTCTCCCTCATAGTCCAAGTAGCCGGCCGGGCCGGCCGGTACGATTCCTCGGGGGCGGTGTACCTTCAGACCTACAGGCCGGAAAGCCAGGTGATCCGCAAGGCCGCTGCCATGGACACGGAGGGCTTCTACGCCCAGGAGCTCGCCATGCGCCAGGCCCAGGGCTTTCCGCCCTTCTCGAGGCTGGCCCGTATAGTGGTCCGCGCCAAGGAAAAGACGCCCTGCGTCTCTGGCGCAGGGCTCCTCACCCACCAGCTGGACGCCCGGCGCATTCCGGGCCTGGAAATCCTCGGACCCTCGGAATGCCCCTTGAGCCTGGTGGCGGGCACCTACAGGTGGCAGATCCTCCTCAAGGCCGACTCCCTCTCGCCGCTCCGCCAGGCCCTGGCGGGCCTTGAGCTCTCAGCCCTGCCGTCCTCCGCCCGGGTTGAGCTCGACGTCGACCCCGTCCAACTCCTCTAGCCGCGCCGGAAGCCCAAGGCCACATCCGCGGCCCGAAGCCGCATCCGCGGCCCGAAGCCGCGCTCGCGGCTTGCGGCAAAGCCTTTCCCTCTGGTAAGATGGCTAAAACACCTCCAGGAGAGTTTATGGTCATCCTAACCCTCAATTGCGGGTCCTCGTCCGTCAAATACCAGGTCTACGACTGGGACAACAAGGACGTGCTCGCCACCGGCATCGTGGAACGCGTCACCATCGGCGGTTCCTCCATCACCCACAAGGCCCAGAACAAGCCCGACTACGTAGTGGAACACGAATGCCCCACCCACACCGTGGCCATCGAGCTCATCCTGAACACTCTGGTGGATTCGGAGTACGGCGTCATCACCGACATGGGAATGATCAAGGCCGTTGGACATCGCATGGTCCACGGCGGATCCAAGTTCGCCCGCTCCACCATCATCACCGACGAATTTCTTTCCACGTTCAAGGAACTCACCGACCTGGCCCCCCTGCACAACCCAGCCAACCTCATGGGCGTCGAAGCCGCCAGGGAAGTCCTTCCCAACGTGCCCCACTGCGCCGTCATGGACACCGCCTGGCACCAGACCATGCCCGCTTCCTCCTACATGTACGCCCTTCCCCACGAATGGTACGAAAAGCACATGGTCCGCCGCTACGGATTCCACGGGACCAGCTTCCTGTACAACGCCAAGCGCGCCTCGGTCCTCCTGGGCAAGGATCCCTTCGAGACCAACCTCATCATCGCCCACATCGGCAACGGCTCCTCCATCAACGCCGTGAAGAACGGCTGTTCCTTCGACACTTCCATGGGACTCACCCCCCTGGAAGGCCTGGTCATGGGCACGAGGAGCGGCGACATCGATCCCGGCATCATCTTCCACATCATGCGCAAGACCGGCATGAGCGCCGCGGATGTGGAGAAGAAGCTCAACAAGGAATCCGGAGTCCTGGGCGTCACAGGCAAGTGGGCGGACCGGAGGGACATCGAGAACGCGGTGGAAAAGGGCGATCCCATCGGCATCCTGGCCCAGCAGCTCGAAGGCTACCGGATCAAGAAGTACATCGGCGCCTATTACGCAGCCCTGGGCAAGGTGGACGCCATCGTCTTCACCGCCGGCGTGGGGGAGATGGGACCGGACACCAGGCGCATCGCCACCTCCGGCCTCGAAGAGCTGGGCATCGTCCTGGACGAGAAGAAGAACGCCCTGGCGAAGTGCCGCAACGCCGAGCTTGACATTACCGGCCCCGGCTCCAAGGTCAAGATCTACGTCATCCCCACCGACGAGGAGCTGGTCATGACCGAGGACGCCTTCGCCCTCATGAAGGGAACCTACGACGTCCACACCAACTACCGCTACTATTTCGAGCGCAAGGACTACGTCAACAAGACCAGGGCCGCGGGCCTTGAGCGGGACCTGGCCAAGAAACCTTGGCTGGCCGACATCGTCGCCAAGCTGCCCTAAGGCGCCACGCCGCAAGGCCGAGGCCTGGGTGCCGGGGGTTTCCCTCGGCGCCCAGGCCTTTTGAATTTTCATTCATTTATATTAAAAGTCCACGTCCTTCCAAGGCGTCCAATTCTCCTGTCGGATGTCCTGCGCTCTAAAAGATCATATTTATTAAATCATTGCATAATTTGAAATTGACATAAATCGGCTAAACATGTCCAAAACTTTAATGATTTCGCGGCGTAAATTTTGACATTTTTTCCCGCTTTGTGAATTTGCCCGTTCCAGGCCCTATAAGTTGATTAAAATGTGCTTGACACCTAAAAAACTGCCGATATATACTCTGACAGAACTTAGGAAAGGGGATTACCGAGCCGTCGGCGCGGCCCCCTTCTTATATTGCAAGGAGGACTTCTAATGAAGAAGCTTATCGTCCTGCTTCTCGCTCTCGCGATGGTCGGCGCCGTTTCCGCCCAGGTCACGACCGCTATCGGCCTCTACGGCCAGGTTGACCTTGTCAACGAAGCCGGCCAGGGTGTATTGGCTCCCTGGGGCAATGGCTACGACACCTGGACCTTCAAGGCCCAGGACAAAGATGGAAAGTTCGGTTTTTCCATTACCGATCAGAACATTCTGAGCCAGGTCACCGTGCTCATTCCGGATGGAAGCGATGTCGACGTCAACCCCGATGAGCTGAAGATCGGTGGATTCGATATCCGCGACTGGACTGTCTGGGGCAAGGTCCTCGGCGGCAAGCTCTCCGTTGGTCTCCTCCGCGATGCCACCTTCCGCCTCACCCTCCCCCTGTGGAACTCCTACACCCTGTTCGGCGGAACCGACCGTGTTTCTGGCAACGGCCTCTTCTATGTCAACGGACCGAAGAACGGCCTCTCCTTCGGCGTGAACCTCCCCTACGGCACCACCGCTGCCAACACTGTGGACGTTCTCAAGAAAGCCGACCTCGGCGTGAAGTATGACATCAAGAACGTGGGAACCGCGTTCGCCCTCATGGATCTCAACCTGGTAACCCCCGCCAACGTCCTCAACGCCGGCTTCAAGTTCACCGGTGTCAAGAACCTCACCGCCACCGCCATCGTCCGCGCCGCCTTTGATGCCAACCTGCACAAGGCCGCCCTCGGCATGTCCTACACTGGCGTTGACAAGCTGACCGCCTATGCGGAAGCCGCCGTTGTCTCCACCGCCGGTGTAATCACCTACTCCGCGGTCGCCCAGGGCACCTACGATGTGACCGATGTCGTCTCCGCCACCCTCGCGGCCTTCTACGGCTCCGCTGGCTACGATGTCTGGGCCGCCGTCGCCTACGACCTCGGCGCCGGTTTCTCCGCCGAAGCTTCCGTCGGATTCGACAGCGCCGTCTGGGCCGCTGCCACCGTGTACTACGCTGTGTCCCTCTAATATCAGGGCTTAGCTAGAAGCTGAAACGCCGTCCCTCTTGTGGGGACGGCGTTTTTCTTATATAAAGGTCCCATGAAAGCGTATTACGGCAAAATGCTTCCTGCAATCTTTGCTGCCGCGGTTCTCGCTTTGAGCTCCTGCGCTACAGCTTCAGCACCATACAATCCAACCATTCCAAAAGTGGCGATATCAAAGGCGACCGAAGCGGATATACGCGCCTTTGGAAAAAATTTTTCTGAAAATCCCTATTTGGAACCAAGAACGCTCGCGAGAGGAAAACTTAACGAATTTTTTATCTTGAAGTTAGAGTTCAATCTAGAATCAAAAAATTCCGCCTCGCTCATCGCTTCGGCCAAATCGCCAAGCGGAGAGGAAGTGGCAAAGACATATTACGAACAATCTTTTAAAGACTATTGGTGGGCGAATACAATACGTGACGATGACACAGGCCAATGGGGCAGAAAGATGACGGCCATCGAAAGGGCTTGCATCCCTGGCTTCGACTTCAACCGGCCGGCGGGAAGGACGACCCTCTTCGTCCCCCTGGTTGGAAAGAACCCAATTCCGCGCCCTGCCGTAATCTACGCCCAGGTCGCCTTGGGCACCGGAGAGATTGTGGAATATTCGTTTACCCTGGAGTAATCGGACAAGGGAGAAAC
>JBFLXC010000103.1:0-9278 GCA_040757435.1 Spirochaetota bacterium | reverse complement strand
CTTTCTTTTCGATTTCAAGCTGGGCGACAGCGCGGAACACGAGGCCTGGTGCGGGGCGGGGAACTCCCTTATCGTGTCGAACCTGGACTTCCTCCACGAAAGGGGCAAGGAAATAGTCCTGAGGCTGCCCCTCATCCCCGGCGTGAACGACACGGAAAGCCACGCAAAGGCGGCGGCTGAGATCCTAAAAAGCCATCCCGGGATACGAAGGGCGGATATCCTGCCCTACCATACCTACGGCCTTGGAAAGCTCGACGAGCTTGGAAGGCCGGCGGACCCGGCCCTTCCCGGAAGGGCCATGGATCCGGAACAGGCGGAGGCCTGGGCGGAGCGGCTTAAGGCGCTCGCAGGTCCGGCCGTCCGGATCGCAAGATTGTGATTATACCACCTAAATAGCAATATTTAAGGTGTTATAAAAAGGAGAGCGATATGAAGAGGACAACGAAAGCGGTGTTGTGCTTCCTGGCCTTGGCGGTCTTCGCCGCCAGCTTCGGCTACGCCCAGCCGAAGACAAACCTTTTGGTTTCCGTTTGGGCGGGACCCCACGCGGACCTGCAGAAAAGGGTAGTCGCGGATTATAAGAAGGACCTGATCACCATCGACGACGTGGATTACGGCAACCTCAAGGCCAAACAGCTCACGTCCTTCCAAGCCGCCTCGGGCAGCGGAAACTACGACGTGGTGTGGGTCAACAGCCAGTGGATGAAGGAGTATACCGACGCCGGGTACCTCCTGCCCCTGGACGACTTCATCAAGTCCGCGGGTGTCGACCTGGGCATTTACGCCAAGGGCCTTTTGGACGGCTGCGTCTTCAACGGCAAGACCTACGGATTCCCAACCTTCGCCCAGACCCTGATCATAGCCTACGACAGCGAAGCCTTCGCGAAGGAAGGCTTGAAGGCTCCGACCAACGCCGAGGAACTGGTGGCGGTGGCCAAGCATTTCAAGCAGAAGGGAAGCGGCATCGCCCTCCCCGCCAGGCAGGGAACCGCGGCGGTGACCCTTTTCTCCCAGCTTCTCTTCTCCGACGGCGGCGACTACTTCGACAAGAACGGCAAGTTCGACATAACCAGCAAGGAAGCGGTCTACGCCGCCACGATCTATGACCAGCTGGTGCAGTACGCCGTCCCCGGAGTCCTGGCTTGGCACCACGACCAGACCGCCGAAGCGGTGCGGATGAAGAACGCCCCCATCGGTATCATCATGAGCGGCCTGGCCAACCAGAACGCCGATCCCGACCGCTCCCTGATCACCAAGACGGTCAAATACGCCCCCTTGGCGGGAAAGAGCGGCAAGGCCGCGGCGACCAACTCCTTCTGGGTCTGGGCTGTGGCCAAGAACGCCAAGAATCCCAAGGCGGCCTTTGATTTCGCCGCCTGGATGGCCGGCCCCGAGGCAGAGAAGAGGCAGACTTTGGCGGACCAGCAGGTGAGCGCCATCAATTCCCTGACCAAGGATCCCGAAATCCTGGCCAAGGCACCCTTCCTCCCGGTGGTCATGGAGCAGCTGGCCAACGGCAAGATCGATCCTCCCCTTGCCAGCTTCGCCAAATTCAAGGCAGCCTTGGTGGTGTCCCTCTCCGAGATAGCCACTACGGACGCGAAGCCGGCGGAAGTGCTCGCCAAGCTCCAGCAGTCCATGGCGGGCGTCGACTTCACCAAATAACGCAGTGACGGGAAGGCCGTGAAAAAGAACAAGACTTTCGAACTGTCCATGGAGCGGGGGGATCTCCTCCCCCTGCTTCTTATGATGCCCACCCTGCTCGTGGTGGTTTCCCTGATGGTGGTTCCCCTGCTCTATGGATTCACCTTGAGTCTTTTCGACGTGGGATTCGGAAAGAGAATCTCCGCCCAGGCCTTCCTGGGCTTTTCCAACTACATCAAGTTCTTCGGCGACACGACGGCGCTGAAGGCGGTGTTCAACACGGTTTCCTTTTCCCTGGGCGCCATCCTGGGCGACCTGGTCCTTGGAACCCTCTGCGCAGTCTTCCTGCTCAAGATCCCGAGGTTCCTTTCCTCCGCCCTAAGGCCCATAGTCACCATCCCCCTCTTGGTTTCGCCGGTGGTGGTGGGGCTGACCTGGCGCTACATCTACGATCCCCGGGGCATACTCTACTGGATCCTGGGCCTTGTGGGCTTGGGCATTGAGGATTTCCCCGGGGTTACCTCGGCTTCCACCGCCCTGCTTTCCACGGTCATCACCCATTGGTGGCAGGTGACTCCCTTCGTCATCATCGTCGTCACCGCGGGGCTCCTGGCCATTCCGGAGGAGCTGTACGAGGCGGCCAGGATCGACGGAGCCGGGGCATTCTCCACCTTCTTCAGGATCACCCTTCCCCAGCTCAAGAAGGTCTACACGGTGATCCTTCTCATAAGCGGCGTGGACACCATCAAAGTCTTCGACATCATCTACGCCCTTACGGGGGGAGGTCCGAACAACTCCTCCATCTCCTTGAGCATCTACGCCTACAGCCAGGCCTTCGAGCAGTCGGACTTAAGCTATTCCATGGCCATATCCTTCACAACCATGGCCATCACCTTCCTCATCTTCGGCATTCCCTTCATCCGGCACAACCTGGCCAAGGAAGGAAGGGGTTAGGCGGCATGGAAATGAACTACAAAGCCAAGAGAACCCTGGCCCGGCTGGGCATAGCCCTTTTCCTGGCCCTCTTCGTCCTGTGGACGGTGATCCCCGTCTACATCGTGGTGAGCAACTCCTTCCGCAGGACCATTGAAATGAAGCAGATGCCCCCAAAGCTGATCTTCACCCCCACCCTGGGGCACTACGAGAAGATCCTGACCTTGGACCGATTCGGCGTCTACTTCCGCAATTCCTCGGTCATCTCCGTCTCAGTCACTGCCCTGACAATCCTCCTGGGATCCATGGCGGCCTACGGGCTCAAGCTTTTCCGCTCCCGGATAGGAAAACGGATATCCTCCGTCCTCCTCCTGGGCAAGATGGTGCCCTCCATCACCATCCTGATCCCTCTTTTCGTCCTCATGAACAGGGCCCGCCTGACCGGGACCTACGCGGCGCCCATCCTGGCCTTGAGCTGCCTCTCCCTGCCCTTCGTGACCTGGCTCATGACGGGGTTCATCGCCGACATCCCCCAGGAGCTCATCGAGTCGGCGAGCCTCGAGGGTTGCGCGAGGATGAAGATATTCAGGATCATCATCCTGCCCCTGCTCAAGCCCGCCATCGCCTCGGCGGCCATCCTGGTGATGCAGGCTTCCTGGAACGAGCTTCTCTTCTCCCTCCAGCTCACGAACCTGAGCACCTATCCGCTGACCGTAGGAGTGGCGCGCTACGTGGGGGCGGTGTCCGTGGACTGGGGAAAGTGTAGCGCGGCCGCGACCATAACCATGGTGCCCATTATCCTTGTGGGCTTTTTCATGCAGAAGTACCTGGTGAGCGGCATGACTGCCGGCGCCGTGAAAGGCTGACCAAAGGCTAAGGAGTTCCCATGTTCTACGGCGCCCAATATTTCAGGCCCCCATTCCCCAGCAGGGACAGGTGGGAAAGCGACATGGCGAACATGCGCGGCCTGGGGTTCAACTACGTGAAGCTCTGGGCTGTGTGGAACTGCATCGAGAAGGAACGGGGGAAGTTCGACTTCGAGGACTTGGACGCCCTGGCCGACTTGGCGGAAAAATACGGGCTGCAGGTGGTGGTCAATTTCATCCCCGAGGGCGCTCCCTACTGGAGCTACGGCGGGGATAGGGAAAACCTGTACAGGACCGCGGACGGCCTCGCGGTGGAGTACGGGGGGCCTGCGAACATTCCAAGCGCGGGTTGGCCGGGGAGATGCATGGACGATCCGGAATTCTCCGCCCTGGCCATGGGCTTCATAGAAGCAACGGCGCGGCATTTTTCGGGCCGCGGGGGCATGGCGGCCTTCGATGTGTGGAACGAGCCCCACCTCGAGCCGATGTACGATTTCAGGTCGAACATGCTGTGCTATTGCAGGCATTCAAAAAGGGAATTCGTCCGATGGCTCAAGGTGAAATATGGATCGCTGGGCGCGTTGGGCGACGCATGGTATAGGCACTACTCGGATTGGTCGGAGGTCGAGCCCCCTGTGCGGTTCGGAACCTGGGCGGACATGCTGGACTGGCGCAAGTTTTGGCTGGAAAACATGGCGCGCTGGCTGGGGCAGAGGGTGGAAGCCTGCAGGAGGGGAGCGCCCAACGTCAAGGTCCAGACCCACGTTGCCTACAGCGGAATCCTGGGCAACAAGATCTCCGGGGGACTTGCGAACGAGCTTGGCGACGAATTCGCCTTGGCGCGGAAGGTGGACTACTTCGGCCTTTCGAGCTTCCCGAAGTGGCTCATGGGGGAGCAGCACTATTATAGGCATTTCCTCCACAACGAGATGGTGGCGGAGGCCTCGGGGGATGTTCCCTTCTACCAGGTGGAGCTCCAGGGAGGAGCGGGAAAGCCCGGCCTTTTGGGGGGCGAGGTGCCAAGCGCCGCGGACGTGAGGGTTTGGAACTACAATACCGTGGCGGCGGGCGGCAAGGGCACGGTGTACTGGCAGTACGCGCCCGAGCCTTCGGGAATCGAGTCCCCGGGCTTCGGGCTCACGGGCTTCAAGGGGGAGAACACTCCCCGGAGCCTGAGCGCGGGACGTTGCGCGACGGAGCTGTGCCTGCCCGCGCTGGATAGGGCGCGAAGGGTTAAGGCGCTCAACGCGGTGTACGTTTCCAGGAAATCCGACCTTCTGTGCTTCGCCAGCGAGAAGCGCGAGGAAATGTACGCGGGCAGCCTTTCCGGGGTCTTCAAGGCGGCCTACGACAGGTGCATCCCTATCCGTTTCTTCCACGAGGACAATCTGGGATCCCTGGCTTCCAGCGGGATACGGGTCCTGTACCTTCCCATGCCCTTGGTCCTAGGGGACGCGGAGATCGCGGCCTTCGAGGATTTCGTGTCGGGCGGCGGAACGCTTGTGGGCGAGGCCTGTCCGGGCTTGTACGACGAGGCCGGGCTTCTTGAGCAGTCCGGCACAGCCATCGGGAGGCTTTTCGGGCTCGGTCACGTCGAGGTCCAGGGCATAAAGGATTGGGGAGAGGTAGGGGCTACCTTGGAGCCCTGTGTGTCCTTAAAACCCGGCGCGGCGAGCGGCGGATCCTTCACGGGGAGATTCTACAGGCAAATCGTATCGCATAACGCGGATTCGCGCGTCATCGCGAGATTCAGCGACGGGGAGGCGGCGGCCATCGAGCGGCGGATGGGCCAGGGCCGCGCCGTCTGGATCGGGACCTATCCTTCCTACCACTACGAGCAGAGCGGCGACCGGGGCACGGGGGATTTCATTTCGGGTTTCTTCGAAGCAAAGGGATATGCTGAGCTGCGGGAGCTTCGGATTTCCGCTGGAAACGCACAAGCAACCGCCTCGCATGGCGTTGCGCAGGGCGGCGTCTCGGCCGGATCGGGCTTTTGCGCGGCCGGTCCATCCCAGGCGCCGGTTTTCCGTCTCCTTGAGACAGACGGCGAGTACATCCTCGCCTGCGTGAACCACGGAGCCGGACCGGCGGATATTTCGGTCCAGCTCGAAGGTGCGGGCAATCCTGTCCTGATCCGCCTTGAAGCCGCTGACGGCAAGGTCGTGCTGGCGCAAAAAGCCAATTGATGGGGTCTGACCCCCAAGAGTTGACCTGTTGATCCTGTCTGGTTTTTTTAATTCGACAGGAAGGACAGGATGGGCTGGATTGACGGGAAAAAGAATGAAGCCACCGGTCAAGGGAAAGTTTGTTTTAATAATCCCCACTACTAAATGGATTTAATAATTTTATTCCTCGATAATTTTGTCCGGGATTTAAGTCTTCCGAAAGGACGTATTCACAGTTTGCCTTTTCAGCAGCAGCGATAATCAAAGAGTCCCAAAAAGAAAGCTGTGATATGACACTGATATCGATGGCTTGCTCGATCAAATCCAAATCAGTATTCACAATTTCCATGTTGTGAAAATTATGAAGGATGCTTTTTACTACTATCGGATCGGACTTCAACTTATTAACCGCCACGACATAAAACTCATTTATCACTTGCGTTGAAATCACAGGTTGATGAGATTCCACAACCTTTTTAAGGATCCTTCTCGCTAGATCTTTTTTTTCAACATCCTTCTGATCCAGTGTGTAGACCAAGATATTGGTATCTACGAATACTTTAGACACGATAAAGTTCCTCTCGAGTCCACGTTACATTTTTAGATGAAACATGGAGGGTATCCATTAATGAAAACGTATCATCAACCCATGAGTCTTTTGTGGAGAGGACAGCTTGCTCCACCAATCTTCTAACAAGAACATTGAAAGAGATATTATGCCTACGGGCATATTCTCTTCCGGCCCTAAGCACCTTTTCGTCCATTGAAAGTGTAATGTTCTTCATATGATTACCTCATACACAGTATATGTGCACACATAATATATGTCAAGTTTTGTTGAATTTTACCTCTGTCCTCTTTGATAGAGAGGTGTTGTTCGGGACAAAACTGTGAATCCCGCCCATCGTGCCGATCCTGTATCCTGTCGGCCTCCTCAATCCTTCTTAAAAAGAGAGTTGGATCGGTAGTACAGGAAAACTGACAACCCAAGCAAGGCCATGGCCACGCCAATGATGCGCATCCAAGGACCGACGCCAAGGAGTTCGGAAGCCGGCCCGGCGACGGCCATGCCCAGGGGTATTCCCGCCCCGATCAGACTGGTGAGAAGGGAGAGGACCTTGCCAAGATGCTCCCTCGGGATGGTCCGCTGCACGAGGGCCATGTACGGCACGCTGCCCCACATGCCCGAGGCTCCGAGAAGGAAGACGGAGGCGCAGTACAGGCTGAAGGCCTGGGGCGGCAGGGAGCCGGCGATGAAGGAGAAGAAACCCAGGAAAAGGGTGGAAAGGGCGATCGCGGCGAAGGGTTTGACACCCTTCCCGAAAACCCCGATGAAGACGGCGGAGACAAGCATGCCGGTGGAAAAAAGACTTCTCGCCAGCCCCGTCTGCCACGCGGTGCCGAGGAAGTGCTCCTTCACCATCAAAGGAATGAGGCTTCCCAGGGGCATGAATAGGAAACTTGTGAGAAGGACCGGAAGGGAGGCCGCCACCACGCCCTTGTTCGCGGCTATGAGCCTGAAGGTGTACCTCATGTCTTCCAAAAGGGAACGGAAGGAAAGGGAGCGGCCGGACTGGGGTACCGATCCGAAACGCAAGCCCGAAAGAGCCCAGACAGCCAGCGCCGCGCCAAGGATATCCACAGCCAGGACCAGGGGCATGGGGAAGAATTCGATGAGCAAGGCGCCGACCATGGGCCCGACCATGGAAGAAAGCTGGTTGACCGCTTGGCCCAAGCCGCCGGCCCTGGTCAGTTCGGACGGGGGCACCAATCCGGGAAGGGCGGCCTGGAGGGCGGGCTTGTGGAAGGTTTCGCCCAAGGCGCGGAGGAAAAGGGCGACATATACCAAAGGCAGGGACTGCCAGCCTATGGCGAAGCAGAAGGCCAAGCCGGCGCTGGCCAGGGCCACGGCTCCGTCCGCGAGGATCATGACCTTCTTCCTGTCGAACCGATCGACCCAGACGCCCGCGAAGGGACCGATGACGATTTGAGGCGCAAGCCCCGCAATGCTCGCGAGGGCGAGGGCGATGGCCGATCCGGACTGGACGGTTATCCACCAGATAAGGGCGAATTGCACCGCGTTGGAGCTGAGCAGTGAAAAGGCCTGCCCTGCGTAGAGGCGGAGGAATTTTTTTCGCCATCCCGGATTCTCCGGCGGACGCGCATTCCCATCCCCCTCCGGGGATACAGTAGCGGATGCCCGGACCCCATCATCCCGAACCCCATCATCCCGGACACCATCGTCCGGTCCCAAGATCCTCACCATGCCGGACGAACCGTCCACCTCGACGAGCTGGTCGTCCTTAAGCAGCTCTGTGGCGCCGCTTATGCCTGAGACGCAGGGCAGGCCGTATTCCCGGGCCACTATGGCGGCGTGCTGGAGGACGCCGCCTATCTCCAGGACCACAGCCGACACATGGAGGAAAAGGGGCGTCCATCCCGGGTCGGCGGCCCGGGCCACAAGGATATCTCCTGGCTCGACTACCTTTTCATCCGGAGAGCGAAGTATCTTGACCCTCCCGCGGGCCAGGCCCGGGGAAATCGGCACGCCCGGCAGCTCCCCGGGAGCGCCGCGGCGCGCAGGGGGATAGAAGATCCTGCCCCTGGAGTCGATGAGCCGGACGATGCGCCCCGACCTGTCCGCAGCCTCCGCATGCTCCATGCGCGCATCCCCTGCGGCGCGAAGGTCGAAATCCGGGTCCCCCGCGGCCCTGTCCACGTCCTCGATGGATACGCGGAAGATATCCTCCGGCGTGTCCAGCCTCCCTTGTGCCACAAGACCTGCGGCGCGCGCCAAGGCGGCTTTCCTGAATTCGGCCACCGCCCGGACGATATAGTGCTTGGGCATTTCCCTGAAGCCGCCGTAGCGCACCCAGGTTTCGTATGCCCTTTGGAATTTCATCTCCTTCCGGCGACCGCCTACGGCGCGGGCGAGGGCCGCGAGCCTCTCGGCCGCCTTGTCGCGCCCGGACTCACCGCCCGAAACGGAGACCCCGCCCGAGGATCTGGGAGCGGGCAGGGCCTTGAGGCGCCTAAACAGAATCCCGGGATCCTCGGCGGCCCGCGGCGTCGCCGCGTCGATCTCCCTGGGGGCGCGGTGCCCGAACTCCCGGATGAAACCATTCCATTCCGCCATGAAGGCTTCGCCGAACCGCCTATCGGAAAGGCGGGCCAGGAACTCTTCCTCCGTCTGGGACCCTTGGATTTCCGGAGCCTGGGCGAGGCTTTGCATCCTCACTCCCAGCTGGGCGGTGGGATTTCCCGGCAAGGCCTGCGCCAGGCGGGCGATGTCGCTCCTCGCGGCTTCACCTTCGGACTTGAAGAGGGCTTGGATCTTCCTATACGCCAGCTGGGACGCAAGGACGAAGGGAGTCCCGAATCGGAGATTGTAGAAGTCCAAAAGGCCGGCGAGGTATTCGGCCCTTTGGGCGAGAGACTCTCCTTCCCTTTCAGGATTGAAGAAGGCGGCTTCCTGCGCGGGAGATTCGCGCCTGAATTCCGCCAACAAGCCTTCGGGGTTGAAAAGGGCGCGAAGCGTCGGCACCCCTATGGTCAGGAGGAGGAGGGGCATCTTGCGCTTCATCTTTTTCAAGGCGGAAGGCAGTTCCCGGGGGAGGTACTGCTCCAGGTCGATGGAGTCCAGGATGGCGGATACAGTCTCGTCCCCCAT
>JBFLXC010000102.1:0-9444 GCA_040757435.1 Spirochaetota bacterium | reverse complement strand
ATAGGAGGAGGTATACCAGGACCGCCAAGCCCAAGGCTATGGCGATCCCATAGTGCAGCCTTGTGCCGGGGATTATCCTGTCGATCCACGCCGCCTTTGGAAGCCTCACGGACTGAGGAGTCCCCGAACCCATCTGGATCTCCGCGGGATCAATCATGGGACCCCGGAGCAGGAAGCCGTAGAGCTGCGCGGCGATGTAGTTGAGCATCACCGTGGACAATATCTCGTTGACCCCCAGCCTCGCCTTCAGCGCACCCGCGATGGAAGCCCAGGCAGCGCCACCCGCGGCGCCGGCCAGGAGGCTCAAAGGTAGGAGGATAGGCTTCGGAAGCCCTGGCAGGGCTATGGCCACCGCCGCCGCGGCGATGATGCCCATCTGCATCTGGCCTTCCGCCCCTATGTTGAGGATTCCGGACCTGAAAGCGATGGAAATGCCCAAACCAACAAGGACCAGGGGAACCGCCCGGACCAATATCTCCGTTATCCCGAAGATGTCCTTGAGTGGCTCGGTGAGGATCACCTTGTACACGGCTCCGACGTCGGCGCCGAGGATGAGGAGGACCGCGGCCCCTATGCCCACCGCCGCCAGGGCGGCGGCCAGGGAAACGATGAACACGTAGAGGAAAGCGTAGGACTTTTTCATCCCTCGCCTCCTTCCGCGCCGTCCTTCAAGCCCGCCATGAGCAGGCCCAAGCCCTTGAGCGTGGCGTCGCAACCCCGCACCGTATCGATGATCCTGCCTTTGAAAATGACGGCTATGCGGTCGGAGAGGTTCATCAGTTCTTCAAGCTCCTCGGAGATCAAAAGGATGGCGGCGCCCTCGTCCTTCAGTTCCAAAAGACGGGTATGGATGAATTCCTCGGCGCCCATGTCCAGGCCGCGGGTGGGATAGACCGCGACGAGGACCTTGGGCTTCCTGGCCAGCTCCCGGGCGAGGATGACCTTCTGGATGTTCCCCCCTGAGAGGGATCCGGCCTGGGTCTTCACCGAAGGGCTGCGTATGTCGTACCTCTCCCGCAAGGCCTGGGCGTTCCTTTCCGCCTTCTCCAGGGAAAGGAAGGGGCCGGAGGAGAAATCCGGGGAGGCGAAATCCTTGAGTATCAGGTTCTCCTTTATCGAAAAGGAGGGCACTATCCCCTCGTGGTTCCGGTCCTCCGGGATGTATCCGAAGCCTTGGCCGATGATGAACCTCGGGCTTTCGTTGGAGATCCGCCTGCCGTCCAGGAGGATGCCGCCCTCCTCCGCGGGACGGAGGCCCGCCAGGGCGTCCGCAAGCTCCTTCTGGCCGTTGCCCGATACACCCGCGAGGCCGAGTATCTCCCCTGAGCGGATCGAAAGGTCGATGCCGTCCACGGCGAGGAATCCTCGGTCGGAGCGCACCTTCAGGCCCTGTATGGCCAGCATCTCCCTTCCCCCCTCCTCCCTGCATTCGTTCTTGGGCAGGACTACCTCGTGGCCCGTCATGAGGGCCGCCAGCTTGGCGGGGGATTGGGCGGAGGTGGGTCCGGTGAACACAACCTTTCCGTGGCGCAATATCCCTACCCTGTCTGAAAGGCTTGTCACCTCCTGGAGCTTATGGCTTATGAAAATGACCGACATATCCTCGGACATCCTTTCCAAAAGAGCCAAAAGCTCATCGGTTTCCTGGGGAGTGAGGGCGCTGGTAGGCTCGTCCAGGATGAGGAAGCGGGCTCCGAAGCATAGGGTCTTTATTAGCTCCACCCTCTGCTGCTCGCCCACGGATAGCTGCCAGATGTAGCTGTCCGCCAGGACCGGCAGATTGTAGCGCTCCGACACCTCCTTGATCCTACGCCTCGCCCCGCCCAAGTCGAGGCGGAAAGGCGCGTGGAACTCCTTCGCCCCAAGGGCTACGTTCTCGGCCACGGTCATGTTGGGCACCAGCATGAAGTGCTGGTGGACCATGCCTATTCCCGCGGCGAAGGCTTCCGCGGGAGCGCGGAACTGGACCTTGCGGCCGTTGATGCGGATCTCCCCCTCGTCGGGCTGGTACAGGCCCATGAGCATGTTCATGAGGGTGGTCTTGCCCGCGCCGTTCTCGCCCACGAGGGCGAAAACCTCGTTCTCCCCTATCTCAAGGTCGATGGAGTCGCAGGCCAGCACGCCCGGGAATCGCTTCGTTATGCCCTGGAACCTAAGGCTCCTGATTTTTTCATCCATTTCCGCGCAGCTCCATCATTCGAATCGGGATATAAAAAGAGCGAGGCCCCGCCGCCTTCCCGCGGGAAGGGATGGCGGAAGCCTCGCCTTGGGACATTTACTTCACGTCCTTCCAGGGAACCACGAGCTTCCGATCCGTGATGTCGGACTTGGCTTTTTCGGCCGCCGCCTTGACCGCCGCTGAGAGCACCGGTCCTACCTTGTCGTTGAACTGGTAGACGAAGCCGCCGTTGGCGAAATTCAAAGGGATGGATTCGCCTCCCAGGGTCCCCGCCTGGCGCTTGTCGATCAGGGCTTCCACCACTGCCTGGTAGGCGTAGCTGGCGGCGGCGATGACCTTGTAGCTCTCGGGGATGCCGAGCTGCGCCGTGTCCTGGCCAACCCACCAGATGTTCTTGTCCTTGTATTCCGCCACGGCCCTCAAGGCTCCCAGGGCCTGCTGGGCTGAACCGGTCAGGACGTCGGCTCCGGCCTTCACCTGGGTGTGGGCGAGCTCAGCGGCCTTCACGAAGTCTCCGAAGCTTCCGGTGTAGGCTACCTGGACCTGGGCCTTGGGATTCGAAGCCCTGACTCCCAGGACGAAGCCGCGGTTGTACCGGGCGGCGTCTCCGCCGTCCACGGGGCCGACGAGGCCGATGATGTTGGATTTGGTCACCAGTCCGGCGATCACGCCGTTGATATAGCCCGTCTCCTCGCTCTCCGGCATGTAGGTGAAGACGTTCTTGGGACCGATCTCTCCGGAGGTGCCGAAGGCGAACGTGGTCTTGGGATATTCTTCCGCCATTTCGAGGATGAGGTTCTTATACTGGGCGCCGTGGCCGATGACGATGTCGAAGCCCTTGGCGACGTACTGCCGTGCAGCCGAGCCTGCGTCCACGGGTTTCATTTTCTCCGAATAGCTGTACTCCACCAAGGCGCTGCCGTACTTCTTCTGCACCGCCATGATCGCGTCGTGCATGGACTGGCACCAGCCCTTGTCGTCCACGGTGGATTCCACGATGAGGGCTATCTTGACCTTGGACTTCGGAGCAGCGAAGGCGCTCCCAAAGGCCACCAACAGGATAAGGGCCACCAGCAGGGTTCTCTTCATCTCGTTCTCCTTTTTAGGCTCCACGCCGAGCCGCTGGGAAGTCTAGCACGGCCTTTCCGGCCGCGCAACGTTTCTTTGCTTCCGGTCCTTCCCATTGACCTTTGCCGCGCCGGGCGCGTACATTCCGCCCATGGGCATGAAAAACGCCGAGTCCACGGTGGCCAAGCTGGTCGAGGTGGCGCTGCGCCGATACGGGATGATTGAAGCGGGGGACAAGATCCTCATCGGAGTATCCGGCGGCAAGGACTCCACCTGCCTCGCCAGGGACCTGGCGATCAAGAGATCCTGGTGGGAAGTCCCCTTTGAGATCGAAGCCTGCTTCATCGCCAGCGACCTGGGCCAGGCGGATGACTCCTGGGTTCGCGGGAAAATGGAGGAGTGGGGAATCCCCTACGCCCGGATCGAGGTTCCAGTCCTGGGAAGGCTCAAGCCGGGGGAGAAGATGAGCTGCTACTGGTGCGCCACCCAGAGGCGGACCGAGCTCTCCCGCTACGCCCGCGCGAGGGGCTTCAACAAGCTCGCCCTGGGCCACCACATGGACGACATCCTGGAGACCCTCC
This sequence comes from Spirochaetota bacterium, assembly GCA_040757435.1. GTDB lineage: Bacteria > Spirochaetota > Spirochaetia > Treponematales > Rectinemataceae > VKGY01. Next base: position 5,616 of record JBFLXC010000102.1, on the reverse strand, counting down.
TCATGAACATGCTCAGGAAAGGGGAGTTCGCCACCATGCCCCCCGTCATGTCCTACGACAACTACCCCCTCACGGTGATACGTCCCCTCGCCCTTTGCGAGGAGCGGCAGGTCATAGCCTGCGCCGGATCCTTGGGCTTTTCCTCCCACACCTGCACCTGCGATTTCAACGTGGAAGGAGAGAGGAAAAAGACCAAGCGCCTCATCGAGGCCATGACGGGGGGCTCGAGCCATGCCAAGCGCAACCTGTTCAAGTCCATGGGAACGGTAAAGACGAGGTACCTCGCGTAACGTTTCGCGCCGGATCGAAAAATCCTGTTTGTGCGCCGGTCAAAAACATACTACAATAGGAAAATATAGGCGCCAATCAAGGAGTAAGCCGATGAAAAAGTGTCTGGTTTCCTTTGTGCTCATCGCCCTGCTGGGGGTTGGAATGGCCGCTGCCCAGCCGGTGATAAGCGAGAAGCAGGACGTGGCGATTTTCGCGCTGGGATACTACGGATGGAACATTCCGCCCCAGGCCCTGGGGTCCATCGACGCGGAGGTTCAGAAAGTCTTCGCAGAGCTTGGACGCTTCACCATCGTGGGCGTCACCCAGCGGCTCTCCTCGGGAGGGCTGGACCAGTTCATCTCCGTTATCAAGCAGGCGAAGCAGGCCAATTTCGTGCTGCCTGAAAAGTACCAGTTCGGCGAGGCCTTCCTGACCCAGGCGGAGTTCAACCGCCTTGTGGGAGCATTCATCGTCGTGGTGCCGGTGGTCACTGAGTTCAACTCCTACTACGACAATACCAACAAGTATTACAAGACGACGATCAAGACCGCCGTCACCTTCGTGGACGTGGCGGCGGGGGGCAACGTCATCGCCGTGAAGATCATCTCCAGCTCCGGCACGGACAGCCAGAACCAGTCCAAGTCCATAAGCTCCGCCATCTCCTCCATCCCCGGATCACTGGAATTTGAAATCCGATCCATACCCCAGTTCCAGATCAGCACCAGGGTCCTGTCCGTCTCGGGATCCACCATCAAGCTCCAGATGGGCGCCAACATGGGAATCCGCAAGGGCGACGAATACGCGGTGATCCAGAAGCAGAGCGTGGAAGGCTTCGACGACTCCCGGGAAGCGGGCCTCGTGGTTGTCAAGGATGTGGGACAGGAAGTTTCCTCCGCCCAGGTCCTCTACAGCTCCATGGCCTTGGGGAAGGATACCCAGCTCAAGGAAATCCCCCGGGCGGGTAGCGACCTGGATCTCTATGTGCGGAACGTGAGCGACCCCACCTACCCCACCCTCATGCCGGGATTGCGCATCACCGCAGCGCGCGGCTTCTACAGCGTCCGGCCCTACCTGGCCCTGCAGATGCCCATAAGCCATATGAGCAATTTCCTTTATTGGGGCGGTGTTTTGGAGATAATTCCCTTCAACTTCCTCCTGGGAGCCGAATATGTCCTGTACATGGGCAAGCTGGCCGTCTCCCCCTACGCCGCGGCGGGGCTCTCCTACATCCACGTGGAAACAAGCCTCCTCGACTTCGAGACCGACTTCCTCTCCCACGCGGGAGGCCATGTCGGGGCCAGGGTGTCCTACCTCATCAACAGGAACACCAGGGCCTTCGCCGACGTAGGCTACGAAACCTGGATAGCCCTGAACGACTTCTGGGGCAACACGGGCTACGGAGGAGTGGCCATCGGGGCGGGCGTGGCCTTCAAGCTCTAAGGCGGTACGCCTTAAGGTGGCACGCCTGCCTGCGGCATCGCGCCGGAATCCATGCGGGCGTAAAAAAAAGGGGCCGGCCGGGAACTTCCTTCCCGGCCGGCCCCATCCTTTCCAGAGGAGTTTCGTCTTCTCAGGGCAGGGCGGAAACGATGTTCTTCCCCAAGACTCCCGCGCCCAGCTCCCTCAAGGCCGCGCGGACAGCGCTGTTGGGATCCGAGGCCAGGGTCTGCCATGATGCGTCGCCTGAATACAGGACCTTGCCGTCAGCCAGATTCACCACCTTCAGCGAACCGGCCACCGAGGCGAGATAGAAGGCTCCCTCCTGCCGAACCGCCTGGACCATTCCCGTGCCTACCGCCAGGCGTGGCGTCCCGCTCCCGAGCAAGGACTTCGCCGCCGCCAGGAGGGTTTCCATGGGCGCCCTCGCGTAGCTCGGATCCAGGGCCAGGGCTGAGACAGAAAAACCTTCCTTGGCCAAGGCCTCCATGAGGCCTGCCTGGACTGCCTGGGCCTGCATGAGATTGCCCCGGTCGTCCAGGTCAGCCACAAGGACGGCCATGGGGATGCGGGCGGCATCGGAAGCCACCGCGTATCCCAGCTCGGCCATCTTCGTCCTCATCTCGTCCTCGAGGGAGGAGACGAAGGCCGAATATTTCTTGCCCACCTTGTCGAACAGATCGTAGAAGGACGAAAAATCGGCCTGCACGATGATCTTGGCCTTGCCGACAAAATCAGGGGGAGGCAGGCTTATATAAACCCACCCTTGGGAATCCGTGACCAGGCGCTCCGATTTCGACCCCATCCTTCCGTTGGGAAGCTTCCTAGGGATGCTCGCCAGGACGGTCGCCGAGGGCACGGGTAACTCCGCTCCTCCCCGGCCGGCGAGGAGACGGACAGCAAGCGGCTCCCCTGGCGCCTTGCCGAGGCTTGCCCGTACCTCGGAAGGGCCTGCGAAGGAAAACCTGAGCTGGGAGATTTGGGCCCTCGCCTTGTTGGCGTTCCTCTCCACCTTGATGTCCGCGTTTTCTATGTCCGCTCCCGAGGCCGCCACCATCGCCTCTATGTACTTCGTAGCCGCCTCCACCACCCTCCCCGATGCGGCCAAGGAGTCTCCCTCAGCCTCCGGTCTGGCCACAGCGTCTATCTTTTCCTGGAACAGAGCCTCGATGCGCGACTTCTCCTTGCGGAGGTCCGCCGTAACGTAGCTTGCAAGGATGTGGACCACGTAGCGTCCCGTGGCCTTGTCGCGGCTGGAGTACTTTTCCAGTACCTTGAAGCCCGCCAGGCGGTTGGTAGATTGGGTCTCAACGGTCTGCCGAATTTCGGCGCTGTAGGAGTCCAGGGAGGCCTTGGCAGTGGCGCTCGTGCCCACTTTCACGGAAACACCGATGAACTGCATTATCGAGGCGATCAGGTTGGCCGTCGCCTCGGCGGTGGCGCTTCCAAGGTCCGGTCCCGGACCCGAGCCGACGAAATAGGTATTCGTGGAATCCGGCGCTGGCGTCGTGAGCACCCAGGAAGGGATCTTCTGCCCAGTCGCGCAGGAGACGCCGGCTAGCAAAGCGACGGCCAGGGACAGTGCCGCAAGGCGGTTTCTCAACATCATGCACCTCTCGTGATCGAATCAGGATGCGAAAAGGGAGTCTCCCGCGGAAGACTCCCTCGATCCCTGCGCAGCCTAGGCTGCGCGCCTGCGGACTAGGTTATTTGCCGGAGAAGAAATCCGCCGCCACGGTGTTCTGCACCAAATCCATGGCCCGTTTTGTCTCCGGGGTCGGGGGCTGTGAGCCGGCCACCTCGGCGAACATCATGTCGAACTGCTTCTTCAGCATGTCCTTGGAGATCGTCCAAAGCTGGATGACCCTGAAAAGCTGCTTGTCGGGCTTGTTGTCGGGCGTGAAGGTCTGGACCTTCACCCACCAGTCAGAATCCCTGCGGAATCCCGAATACTTCGCCTCCGCGACGCTGGCTACGAAGCGCTCGCCGTACACGCCGAAATTCTTGGAATCCGCGTCCGCCACGTTGGCGCCTTTGAAGGCGTCCTTGACCCGGGTGGAAAGATAGGAGGCGAGCTCGGTCTGGGCTTGCATCCTCTCCGCCAGGAGCTGGGCGCTTTGGAGGTTCTGGGCTTCGAACTGGGCCACGAAGACTACGAAATCCTTGTAGTCCGGGAGCTTTTCCACATCCTTGGAACCGCCGATGATAGCCGTCTCCACCCAGCGCGGCGTCTTCACGCCGAATGCGGTGCCCTTGTCTTCCAGGAGCACCTCTCCCTTCCTGAGCGGAGCCTTCGTCGCGCAGGAAGAAGCCACCAGCGCGATGAGCAGAACTGCGACCACCAATACAAGGACCTTTCCTTTTTTCATCCTCATCCTCCTGAATCACGTTTCATATACTGCGCCGGCCGAAGGCCGGAGGCATCCGGAACATCAGAGACCGCTGTTGAACGTAAAGGATTTGCCCCGCATGTAGACCAGGTACAAGTCCGGCATGAGGGCCGACGGCCCGGCGTCATAGATGGCTTCCTGCACCTTGGCCTTGGTGTCGAAAGCGTAGATGGCTATGCGGGTTTCTCCGGGGGAGAAGGAAAGCTGCTCGGCTTCCTTGAACTTCCTGCCCAGGGCTCTCACGAGCTGTGAGGCTTGGCGGGCATCGGGAGTCTTTTGGACCACGAGTTCGTAGCGGATCCCCCGGGCGAAGGAATTGCCCAGGAGAGCCTTGGCCTGGTCAGTGACCTTGGGCATGGCGTTCCACACCGAGGCGGAGATGGCGTTGCCCACCGCGCCGTCCAAGGAGGCGGGATTGAAGGTGGCGGGGCTCATGAAGGTCACCGAGCCGAGGAGTATAGCCGTGGAAGTCTCGAAGATCTTCATCGTCCCCTGGGCGGTGGCCGAATAGTTGCCCGGAACTCCCGTTCCCGAGGCCTTGATGTCTATTTCCACGTAGACGTCGGCGTTGAACTTCTGGGCCAGGTACTGGATCATGTCTATGGAGCCGCCGGTTTCCGCCTGGTAGGCCGAAAGCTGGTCCTTCTTGTTCTTTTCGATTTGGTCGAAGTCTATGACCGACAGCCCCAGCTTCTCTATGAGGTATCGGTTGGCTTGCCCCACCGCCATCTTGGCGAAGCGGGGATCCAGGCCCGAGGCGTCGTTGTAGTACACCATGTAGCTCAGGCGGTTCAGGTAGTTGGCTAGGAAGGCCCTTTCCTCCGGCGTGATCTCAGAGGACAGCGATGCCGGGACCTGGGCGGGAGGAGTCGCGGGAGGAAGGGGAGGCGATTGTTGGACTATCGCCTGGGCGGCGGCAGAACTGCCTTGGCCCGGGGCCGTGGGCGCGGCAGGCGCCTTGGTGGCGGGGAAGTCCGGGGTGGAGGTTCCCTGGACTATGGCCTTCGCCCTGTCGCTTTCGACGTTGGCCGGCTGGGGAGGCGGAGGAGTGGCGCAGGAGAAGAACATCAGGGTCAAGGCCGCGGCTGCAAACACGATCCCAAGGTGTCGCTTCATCTTTATTACCTCGCGTTTCCTATTCTCTTGCTTGATTATCGTACATTGGGCGAATAATGCAAGCGCATTTACGCCCAGTTTGCGGTTGCTGGGAGGGAAATTTTTGACTATCTTGGTATAAGACAGATGAAACAGGAGGCTACCATGGAAAAAGAAAAGGCTAAGAAAGAAGAAAAAAAGACCGAAGACCTTGAACCCTGCACCTCCCCCCACAACGCCGAATCCTCCCGCCCCATGGAGAACGAGGACGCCTGCGACGACGGGGTGAAGTGATCCTTCTAGCCAACCCTTGCGCATTATTATGCAAGGGTGGTAGATTTCCGCATGGAACACACAGTCATTACGGTAGTCGGGCCCGACTCCATCGGCATCGTCGAGACCATAGCGGGCGCCGTGGCTGATC
>JBFLXC010000101.1:0-9512 GCA_040757435.1 Spirochaetota bacterium | reverse complement strand
GGATTTTCATCAATCCCCGAAGGTCCCTGGAGGAGGCGAGGAAAACCATCGCCAAATACGGTTTTTCCCTGGACCCTGAAAAGCCCGCTGACCTTCTGACCGTAGGCGAGCGCCAGCAGGTGGAAATCCTGAGGCAACTCCACAAGGATTGCAGGATAATCATCCTCGATGAGCCGACCTCGGTCCTGACGGACCGCGAGATCCAGACCTTCTTTTCCTCCCTCCGCACCTTGAAATCCTTGGGAAGGACCATCGTCCTCATCAGCCACAAGGTGAAGGAGGTCATGGATATCTCGGATTCCATAACGGTCATGAGGGATGGAAGAACCCTCGGCTCCTTCAGCGTCGGCCAGATCGATGAAAGGCGCCTCTCAGCCCTTATGATGGGCTCGGAGGAGCGATCCGGCTTCCCGGAGGAAAGACCCTCGCCGGGAATGCCGAAGGCGGGGCCAAAGCCTTCGCCGAGCCGTGAGATCCTCGAATTCCGGGGAGTGAGCCTCTACCGGCGTCACAAAGGAATGCGGCATCTGTCCGAGCTCAGTTTCACCCTTCGGTCAGGGGAGATTTTGGGGTTCTGCGGCGTAGCGGGAAACGGCCTTGCGGAGCTGGAGGACCTCCTCGCGGGCTTCGCCGTCCCCAGCGAAGGGAAGCTTCTCTACCAAGGCGGCCCCTATCCTCCATTGAGGAAGGCGCCCTGGAATCCCCGGGGAATCGGCTATGTACCTTCGGACCGGATGCGTCGCGGCGCTTCCCTGGACAATTTCGTCTGGGAGAATCTCATCGCAGTAGACAGGGACAGATTCTTCCCCCGGGGAATCCTCGACCGGCGCAAGGCGGACAAAGCGTCCCGGAAGGCGATAACAGCCTTCAAGGTCAAGGCCCAGCCTGAGAACAAGGTGCGGGAACTCTCCGGAGGCAACATACAGAAGCTCATCCTCTCAAGGGAACTAGCCTCCCCTCCCCCCGCCCTCTGCGTGCTCTGCGAGCCCACCTGGGGGCTGGACATCGCCACGACGGAATACATCTACGGGAAAATCAGGGAGGCAAGGGGCCTGGGCGCGGCCATCCTGCTCATATCCTCGAACCTGGAGGAAATCATGGGCCTTTCGGACCGGATAGCCGTGATGCACAAGGGCAGGATCTCTGGCGAGGTCCCCGGCGCGCTGGCGGCCAAGGACCACCTGGGGGCGATGATGCTCGGCCTCTCCGTTCCCGTGCCTTCCGGAGTCGGGACCGGAGGCGGAAGGTGAAAAACCTCCTTGTGGCATTGCTGGCGGCCCTGGTCTCGACCCTTCTGCTTTTGGCCCTGTTTTCCTCAAGTTTTCCGGAAGCTGCGGCCGGATTCTTCGCCGCCCCCTTGAGCAGCGCCTACTTTCTTGGAAACCTCGCCGCCGCCTCGGTCCCCTTGATAGTAGCCGGCCTGGGCACCGCGGTCGCTTTTTCGTCGAAGAACTTCAACCTTGGAGGCGAGGGACAAATCTACGCGGGCGCCCTCGCCGCAACCCTGGCCGCCCTGGCCTTGGGCGGACCGGAAAATCCAGGCATATTGTCCGTCTTCGCCCTGCGCCTTGGAGCCTTCCTGGCCGCCATGGCCGCCGGCGCCCTTCTGGGAGGCTTCTCGGGGATGTTGAAGCGCCGCCTTGGTGTGGACGAACTCATCTCATCCTTCCTTGTGTCCTCCGCCGTAGTGCTCGCCGTGGACTATCTCGTCACCGGCCCCTTCCAGGACCCGGGAAGCAACTTCCAGACCACCAGGGCGGTTTTCCCCTACCTTATGTTCGCCAAGATCCTGCCTCCTTCCTCCCTTTCCACAGGCATCCTCATAGCCCTGGCGGCGGCCGTGGCGGGCAAGGTGGTCATGGACAAGACGAGGTTCGGCTTTGAACTCAGGCTTTGCGGCATAGATCGGGATTTCGCGCGCTACGTGGGCATCGACAACGGCTTCTACACCGTGCTCCCCATGGCCATCTCCGGAGCCCTGCACGGGCTCGCCGGGGCCCTCATGGTTTTCGGAAGCTACAGGGCCACCATGAGGGGCTTTTCGGCCGGCGCAGGATGGAACGCCATAGCAGTGTCCCTCATAGCGGGGAACAATCCTCTCTTCCTCGTGCCCTCCGCTTTGTTCTATTCCTACCTCGAAGCGGGATCCAGGAGCATCCTCATGGCGGGGCTTGTCCGTTCCGAGATAGCCTCGGTGGTGCAGTCAGTGGTGTTCCTCCTGATCACCGCCACCAGGGCGCCCACGCTTTTCAAAAGGCGTCCTTTCGCGAGGAACATGCCATGACCGGCGGATCCACCATCGAGACCTTGCTGGGCTCGGCCCTAGGGGCGATGGCCCCCCTCCTTTTCGCCAGCCTTGGAGGCCTCTTCACCGAGCTCTCCGGCACCCTCAACATAGCCCTCGAAGGGCTCATGCTCCTGGGAGCCTTCGCCGCCGCCGTGGCGGCCCACGGTACGGGCAGCCTGGCACTAGGTCTTCTCGCCGGCGCCGGGGCGGCTGGGATCCTCGCCCTTGCCTTCGGCCTCTCAACCCTGAAGCTCAAGGCCAACCCCTTCATCTCCGGCCTCGCGACCAACCTATTCGCCTCAGGCTTCGTCGCCCTGCTCTCAAGGCATTTTTTCGGCACCGCCTCCGTCCTCTCATTCCGGCTCCCTCCCGTCAAGGCTCCCCTCGCCGCCCTCTCCCCCAGCCTCCCCTTGATAGGACCTTCCCTGTTTTCCCAAACGTGGGTGACCTACCTCTCCTGGGCCTTCGCCATCCTCGCCTGGATTCTCCTCCAGCGGACGTCCTTGGGCATGAGGATCCGGGCCACGGGAGCCAATCCCCAGGCCGTGGTCGTCTCTGGATTTTCTCCCGACCGATACAGGCTTTTTTCCTTCGTGGCTTCTGGGATCGCCTGCGGTCTCGCGGGGGCGAGCCTCTCCCTTCCCCTCTCAGCCTATGTCCCCCAGATGAGCGCAGGCAGAGGCTGGATAGCCCTTGTGGCGATTTTCTTGGGAAGAAGAAGGCCGGCGGGCATCTTCGCCGCCTGCTTTGTCTTCGCGCTGGCGGAAAGCTACTCCAATTACGCCCAGGGGCAGTTCAGCCTCCCGTCCCAGCTCATCCTCGCCATACCCTACCTGGCGACCTTGGCCGCCCTGGTGGCAGGCACGGCGGCGGAGCGGATGCGAAACCGCTAGGCCGGCCGCCCCGGAGCATACCGGAGCATCCTGTGGCATCCTGGATCGCCTTTTCGCGATCTATCGTACTAGAGCAAGGAAGGCAGCTCGTAGAGGCTTTCTATCCTCTCGAAGCCGAGGCCTGAGAAGCGTTTCCCCTCGTCCTTCAGAATGGCGCGGCCTCCCAAGGCCAGGTAGCCCCTGATGTACTTTGGCAAGTCGTCGACGAAGACCGTTGAGTCCAGGTCAAGTCCTGAGTCCTCCATCGCCCGCAGGTAGGCCTTGGGATGGGGCTTGCCCACCAGGTTGTTGTACCGGATGTCGTAGATTTTCTCGAATCTGTCAAGGATCCCGATCTTCTCCAGGACCCTCTCGGCGTGTTCCATGGGGGAGTTGGTGAGGATAAGCTTCCTGCAGGGTATGGAATCCAAAAGCTCCCCGAGGCGCGGATCCGCGGGGATGCACTCCGCCTCGTCCTCGGGGTGGATGGCCCTGAGGTAGGCGTCGGGATCCGAGAAGCCCTTCTCGAAGACCAGCCACTCGAGGGTGGTGCCGAAGCGCTTGGCCCCCTCCCGCCTTATGGGGAGGGCCTGGGAAACCGGAAGCCCCAGGTAGGCGGCGACGAAGGAGTTTATCCTTTCCACCACGTGGGTCTCCATGCCTGTCTTCTCGGAATATAGGGTGTTGTCCAGATCGAACATGAGGGCGTTGACCATGCCCCTTAGTAGTAGCATGAAGCCCGAGCTTCCGTGTAGCCTTGGGGCCGGTATTGGAATATATTTTTCCTGGAGGAACACCGATGCTCCCCATTGGAGACGAAAACACCTGCAAGCGGGGCTCCGCGCCCCTCACCTGGACCCTCATCGCCCTGAACGTGGGGGTGTTCGTCTTTTTCCAGCGCTTCGGCTCGGACCTGGAGCGGACCCTGGCCTTGGCCGTCCTGCCCTCGGAGCTTGCGCAGGGCCGCGGCTACCTGAGGGTCCTGACCAGCCAGTTCGCCCACTCCGGCCTGGCCCACCTGGCGGGCAACATGCTCTTCCTGGGGATCTTCGGAGACAACGTGGAGTGCAGGATAGGAAAGCTACGCTATCTCGTCCTCTACCTCGCCTCCGGAACCCTGGGCATCCTCGCACATATCGTCGCTGCCCTGGCGTCGGGGGGAGCGGCCGCCTCGGTTCCCCTGGTGGGGGCATCCGCAGCCATCTCTGGCATACTCGCCTCCTACCTCGTCCTTTTCCCGGGAAACCGGGTGGTGGTGCTGCTTTTCAATTTCATCCCCACCGCCCTCTCGGCATGGCTTGTCATCGGCTTCTGGTTCCTCTTCCAAATCCTCGGCGGCCTGCGGGGCCAAGGTGGTTCCGGCGTTGCCTACCTCGCCCACATCGGCGGCTTCCTGGCCTCGTGGATCTGGTCCCGGGCATATAGGAAGAGGGAGATCCTGAGGATCGAGAAGGAAAGGAGGGAGAGGGAATCCCGGGGCGAAGCGGGAGGCATCCGCTGGTGGATCGTCGAAGACGACGAAGGGCAGGATTGATGGCGGAGCGGAACGAACGCTTCGAGGCCTTGATCCTCAGGGCCAAGGAAACGCCCCAGGGCACGCGGGTCGTTTCCATCCTTGGCGGGGAAGCGGGCCTTCTTGACGCCTTTGTCTTCGGCGGAGCCAAGGGGGGCTTGAGATCCTCCGCCACGCCCTATGTGTATGCCACCCTGGCGGTTTACCACGACCCTGTTAAGAATTACAGGAAGGTCACCGACATCCAGGTCCTCGAATCCTTCTCCGGCCTGAGGACAGGCTACGGAAAGCTCATGTGCGCAGGCGCCGTGGCCGAGACCATCCTCAAGACCCATGCCGCGGGGGGGGAATACTCCCGAAGCCTCGCCCTGGCCCTGGATGCCCTGAGGCGGATGGAAGGGAGGGCCGATGAGGACTCCCTCCTCATACTCCTGGCCTTCCTCTGGGAAACCCTCTCGCTCCTCGGCTTGGATCCGGACATCGGCTCCTGCTCCGGCTGCGGACGTCCCCTTCCCCGCGACCCCCGGAGCCAAGGATTCCGCCTCTCCAGGCAGATGCCCGGCCTGGCCTGCCCTTCCTGCGATCCCGAGGGAAGGGCCTTCCCAACGGCCATGCTGGAAACCTTGGATGAGCTGAAACGCCGGGGCATGGGAGCCTGCGACAGCCTTGCCCTGTCGGATCAAGGCTACCGCGATCTTTTCGACCTTGTCCGCGGCCTGGCGCGCCATGCCACGGAGGACAGCCTCCTGTCGCTTTCCAACGGAAACTTTTCCAGTTTCTTTCCAGGCGACTTTTGAAGTATACTTGGCCTTCGCGCGCGTTCGATCCATGAACGAATTACCCTGGGGGAGAGGAAATCCATGAGAGCCGTCGATGTGCTGATGAAAAAACGGCAGGGAGAAGCCCTGACGGACGAGGAAATCGGCTTTTTTATCCAAGGCTATGTGGATGGGACTATCCCCGAGTACCAAGTCTCGGCCCTCCTCATGGCGATTTATTTCCAGGGCATGACGCCACGGGAGACGGCCAGCCTCACCCGCCTCATGCTTGATTCGGGGGACCGCATGGACCTTTCGGGGCTCCAAGGCCCCTTCGTGGACAAGCATTCCACGGGCGGGGTGGGCGACAAGATATCCCTTCCGCTGGCCCCCATCGTCGCGGCCTGCGGAGCCAAGGTGCCCATGATGTCGGGCCGCGCCCTGGGCCACACGGGCGGCACCCTGGACAAGCTGGAATCCATCCCTGGATACACCACCGCCCTGGACCTCCCCCGCTTCAGGGAGGGCATCGCCGCCGACGGATTCGCCATGACGGGCCAAAGCTCCCGGGTGGTCCCGGCGGACAAAAAACTCTACGCCCTCAGGGATGTGACCGCCACGGTGGAATCCATCCCTCTCATCACCGCCTCGATCCTCTCCAAGAAGGTGGCGGAAGGGGCGGACTGCCTGGTCTTCGACGTGAAGTCCGGCCCCGGTGCCTTCATGAAAACCCAGGATGAGGCGGTCCGCTTGGCGGAAAGCCTTGTTTCCACGGGAACCGCCATGGGCAAGCGCATCGTCGCCGTCATCACGGACATGACCGAGCCCCTGGGCATGAAGGTGGGCAACTTCCTGGAGATCGAGGAGACCCTGGACTGCCTGGAAGGACGGGGCCCCGCGGATGTGATGGCCCTTACGTTCCGCCTGGGGGCCTGGATGCTCGTCCTCTCCGGGCTTGCGAAGGATGCCGAGGAAGGCGAATTACTCTGCGACCGCGCGGTATCCTCCGGCGCCGCGATGGAACTGTTCCTGGCCAATGTCCGGCGCCAGGGGGGAGACGTCGAACGGATGCTGGCCCTCAGGGGCAGGCACCGCTCGAAGTTCCGTGGCCTCCTCAGGGCTCCCGTGTCTGGATACCTCACGCGGATCGACGCATGGAAGATAGGCATGGCGGGTGTCCACCTCGGGGTGGGCCGCAACACCACCTCTGATCCGGTGGCTCCCGACGTAGGCTTCGTCTTCAATAGGAAGCGCGGAGACAAGGTCATGGAGGGCGAGGAGGTGGCGGAAGTCTTCGGCTCCAGCCCCGAGGGCCTCACCAAGGCCATGGACCTGGCTGCCCAAGCCCTATCGGTGGGACCTGAGCCTCCCGCCCCTTCCCCTCTGGTGCTCCGGGAGATCCTCGCCTCATGAAATGGGTCAAGAAGGAAATCCCCGCCGATAGCGTGCGAAGCCTTGCCAAGGCCTACGGCCTGGATCTCCTGACCGCCTCCATACTCCTGAGGCGGGGGATCTCCGAGCCCCAGGCGGTTCTTTACTTCCTGGAGAAAGACCTGCGATTCCTCCACAATCCCTTTTTGTTCGGGGCCATGGAGGACGCCGTTGACAGGCTTTCCCTGGCGGCCGAGGAAGGAGAGAAGGTCCTGGTCTTCGGAGACAGCGATACGGACGGCGTCACCGCCACATCCCTCATGGTGGAGGCTCTGCGGGGCTTCGGAATAGAGGCAAGCTGGCGCGTGCCCATGGGAGAGGAGCCCTACGGTCTCTCCGTCGAGGCGGTCGAACGCTTCGCCCAGGAGGGAGGAAGCCTCATCGTCACCGTGGACTGCGGAATTTCCAACCACGACGAAGTGGAGAAGGCGGCGGAACTGGGGATAGACGTCATTATCTGCGACCACCACAAGCTCCAGGTCGAAAAGCCTCCCCAGGCCGTGGCGGTGATAGATCCCAAGATCGAGGGATGCGGATATCCCTTCAGGGATCTTGCGGGAGCGGGGGTGGCCCTCAAGCTGGCCATGGCGCTCCGCTTCGCCAAGACAGCTTTCTACAAGCAGCCCGTGGCCCTGCTATCCCTAAAGGCCGATGGAACAGTCTGCCGGATCGAAGCGGCCAAGCTTCACAACATGGTTGAAACGGCCCGGTTCACCGAGACTCTGGAGGAAGGATCAGAAAGGACTCAGACAGTCCTGGACAGGCTTGCTCGCTTCCTCTCCGGCCGCTCCATCTTCGTCCTGGACAAGAAAAACACCGGCCGGACATTCAGGCGGTTCTTCGGCGCGGGCGTCGAGTTGGAAAGCTTCGACCTAGGGGAGGAGTTGGGCCACAGGCATCCCGCCCTTGCGGGCAAGGATGAGGACTCCCTGGCCAAGGAAATGGGAATCCTCAAATACGGAAATCCCGGCGGCGGCGCGCTTGCGGTCCTGGAGTTCCTCTTCTCCCTCATGGCGGATTCTCGGTGGCAAGGCGGCCAGGAGGACTTGGCCGGCCTCATGCAATTGGCGGCCCTGGGCACAGTGGCCGATCTCATGCCCCTGAAGGATGAAAACAGAATCATAGTCCACCATGGAGTGGAAGGAATTTCCTCCCGGCCCAGGCAAGGGCTGGAGGAACTTTTAAGGACCTTGGGCATCCGCCGCTCCTTGAGCTCCACGGACATCGCCTGGCAGGTCACCCCCCTGGTGAACGCCGCGGGAAGGATCGGGGAGCCGGACATCGCCTTGAGGCTGTTCATGGCCGAGACCCCAGCGGAACGGGAAAAGGCGGCCCAGGAACTTGTGAGGGCGAACGGAGAAAGGAAACGCCTGGGGGCCGAGGTGTGGGACGCCGTGTACCCCCTGGCGGGCAAGAGCTACGAGGAAACGGAAAAGCGCTACATCCTCGTGGGAGCCAAGGAAGTCAAGGCCGGCATAACCGGACTCCTTGCGTCCAAGCTGGTGGGAGTCTTCAAGGTCCCGGCCATCGTGGCGGCCTTCAAGGAAAACGGGACGGTGGTCGGATCGATCCGTACCGCCAACGGCATGAAGATCTCGGGCCTGCTCGCCCGCTGCGCCGACCTCTTCATCGACTATGGCGGCCACGATGCCGCGGCGGGCTTCTCCCTGCGCGCCGAGGATTGGGGAACCTTCCTCGACCAGGCACGTTCCCACCTCCGATCCGTGGAGATGACAGCGGAGGAAGAATCCCTTCTCATAGACGCGGAACTCCCGCATTCCTATCTCAAGCCCGAACTCCACGAAGTATGCAAAGCCTTCGAGCCCTACGGGGAGGACAACCGCCCCCTAGTGTTCTACAGCAAGTCCGTAGCCGTGGCGGACGCCCAGATCGTGGGGAAATCGGCCAAGAGCAACCTGAAGCTCACCCTGGATTTCGGGGACTACAAGTGGCCCGCCCTGCTCTGGGACGGGGCGGAGCGACTGGAGAGGGATTTTTCCTACCGCGCCGGCGACAGGATCGACATCCTTTTCAAGGTCACCATGAACAGATGGAACGGAGAGGAGAAGCCCCAGCTCGAGCTTTTCGACCTTAGGAAGTCTGAAGCGGGCTCACAGCATTAGGTATTGACGCGACCGCTGAAAAAAGGGTATTGTACCCGCCGTCGAAAGGCATTCCCCGGTTGTGTAATGGTAGCACAGCAGACTCTGGATCTGTTTGTGGGGGTTCGAATCCTCCCTGGGGAAATCCAAGATATAGGGAATCATCCAAGGCCCCTTCGTCTATCGGTTAGGACAAAAGATTCTCAATCTTTAAAGACGGGTTCGACTCCCGTAGGGGCTAAAAAAAAGCGGTTCGCAAGAACCGCTTTTTTCTTTTTCCTCCCCCTTCCCTTCCTACGCACAGACTGGAGGTAGGAACCATTACTCCAGGCCTTGCCCGGCCAGCATCGCCTCGATGTCCCTCTCCATATTCGCCGGCTCGAAGGTCGGAGCGTATCGTTTCACGGTTTTGGCGCCGGGGGAGACGAGGAACTTCGTGAAGTTCCAGGCCACAGCGTCGCCCAAAAGGCCCTTCGTCCTTCTCCTCAGCTCGACGAACAGGGGATGGGCGCCGGGACCGTTGACCTGGATCTTGGCCATGACGGGAAA
>JBFLXC010000100.1:0-9587 GCA_040757435.1 Spirochaetota bacterium | reverse complement strand
CCCTCCGGCGGCCTGGATGAGCTTCAGGAGGATGTTTTCCACATCCTCTCCCACGTAGCCCGCCTCGGTGAGGGTGGTTGCGTCCGCGATGGCGAAGGGGACCTTGAGCTTGCGCGCCAAGGTCTTGGCCAGGAGGGTCTTGCCCGTACCCGTGGGGCCGATGAGGAGGACGTTCGCCTTCTCGATCTCCGTGTCGTTGTCGGACGTGGCATTCTGCTTGTGCTGGATTCGCTTGTAGTGGTTGTAGACCGCCACGGAGAGGACGCGCTTGGGATAGTCCTGTCCTATCACGTAGGAATCGAGGTAGTCCTTGATCGCCTTTGGCTTGGGCACGTCGTTGAGGAAGCCCGAGGAGATCTTCTGCTCCTCCTCCCGCAGTATCTGCTCGCAGATGACCACGCACTCGTCGCAGATGTTGACCCCAGGCCCGGCGATCATCTTCTTTGAAAAGTTGGAACTCCGGCCGCAGAAGGAGCAGAAGGCCTCTTCCTGGGTCTGCTCAGGCTTTTTTGTCTTGGCCATCGGCCCTCCGCTCCATGATCTTGTCCGCCAGTCCGTAGGCCACGGCATCCTGGGCGCTCATGAAGAAATCGCGCTCCATGTCCGCCGATACAGCCTCGACCGTCTTGCCGGTGTGGCGGGCGAAATACTCTATGGTCAGGCGCTTGAGCCTGAGGATCTCCTTGGCCTGGAGGCTAATGTCGCTGGCTTGGCCGGAGGCGTTCCCCCAAGGCTGGTGGATCAATATCCTCGAGGAGGGGAGGGCGAAGCGCTTTCCCTTGGTTCCGCAGGCGAAAAGGAGGGCGGCCATGGATGAAGCCTGGCCTACGCAGATTGTCTGCACGTCGAGGCTCATGTACTGGATGGTGTCGTATATCGCCAAGCCCGCGGTGACGGATCCGCCGGGACTGTTGATATAGATGGAGATATCCTTCGCGGGATCCTGGGATTGGAGGAAGAGGAGCTGGGCTATGACAAGGTCGGCGGTGAGATCGTTTATCTCGCCGTCGATGAAGACTATCCTGTCCTTGAGAAGCCTGGAGTAGATGTCGTAGGACCTTTCTCCGATCCCCGTCTGCTCGATCACTATGGGGACGAGGCTGTTCATCTGTTCGCGCATGCGGTATGTCCTGGCCTCCGGGGTGGTCTGGAAGGGTGATGGCCCCACCGGCCCGGAGGCCATTATAAATTACTGATTCCTGCCCAGGATGTCCACGAGCGACTTCTTCTCTCCCGGGGCTACGGAAACAGCGGATAATGCTTGGTCGAAGAATTTCCTCTCCAGGATCCTTTCCTTCAGGTAGTCAACCGACTGGCGCTTCTCGTACTCCGCCTTGATCTCCGCCGCGGACATGGAGCCGCCTTCCGCCTGGCGGGCGTATTCCGCCTCCAGGTCCTCGTCGCCCACCGAAAGCCCGCTCTTTGCCAACAGGGCGTCCAAGAGGAGGCGGCCCGCCAGGGCCTTCTCGACTCCCGGCCTCCATTCCTCGTACAATCCCGCCCTCGTCTTTCCGGAATATACCATGAGGGATTCCATCTTCTGGTCCGAATCCATGCCCATGTCCCGCTTCAGCGACTCCCAGCGCATGGAAAGCTCCGCCGAGGCCATGGACCGGGGGATGGAAATGCTGGTCTTCTCCAGGAGGGCGGAGAGGATGGCGTCCTCCTTCATGCCCCGGAGCGTCGCCTCCAGGGATTTTTCCAAGCTCTCCCTGACGGAAGCCTTGAGATCCTCGAGGGTTTTGTACTTTTCCGACACATCCTGTGCGAGTTCATCGTCCAGGGCGGGCAGGTCCTTGTGCTTTACCTTGGAAACCTTGACAGCCAAGGACACGGTCCTGCCGGCGAGCTCCTTGTATTCGAAATCGTCGCCGTAGGACTTGGAGAACTTCTTCTCTTCGCCGGCCTGCAGGCCCGCGACTTCGTCGTCGAATTTGTAGAGGTTGAGCCCCTTGCCGATCTCGAAGGTGAAATCCTCCCGGGCGGTGCCCGGCAGCTCGTTGCCCTCGGCGTCGAGTTCGCGGAAGGAAAGGGTGACGATGTCGCCCTGTTCGGCGGGGCCGGACTTTTCGACCACGATGGCGTTGCGCTCCCTGATCTGCTCGAGTTCCTTGGAAATGTCCTCCTCGGTCACCTCAGCGGTGGGAACCGTCACGGACAAGCCATCAAGGCTGGGAGCCTCGAATGACGGCGAGACATCGTAGCTGACGGAGAATGTGAAATCCTTGTCCAGGGCGAACTCGGGCTCTCCGTCCAGCTCAGGGGCCTCGAAGCCCAGGGGCTTCTGCTCAAGCTCCTCCATGGCGGATTCCATGGCCTTCTCCAAGACCCGGCTCATGGCGTCCAGCCTGAGGGTTTCGCCGAACTTCCGCTCCAGCACGCTGGCGGGAACATGGCCGGCCCGGAATCCGTCGATCCTGACGGTCTTGGTGTATTCCCTCATCATTTCATCATAGACTTTGCGGACTTCCTCGGCCTTGACCGTGGCTGTCAGCTTGTTCCTCGACTGTTCGAGCTTCTCAATCTGCTTTTCGGAGATCACCATAGATTCCTCTCGGAAGCGAAGTATCGTCCTGCCTTAGAGGCGGACGCATTGGCCGCGCGATCTAGTGTACCCGCGCGCGGCGCAAAAAAAAAGGCGATTCGGCAGGTTCCGAATCGCCACAATGTTGAAGCGGGAAACGGGAGTCGGACCCGCGACATCGACCTTGGCAAGGTCGCGCTCTACCACTGAGCTATTCCCGCGTTTACGCCCTCTCGCACAAAAGAATCATGCGAGAGAAGGGACTTGAACCCTCACGCCGTAAGGCACTAGATCCTAAGTCTAGCGTGTCTGCCATTCCACCACTCTCGCGCACGGGGCGCATCCTAGCGGAACGGCCGCTTTCCTGTCAAGGGCGAGGAATATCTTCCGCCGAAGCGGAAGATATTCGACACTACCCTATGAGCCGCGCAGGCATCGAACCTGCGACCCGCAGATTAAGAGTCTGCTGCTCTGCCAGCTGAGCTAGCGGCCCATGAACATAAAGCGATCGTGCGTCCGGCAGGAGTCGAACCTGCGACCTACGGATTCGAAGTCCGTCGCTCTATCCAGCTGAGCTACGAACGCATCGCGCGGTGCAGACCCGATCCCTTTTGTACGGCACAGGCTTCGGGCTCAGGGTGGGTGATGGGGTTTGAACCCACGACAACCAGATCCACAGTCTGGCACTCTACCACCTGAGCTACACCCACCATGCAATCGGCGAGTGTTACAATGCCGAAAACCCAGAATTGTGTCAAGTGGATCGCGTCAGAAAATTCCCCGCGGCCTTCGAGGCGGCGGGAACTGCCTTCAGGCGTGGATGATCAGGTCCTCGACCCATGGCCTCGCCGCTTCGGCGAGGCTTCGGACCCTTTCGGGCCTTAGGGGAGCTTTCCTCCAGCGGTACGCTGGGCGGTAGCAGGTGGCATGCAAGGGAATGGATGGATCGATCGCCGCCACGAGCTTTCCCAGGGCTTGGAATTCCTCTTCCTTGTCCAGGATGCCCGGGACGGCCAAGGAAGTCAGCTCCACATGGCAGCGCGAGGCGGCGATCCGTATGAATCGAAGGACCGCTTCCAGGGAGCCGCCGAGGACAGACTCGTAGGTCCGGGGGGAAGGCGATTTCAAGTCGATGTTCGATGCGTCCACATGATCCAGGATCGCCTGGGCCGGGCCCTTCTCTAGACAGCCGTTGGTGACCAGTATGGTCTTCAAGCCCCTTCGCCTGGCCAGGGGAAGGCAGTCAAGGAGGTATTCAGCATGGAGGCAGGGCTCTGAATAGGTGAAGGAGATGGAAGGCGCCCCGGATTCGCAGGCCAGGTTCACGAGGGCATCGGGATCGAGGCTGCCGGCCGAAAGTCCGCCCTTGGATGCGGCTTCCGGGAAGGGATGGGCTATCTCCCAATTCTGGCAGAAGGGGCATTCCATGGTGCAGTGCCAAAGGCCTACTGAAAAGGTGAGGGTTCCGGGCATAAAGCGGCTCAGTGGCTTCTTCTCCACCGGATCCATGGCGATGGAAGATACCAGCCCGTAGAAGGGGATCGCCATCGCTCCCCCCGCATTCTCCCTGGCGCCGCACCTTCCGCGGCGGCCTTCTTCCAGAAGGCAGCGCCTTGGGCAGAGGCCGCAGCGGACCCGGCCCAGGGGCCGGGATTCCCAATATTGGGCAGACCTCGGCGGCATCGCGGCTCCCTGGTCCCTAGGACCGTTCCTGCTGTGAGGCGACGATGCGGGAGAGCTTTTCCCTAAGGGCGGGGGATTCCTTGGGACCCAGGGGTCTGTCCCCAACCTCGAAGGGCTCGTAGCGCAAGGCGATGGCGCCTCTTCTAACCCATATCCTGACGGAGGTCCTGGCGTGGCCCGCCTCATCCACCACCGAGGGCAGGCCATCCGCGGCGACAACGTCCTGCATCCTGAACTCGATGATGACACCTTCCTCGATCCAGGTCAGTTTTTCCTGGCGGGATGTCAGAAGGAGGCATTTTTCAGTGTCGTAGGGGTGCTTGCGCAGGGTGCCCGTGAAAGCTACCGCGTCCAAGGCGCTGTGCTCCGAGTAGCGGACCAGGTCATGGAAGGGCGTCGAGTCGAGATATTCCCGTATGCTCATGCTTCCTCCTCGATGCAAGTATAACGAGGGCCGAGGCGAAAAGTAACGCGCACAGGATGGCGAACCAGTCGCCCCAGGCGGAGTAGATCGTGGGCAGGTGGCTTTTGTAGACCGGGATGTCCACCGTTGAAGAGTAGGCGGTGAATTGGGGAAACTCCACTATGTTCCTGCCCCAGGGGTCCACGACGCAGCTCACCCCCGCGTTGGTGCTCCTGACCAGGGTTATCCGGTTTTCGATGGCCCTGAACCTCGCGATGGCCCAGTGTTGGGTTTGGGCGCTTTCTTTCCTCGACCAGGAATCGTTGGTCAGGTTGATCAGCAATTCGGCCCCCTCCCGCACATAGGCCCGGCAGAGATCGGCGAAGGCATCCTCGAAGCAGATGGGGGTGGCGAAGGAAACGGTCCTGCCGGGCAGGGATTTAGGGGAGAATGAGAAGATCACGATCCTTTCCCCCATGACCCACCCTGAATCCAAGCCTATGGTCTCGCGCATGAAGCTGCGGAACCATTCGTACTCCCAAAGGGGAATGGCCTCGGCGAAGGGCACTGGATGCATCTTCGCGTAATCCTGGAGCTGAACTCCCTGGGGCGATACCAGGATGGCGGAATTCGAGGCGCTGTACTCCTTCCAATCCAAAATGATGGGAGCCCCCGTCAAAAGGTAGGAATCCGTTTCTGCAAGGAAAGGCCGCAGGGGTTCCTTCTTTGGATTCGTCTCGAACCAGGAGAGGAAATCCGCATAGGGGCGCCTGAGGCTTGTTTCGGAAAAGATCACAAGGTCTGCGGGGGTCTTTCCCGCGCCCAAGCTTTCCTCGTGGGCTTGGCGGGCGAGGAGGAGGTTCGATTCCAGGGCGGGGATCTCGCCTGATATCCAGGGATCGGTGTTCTGTTGGACCAACGCGGCCCTGAAGCGCTTGGTTTCGGGGATATCCTTATTGAAGGAATGAAGGCCGTACAGCAGGGTGGCGGCGAGCAGGAGGGAGAGGAAGGCGAGGTCCGGCAGGCGTCGCGGACCGCGGAAAGAGCCCGACGCCCCGGGGAGCCACGGGCTCGATTCCTCCAGAAGGGCCGAGGCCGCGGCCAATAGG
This sequence comes from Spirochaetota bacterium, assembly GCA_040757435.1. Lineage (GTDB taxonomy): Bacteria > Spirochaetota > Spirochaetia > Treponematales > Rectinemataceae > VKGY01. The sequence continues at coordinate 3,868 of JBFLXC010000100.1, read as the reverse complement.
AAGGAAAGGCCATAGACCCCCGTGATGTCGGCGATCTGGAGGAAAACTGGGAGGCTTGTGAGGGAGTAGGGGAGGAGCCCCCAGGGGTAGCCCAGGAAACCTATGGATTTGAAGAATTCAAGGCATACCCAGCCCAGGGCGAAAAGATACGGCCTATACGTCTTGGGGCCGGCCCTGAGGATGAAGCGGGCCATGGTGGCCGCCAGGCCGTATATGAAGGCATAGGCCAGGGTGGTTGAGCCGAGGGTCCAAAAGGCGAAGTCCTTGTAGAAGAAAAGCCAGTACGAGGTGAGGGCGTGGTGCGATGCCCCGAAGGCCATGCCTACCCCCATGGCCGAGGCGTAACTTCCCTGGCGTTTCAACGCCCTGTAGAGGGGGGCCACGGCTACGAAACCCAGGGGCCAGAGCCCTTGGAGAAAGAGTTCGTTGGGCAGGGCTGCGGCGGAGAGCAGGGCTGAGAAGACGGCCTGGGCTATGCTGTGGATCATGGCATGGTGTCCTTCCTCCCAAGTATGACAGAAATCGCCGGGCTAGGACAGTATTGACCGGAACATAACGAAAAGGTATGGTTGTGCCGATGCGCGTCGTATTCGCCGGTAGCTTTGATCCGCCCACCTTTGGACACCTGGACATAATCGTCCGGGCGAGCGCCATTTTTGAACATGTCCACGTGGTCATGGCGCTCAACATTTACAAGCAGCCATTCCTCCCCTTGGAAACGCGGATGGAGCTATTGCGCCATCTGGTCTACGACAGGAATCTTGGCAACGTGACCGTAGCCTCCTGGGGCGGGCTCACCTCGGACTATGCGGTCCAGAACAACTGCCATGCCCTCCTCAGGAGCGTCCGTTCCATGTACGAGGTTCCTGGGGAGCAGAGGATGGCTTCAATGAACGGCAGGCTCAAGGAAACCCTGGAGACAGTGTTCCTCTTTTCAAAACCCGAGCTTTCGGATATAAGCTCTACCGCCGTGAGGGAATTGGTTTCCTGGAAAAGGCTTCCCGACGGGATCGTTCCGGAAGAAGTCAGAAAAGAACTCGAAAAGCGCTACGGACCTCTTTCACAATAATTGAATATGAGGTAAGGTAGTGTGCGTTTTTGCGGAGCTCCGCTCTTGACAAAATTTGCATTTTTGTATAACGTCGCCAGTTGTACTGGCCAAAACTTGTGGAAATGAGGTTATATCATGGCTGTACCTAAATTTAGGACTTCCAAGGCGAGAACGCGCCGACGCCGCTCCGTAAACATGAAGCTCACTGCTCCTACGCTTGTCACCTGCGGTAACTGCGGTAACCCCGTACTCCTCCACAGAGTCTGCCCAAAGTGCGGATTCTATAGGGGGAAGCAGGTGTTCGCGCCCGAGTCCAAATAAGGAGAACATCGATGGACGAACTCTTTGAGAAAATCAAGAAGATCATCGCCGACAAGCTTGAGGTCGAAGAGGGCAAGATCACCCTCGACGCCAGCTTCCGCCAGGATCTCGGCGCCGATTCCCTAGACACCTACGAGCTCGTATACGGCATCGAGGAGGAGCTCGGCATCCAGATCCCCGACGAGAAGGCCAATGAGTTCGAAACCGTCCGCGACGCGTACGAATTCATCAAAACCCAGGTCAAATAAGAAATCACCTCTGGGCGCGCGAAAGACTTCCGGGTCGCAGTATGTCGACGAGGGAGCGCTTTCGCGCCCGTCATTATTGCAATCCTTCCAATCAAGGCTGAAACTCAGCTTCTCCGATCCTTCCCTCCTCGAGACTGCCCTCACCCATAGGTCCTGCGCCAACGAAAAGGACATGGGGGAAGCCAAGTCCCACAACGAAAGGCTTGAGTTCCTTGGCGACGCGGTCCTGGGCCAGGCTGTCGCTTCCATGCTTTACGAGAAGATGCTCGCCGGCCATGAAGGCGACTTGTCGAGGATAAAGAGCATCGTGGTATCAGAGACCGTCCTTGCCCGGATCGCAGAGGAAATCGGCATTCCCGGGCTCATGCGCCTGGGCAAGGGCGAGGAGCTTTCGGGGGGCAGGAGCAAGAGGGCCATCCTCGCGGACGCCTTGGAAGCCCTGATCGGGGCGGTGTTTCTAGACTCAGGCTATGAAGGGGCCATGGCCTTCATAGGCACCCTCATGGAGGATCCCATCCGCCGCGCCCTCTCAGGCCCGGGCAAGGACTACAAGACGATCATCCAGGAATACGCGCAGAAATTTCTCCAGACCTTGCCTAGATATTCCCTGGAATCCACCCAGGGTCCGGAGCACGCCCATATATTTTGGGTAAGCTGCCACCTGGGGGCGAGGAAATTCGGACCCTTCCCAGGCACAAGCAAGAAGGAAGCCGAACAGAACGCAGCCCGGGAGCTTTTCGAAGCCCTGAAGGCCGAGTCCCCTCTGATCAAGGCCAGGCTGGAGGAAATCGCCCCCATCGGCTGAAAGCCGTCCTAAGCTCCGTGTTTCAAGCTCCGTGTTTCGCCCTGACCTTGGCCGCGATGTCCAGGAGCCTGTCCCTGGTGTTCTGCTCCGGATCGTCCAGGACGGTCTCGAGGAGCTCCTTGAGTATCCTGCCCATCGCCGGTCCCCGCGCAATCCCCAACTCCGCCAGATCGTCGCCGTCCACCGCCAGATCCTTCAAGCCCAGGGCGCTGTCCCTGCCCAGGACTTCGGATATCCGGCTCTCCAAGCTTTCCGTTGACCGCGGATCGGGAGAAGTGCCTAGGGTGGCGGCGGCGTCTGCCCGCCGCAATGCGAGGAGGCCGGGAAGGGCGGGCCTGCCTACCCTGGAGACAAGGCGGCGCACCGCCGCGTCCGTCCAGGTTTCGTCATAGTTGAACATGTGCTGGGATATGAGGTGCCCGACTTCATCGATCAGATCGTTGGGGAAGCGGAGGCGTTTCATGGCCGCCTTGGCGATCCTTGAGGAGATCGTCTCATGGCCATGGAAAGTGGGCGTTCCGTCAGGGCCCTCCGCCTTAGCCTCGGGCTTGCCCGCGTCGTGGAACAGGGCGGCGAGCCTCAAGGCCGCTTCGGGAGGAGAGGCGTCGGCTGAGAAGTAGAGGTGGTCGAGGACGTCGAACTTATGCAATCCCTTTTGAAGGCATCCTCGGGCGGGGGCCAATTCCGGCAGGAGGATCGAAAGAAGCCCTGTATCCTCCAAAAGCCTCAATCCGGAGGAAGGGGAGGGGGAGAGAAGGATCTTGAGGAATTCCTCTCGCATCCGCTCAGGAGAGACCTTTTCGAATACTTGTTTTGCGGCGGGTATGGCGGCCAAGGTTCCAGCTTCGATGGAAAAGCCGAGTTGGGAAGCGAATCGCACGGCCCTCAAGGGACGCAGCCCGTCCTCGGCGAAGCGGAGGGAAGGATCGCCAACGCAGCGGATGAGGCGTTTCCGTATATCCTCCCTGCCTTGGAAGGGATCGTAGAAACGGCCTGAGATGATTTCGTAGGCCATGGCATTCATGGTGAAGTCCCGACGGCCCAGGTCCTCGACTATATCGTCCACATATTCAACACGGTCCGGCCTCCGGCCGTCGCTGTATCCCTCTTCCTTGCGCAGGGTGGTCACTTCCACCTGGTAGGGCCCCGCGAGGATGGTGACAGTTCCGTGCTTGATCCCCGTGGGCACCACCCGGGGGAAGAGCCCCATGATCGTCCCGGGCTCCGCTGAGCTCGCAAGATCAATGTCGTTGCCATGGGATCGGCCCAGGAAATGGTCCCTCAAGGCGCCGCCCACGACATAGGTGTCCTTGCCCGCCTCGCGCAAGCGTACTGCAATGCGTCGGATTTCCTTGGGAATATGAAATGGGGGAAAGATCATCGCGCCACCTTGGTGGAAAAATCTACAATGAATGGCTGCACCTTGTCCATCTTGACAGGGTC
>JBFLXC010000099.1:0-9633 GCA_040757435.1 Spirochaetota bacterium | reverse complement strand
AGGTGGGCCGCCCGGATTCCGGGCGGCCCTCCATTTGTATGCATCCTTGGAAGCACCGGGTAGGGGTTCAGGCGTGGATCGCTCTGCCGAGTCCTGCCTTGGCCGCCTCCATCACTCCCTCAGAGATGGTCGGATGGGCGTGGATCATCTCCGACACTTCCTCCACCGTCAGCTCGGCATAGCTTGCCAGGAGCAGTTCGTGGATGATCTCCGTCGCCGCGGCGCCCACGATGGAAGCGCCCAGGACGGCCCCGGTGTCGGGAGCATAGATGAGCTTGACTTGGCCTTCCGCCGCCTCGGTGGCCACGGCCTTGCCCACTCCCCGGAAGGGAAATCTCGCCGCGGCGTATCGGACTCCCAGGTCCTTCGCCTTCTTCTCGGAGAGGCCGAAGGAGGCGAGTTCGGGCTGGCAGTACACGGCGCTCGGGATGGTATAGGGATTGATCCTTTTCTCCGTCGGGGAAGCCGATCCTAGAAGCAGGCTGGCTATCCTCTCCGCGGCTATCTCTCCCGCCTTGGAGGCCACATGGGCGAGCTGGGGTTGGATCGTGATGTCCCCGATCGCATAGATGCCTTCCGCCGATGTCTCGTAATAATCCCCGGTTTCCACGTAGCCCTTGGCGAGGCGGATGCCCAGGCTCTCCAGGCCCAGGTCCTCGGTGTTGGGCGCCCGGCCTATGGAGACAAGGAGGCGCTCCGAGACTATCTCCGCCGCCTTCCCGTCCTTGAGGACAGCATGGAGGTGGACCCCGTCTGGCTTGGACTCGGCCTTCTCCGCCTTCGCCTGGGTGTGGATCTCAACCCCCCGGGAAGCGAAGGCCTTTTCCACCACCTTGGCAGACTCCCCGTCCTCAAGGGGAAGGACCTGGTCCATGAGCTCCACCACCGTCACCTTCACGCCGAAGGATGAGAGCACATAGGCGAATTCCATCCCTATGGCCCCCGCCCCCAGGATGGTCATGCTCTTGGGGAGGGTTTCCGACATGAGCATGCCGGTGGAGGAAAGGATCTTGGTTTCGTCCAGGGCGAAGCCAGGGAGGGCCCTGGGCCTTGAACCTGTTGCGAGGATTATCGCCTTTGCCTTGAGGAGCTGGGGGTCGCCTTCGGTTTCCACGAGGATGCTCCGGGCGTCCTTGAGCCTTCCCCTGCCTTGGACGAGCTCCACCTTGTTTTTCTTGAGGAGGAAGAGGATGCCCTTGGAAAGCCTGTCAGCCGCCTGGCGCGAGGCCTGCCACACATGTTTGTAATTGAAGCCCGAAAGGTCAACCGAAGCCCCGCCGGCGGTCAGAAACCCCAGGCCTTCGGAATAGAGGTGGGCGTTGTGGATGAGGGACTTGGAGGGTATGCAGCCGATGTTGAGGCAGACCCCGCCTGGTTTGTCCTTTTCGACCACCGCCGCCTTCAGGCCCAGCTGGGCGGCGCGGATGGCGGCCACGTATCCTCCCGGGCCGGCGCCGAGGACTACCACATCGAAATTCTTCTCCTGCATGATGCTCGACTCCTTTGCGTTTCGTTCTCCCAGTATACCTCGTCGAAGCCTCTTGATCACGCCCCCCGAAGCGGCTTTGGGGGCGTAATCTACAGAAGCGCCCTTATGGGATCCTGCAGGATCGCGGCCAGGTCGGAGAGGAATGCCGCGCCCACCGCCCCGTCTATGCTCCTATGGTCGCAGCCCAGGGTGAGGACCATGGTCCTCGCCACGACGACCCTGTCCTCCTCGTCAACCACGGGCTTCTTCCTCATGGCTCCCACGGCCAGGATGGCCGAGCCTGGGGGGTTGATGATGGCGGTGAATTCGTCAACGCCGAAGCTTCCCAGGTTGGTGATGGTGAAGCCCGCCCCCTCGTACTCCTCAGGGCTCAAGCCTTTCGACTTCGCCTTCTCTATGAGGGCGGCAAGCTCCTGGTCAATCGCCTCGATCCCCTTCAGGTCGCAATCCCGGACCACGGGCGTTATGAGGCCGTCGGGCAGGGCCACGGCGAGCCCGATGTCCGCGGCGCGGCGTTCTTCGATATAGTCCCCTCTCCAATACACGTTCACTTCCGGGTGCCTGGCCAAGGCCATGGCGGAGAGCTTCATGAGGATCGCGTTGAACGATACTGGCTTATCCCTGCCTTTGTTGATCCTGGCCCTGGCCTCCGCCAGGGAATCGGCCGCTATCTCCTTCTTGAGATAATAGTGCGGGGCGCTGAAGAAGGATTCTCCCAGCCGACGCGCTATCACAGCCCTCTTGGGGCCGATCCTTCCCTTGGAGGTTTCCCTCGCCGCTTCCTTGGCGATTCCGGAATAAGCCTCGGCGGGCGCCTCTTCCTGGGAAAGGAGGTTTCTTTGAGAATAGGCCCGCACATCCCTTTCCACCACCCTACCCTCCGGCCCGCTTCCCTTGACCTTGCGCAGATCCACGCCGAGTTCCAAGGCCACTTTCCTGGCAAGCGGGGAGGAGGGAGGATATCCGGCGGGCGCGTTGGGCGCCGCCGATGGCATCGATGGCATCGGTGCCGACGATTCAGGGGTACCGGCTGTCGGCGGGGCGGCCGAGGGCGATGAAATAGCGTTATGCTCCTTAGGTAGGTTGTGCGTCGCAGGATTCGTCGGCGCGTTAGGCGCCTCTAATTCTTTTTTCCCTTTAGGGGCGGATTCCAATGGCTCCCTCCGCTCCTGGGGCTTTGCGGAAGCAAGGAGGGAGGCATCTATGTTCTCTCCCGCCTTGCCGATCACGGCGATGGTGTCGCCCACCGCGGCCTTTCCTCCCTCGGGCACAAGGATCTTGAGGAGGACGGCGTTCTTCGGAGCCTCGTAGTCCATGCTCGCCTTGTCAGTCTCCACCTCGCACAGCAGGTCGCCCGGCGAGAAGGCCTGGCCTTCCTGTTTTTTCCACTTCGCTATTGTTCCCTCTGTCATCGTCGGGGAAAGGGCTATCATCATGAGTTTTTCAGCCATGTCAGAGATCCTCCCTGTAAAGGACCTTGCGGGCCGCGGCCAGGACCTTTTCCGCCGAAGGCTGGGCCGCCAATTCCAAGGCGTGGTTGTACGGCATGGGTACGTCCTCCCCTGAGACTAGCTCCACCTGGGCGTCCAGCACATCGAAGCAGTTCTTGGACACAAGCCAGGCCACGTGGGAGCCAACGCTGGCCACGGGCCAGGACTCGTCAACCACCACGCAGCGGCCCGTCTTGCGCACCGAGGCGTACAAGGCTTCCTCGTCCAGGGGGCGGATGCTTCTAAGGTCAACGACCTCCGCCTCCACGCCCTTGGCCGCCAAGGCCTGGGCGGCCTCCATCACAAGCTTTATGGGCTTTGAGAAGGTGACGAGGCTGATGTCCTTCCCCTCCCGGGCTATCCTGGCCTTGCCTATGGGCACCAGGAACTCCTCCTCGGGGACCTCGCCCTTCCAGGCGTACATCATCTCCGATTCGAGCACGACCACGGGGTTGTCGTCCCTGATGGCGCTTTTAAGAAGGCCGTAGGCGTCGGCGGGGGTCGCGGGCGCCACCACCTTGAGCCCCGGGACGTGGGCCCAGTAGGAGGCCAGGGCTTGGGAGTGCTGGGACGCCAGGTACTCCGCCGGTCCGTTGGGACCCCGGAACACCGCGGGCACCTTCAGCTGGCCGCCGGACATCTGGCGCATCTTCGCCGCGTTGTTCACCACTTGGTCCAGGGCCAGGAGGGCGAAGTTGTGGGTCATCCACTCCACGATGGGCCGCAGGCCCGCGAGGGCCGCCCCGACTCCCAGTCCCGTGAAGCCCAGCTCCGAGATGGGCGTGTCCCTTACCCTTTCGGGGCCGTACTTCGAAAGTAGTCCCTTGGAAACCTTGTAGGCTCCGTCGTATTCCCCCACTTCCTCCCCCAGGATGAAGACCTTGGGGTCCCGGGCCATTTCCTCGTCCATGGCCCTGTTGAGGGCTTCCCTATAGCTTAGCTCGGCCATATCTCCCTCCTTCAGGCCAGGATGTCTGTGTAAAGCTCGCCTGCGGCGGGCTCGGGGCTGGATTCGGCGAAGCGCACCGATTCCTCAACGATTTCGTCGGTCTTGGCGGCCAAGGCTTCCCATTCCTCCTGGGAGATGAGGCCTTCGTCCTCCATCCTCCCCTTGAGGTAGAGGATGGGATCCCGCTTCCGGTACTCGTCCACCTCGTCCCTCGTCCTGTACTTCTGGGGGTCGCTCATCGAATGCCCCTTGTAGCGGTAGGTCCTGGCTTCCACGAACACAGGGTTGCCGCCCCGGGCCTCCTCAACCGCCTTGGCCACCGTCGCCCTCACGTCGAGGACGTCCATGCCGTCGCAGGAGAGTCCCGCCATGGAGTATGCCGCGGCCGTGGCGGAGAAATCGGCATGGGCCGAGACCTTCTTCCAACTGGTGCCCATGCCCCATTGGTTGTTCTCTACGATGTAGACGATGGGAAGGTTCCAGATCCTCGCCAGGTTGAAGCTTTCGTGGAGGGCTCCTTGGTGGAAGGCTCCGTCGCCGAAGAAGCAGAGGGTCGCCCCGCCGGTCTTCTCATAGGCCTGGGCGAAGGCTACTCCCGTGGCGATGGGGATCTGGGCCCCCACGATCCCGTTTCCGCCCAGCATGTGCTTCTCCGCGGAGAAGAAATGCATGGAGCCTCCCTTGCCCCGGGAGATCCCCGTCACCTTGCCGAAAAGCTCGGCCATCGAGGCATTGGGGTCCATCCCGCAGGCCAAGGCGTGGCCATGGTCCCGGTAGGCGGTGAGGACGTAATCCTTGGACAGGTCCAGGACAGATATCGCGCCCACGGCCACCGCTTCCTGGCCGGTGTAGAGGTGGCAGAATCCGCCTATCTTCCTAAGGCCGTACATCTGCCCCGCCTTCTCCTCGAAGGCGCGGATGAGCTGCATCCGCTCGAGGAGGCCGAAAAGCTCGGACTTCGGAAGGCCCAGCTTCGGGGATTTCGCCTTAGCCATGCTTCACCTCCTCCTCGACCCTCCCCTCGCCCAAGGGCTTGAACCAGGACAGGCTCTCCATAACGGTCTCCAGTACCACCAGTTTCTTTGGGTCCCCCGAGTGCTTCCAGAAGACTTGGAGCCGGGGACCTATCGCTTCCAGGACCTCGGCGCTCAGGGCGGGATCCTTCACCACCTGGGCCTTTCCCGTCACCGTGGCGATCCTGTCCAAGGATTTGGACTGGAAAATCCATGCCACGTTGGGATTTTCGGCCAGATGGCGGACCTTTTCGTTTCCCGAGGAGGTGACGGCGTAGAGGGCTCCCTTGAGGCGGGGGATGAACACCGGGGTCATCCACCGGGCGTGGGGGACTCCCTTTGAGTCAACCGTGGATAGGATTCCTATCCGCACTTCGTCCACAAGGCTCTGGACCTTTTCTAGCACGGGATTTGAACTCATGGATCAGTCCTCCTTTCGCCGGGTCTTGGTTTCGGCGGTTTCCAACAATTTCTTATAAAGGGATATGGAAAAAACAGCCCCCTCGTAGGGGGCGAAGCGGTCGTCGCTCTGCGCGCCGGCGCGTTGGAGTATTCCTTTTTCCACCTGGAACGAAGCCTTTCCCTCTCCCCATCCTCCGACGTGGAGTGAAAAGCGGAAGGAGGGGGTGTTGCCGAAAATCCATTCCTGCGATCCTAGGATTTCCTTTTCCCGCGCAACCGCCTCCGGAGGCAGATATTCAGGTGGCAAAGGTTTGATGTCCTCGCCCGCGATCGCCCGGGAGATGGCGGATGCGATGTCCCAGGGCCCCACCCCTTTGCGGGATGCCTGGGAAGGCGTCCTCCCTCCGGTCCCGGCCTCCGGGCAATCGCCAAGGTTGGCTGGCAGGGCGGGCACGGAAGGCAGGGATTTGTCGTCTTCCGTGGCGATGCCTCCCAATGAGTACTCCAGGGCCTTTAGGTCCGATGACACCAGGAGGGTCCCGTGGTGGAGTACGGTCCTGGGGCCGAACCTCCGGGCGGTGCCGGAGACCTTCCTCCCGGCGAGGGCCGATCCTGGGGAGAAGTAAAGACCGCCCCTCTCGCCGGGGCTCACGGGAAAGCCAGATTCCCGGAGGGCGCCGCTCAGCAGCGTCAGCTCCCCGTCCTTGTCGTGGCTCTCCCGGGGAAGGATCATCGCCCAGTTCAGGTTGCCCAGGTCGTGGTACACCGTCCCTCCTCCCGAGGAGCGGCGGTACAGGGGGAGTCCGGACCCGGGCCTCGCCTCCCGCCAAGGATTCTGGTTGCGGCCTATCACCAGGCAGGGCTCGTTCACATAGAAGCAGAGCAAGGCGTCCCCGGTCGTCCAGGATTCCATGAGGCAGGTTTCATAGGCCAAATGGTCCAAGGCGGAAGAGCCCCCCAGGCGGTACGTTTGAAATTTCATTCTTCATTAAGTATAGCGATTATTGCCTGGAGCGCAAAATAATCGGGATTTAGTCCGAATATCCCCTGTAGCGCATGTAGAAGAAGAGGGTCGCCGTCATGAGGGCGTGGCCGTAGTCTTCCGCCCCGATCATGTCGATCGCTTCGCGCTCTGGCACGAGGAAGACCTCTATGTCTTCGTTGTCGTCCAGCCTCTGCTCGGAATCGAGGTAGCAGCCTTCGGCGATGAAGGCGTGGAAGGTGTTGGTCATGAAGGCTGGGTTCGGCGATAGATCCCCCAGGGGAAGGATCATTTCCGCCCTGTACCCTGTCTCCTCCAAGAGCTCCCGGGCGATTGCCCTGCCGGGATCCTCCCCGGGATCGATGATACCCCCCGGGAACTCTACGGACACCCTACCCGTGCCGTGGCGGTACTGGCGTATCATGACGAACTTCCTGCCCTCCGGGGTGTCGACTATGGGTATGACTCCCGCCCAGTCCGGCGCGTTCACCAGGTAGAAGTCCCCCCTCATGGCGCCGTCGCAGGTTTCCCTTGAGCTTTGGGTAACGTTGAATATCCTGCAGTCCGCCAGGGGCTTGGAGGAGAGTTCTTTCCACCTACAGGGTTGGTCCATGCCGGGAAGGATATACCCCCGGAACACTCGAGACAAGGGCGGCGATCGGGGTCTCAGGCCGGGGTCTCAGGCCGGAGCATCGGATCGGGCCCCCAGGTCCATCCATTCCTTGAGGAAGGAGGCGCAATCCAAGATCCCGCGTTCAAGCCAGCGTCTTCCCTTCTCGGCGCTGGCGGAGCGGGAGACCTCCCCCCAGGCGCCTGATCGGCAATACTGGCGGAAATCCCCATAGGCCACGAAGGGGGCTCCGGGCATATGGCCCAGCGCGTAGGCGAGGCCGGGGAGGGAGGCCTCGTCCCGGGCTGCTTCCAGGCGGACCAAGTCGGGGGCTACGGCCATCATCACCGAGGTGATCACCTCACCCCCGTGGCCGAAGGGCTCCTCGCTGGATGTCTCCCCTTTCGCCGCCTGGCCCGCCGCCTTCCACCAGTCTATGGCGCAGGCCCGCAGGCCATCCCTATAAAGGCGGCGGCAGGCCAGGTCGATGCTCTTCATGTTGAGGGAGTGGGTGCAGAGGAATGCAAGGCCCAAGGCGCCGCTTTTGAGGAAGGACCGCGCCGCAGCCTCGGCGTAGGGGCCGAGCACCTCGGGAGGGATGTCCACGGTTCCGGGCCAGAAATCGAGCTCCTGGGTGTCGCCGTAGGGGATGGCCGGGGCCGCGAGGCAGCCGACCTTGGCGGCCAGGGCCGCCCCGACCCTGGAGGCGACGATAAGGTCGGTTCCCAAGGGGCAGTGGCTACCCGTCTGCTCCACCGATGCCACGGGAAGGATCACCAAGCCCTTTCCCGCAACGGCTTCCTTGAATTCCGGGCTTGTCATCCTGGCAATGCAGGATTCTGTCTCCCGGCTCATGGGGCCGCGACCTTGACGGGCTTTCCGGATTCAGCGGATTCCACCGCCGCAAGGCAGACCTCCATGGACTTGCAGGCATCCTCCACGTCGGATAGCACTGGCCTTCGTCCCAGGATCGCGTCCACAAGGTTGTCTATCTCCTGCTTGAAGGGGTGGTGGTCCACGGAGCCCGAGTTGGGGGTGGCGCAGGGGATGGACAGGAAATCCTTCTGCTCGGGGAAAAGCGCCTTGGAATAGAGCCTGTTGTCCCTCACCGCGCCCAGGGAACCCAGGAGGTCGATGTTGAACTGGTACGGTATGTTGACCCCCTCAAGGGAGGTGGAGATCTTGCCCAGGCTTCCGTCCCTGAACCTCGCCGCGGCGACGTAGGTGGTGGGAAAGTCGAAGTCCTGCCTGCCTGCGGCGCAGTAGGCCGAGACTTCCTCGATTTCCCCGTGGAGATGGCGCGCCAGGTCCGCGGCGTGGCAGCCTCCGGTGATCATGGCGCCGCCCGAGAATTCCCGGCGGCGAATCCACTCGTAGCTGGAAAAGCTGGGCTTGATGCCGTGCCAGTAGTCGAACTGGGAATAATAGACCGAGCCTATGGCCTTGTTGTCCAGAAGGTTCCTGATGTTCGCCACCAGAGGATGCCAGCGGAGGACGAAGCTGACAACGCTCTTGGCCTGGGATTTCCTGGCAGCGGCGCGCAGGGTTTCCAGCTCTTCCCTGGTTGTGGCCGCGGGCTTCTCCAGGATGAGATGCTTGCCGGCTTCCAGGGCCATGGTCGCTTCCCGGGCGTGCAGGTAGTTGGGCATGCACTCGGAGACTATGGAAACCTCCGGATCCTCAAGGAGCTCCTCGTAGCTCTCGTATACCCTGAGACTGCCGCCCTTTGCCGCGGCCTGCCATTCCGCCGCCAGCCTTTCGGCCTTGCCCAAGGTCCTGGAGCAAACGGCGGCGAACCGCAAGGCAGGATTCGCCAGGATCGCCGCGAGGTGCTGTCCCGCCACCTGGCCCGCGCCGCGGATCCCAACCCCGAAAACCTGGCTTAAGCCCATCCTTCCTCTCCGTCGCCCGGACCTAGCGGATTTCCAGGCTCTTGTAGATTTCCAGCGCGTAGGCGCCGAACTTCTCCTCAACCCGGACCTCCTGGGACCTCGGCCTTGGAAGCTCGATGTCCAGGGACTCTATCATCCTCGATGGCCGGGCGGAGAGCACGATGACTCTGTCGGAGAGGAAGACCGCCTCGTTGATCCCGTGGGTCACGAAGAGGATTGTCTTTCCCGTCTCCTGCCAGATCCTGAGGAGCTCCAGGTTGAGCCTTTCCCTGGTTATCGCGTCCAAGGCCCCGAAGGGCTCGTCCATGAGGAGGAGCTTGGGGTCGTGGATGAGGGCCCGGGCGATCGAAACCCTCTGCTGCATGCCCCCGGAGAGCTCCACGGGATAGCGGTCCTCGAAGCCCTCCAAGCCTACCAGGGCGAGAAGCTTCCTGGCCTTATCCTCCATGGCCCTCCTGTCCTTCTTGAGGATTTCGATGGGAAGGAGGACATTGTCCAGGATCTTGCGCCAGTGCAGGAGCAGGGGTTTTTGGAAGACGAATCCCACCTCCCTGGAGATGTCGAAAGCCTCCTTGTCCACCTCGATCTCCCCTGACGAACGGGGCAGGAGGCCTGCCAGGATCTTGAGGAGGGTGGTCTTGCCGCATCCCGAGGGACCGACTATGGATACGAACTCCCTGGGGTAGATGTCGAAGCTGACATCTCCCAGGGCCTCAAGCTCCGTGCCGCCGGTCCTGTAGATCTTCTTGACATTGCGCAGCGAAATCAAAGGCTTTCTGTCGTCGCTCACCTGATGCTCCCTGGTA
>JBFLXC010000098.1:0-9640 GCA_040757435.1 Spirochaetota bacterium | reverse complement strand
AGGCAGGTATTTGAAAGGCTGAACATCAAGATAAATCCCTTGCGGAAGATCGGCACCCTGTCGGTTTCGGAACGCCAGATGGTGGAAATCGCCAAGGCCGTATCCTGCGGGGCTAGGACCATAGTGTTGGACGAGCCTACCTCCTCGCTTACCGAGAACGAGGTGGAGCATCTTTTTTCCATCATCAGGCAGCTGAAGGCGGAAGGGGTCGCGGTAATTTACATCTCCCACAAGATGGAGGAGATCCTGGCCATCGCCGACGAAGTCACGGTCATGCGGGACGGCCGCTGGATAGCCACGGAAAAGGCTGTGGACCTGACCAGGGACCGGATCATCTCCCTCATGGTGGGAAGGGACCTGGGAAGCCTGTATCCGCCCAAGACCAACAGACCCTCGGACGATGTGGTCATGGAAGTCAGGAATCTCTCGGGCTTGTACCAGCCAACCATACAGGATGTTTCCTTCACCTTGCGGAAGGGCGAGATCCTCGGGATTTCCGGCCTCGTGGGATCACGGCGAACCGAGCTGGTGGAGACGATTTTCGGGCTCAGGAAAATCCAGGGCGGCGAAGTGTGGGTGGACGGGAAGAGGATGGAAAGACATCTGCCCCGGACCGCCATCGCCCAAGGCCTGGGGCTCGTGACGGAGGAGCGCCGTGCAACGGGCATATTCCCCCTTTTGAATGTCCAGTTCAATTCCATGATAGCAAACATAGACGCCTACGCGAGGCTTGGAGTCATGGATTATTCGAAGGCGGGTAAGGACACGCAATGGGTCATAGATGCGCTGTCGGTGAAGACCCCCTCCCAGAAGACGTCCATTTCCAACCTCTCGGGCGGAAACCAGCAGAAAGTCATACTGGGCAGATGGCTCCTCACCTCTCCCAAGATCCTTCTCCTGGACGAGCCCACGCGTGGCATAGACGTGGGAGCGAAGTACGAAATCTACCAGCTCATGATCGATCTTGCCAACAAAGGGAATTCCATAGTCTTCATCTCCTCGGAGATGCCCGAGCTTCTGGGCGTCGCGGACCGCATCTTGGTCATGAGCAACGGCAGACTCGCAGGCATCGTCGAATCTTCGAAAACCAGCCAGGAAGAGATACTTGATCTGGCGGCGCGCTACATTTGACAAGGGGTACCAGGCATGGCAACAGACATCAGGACACAAGGCGATCCCAAGGCGAGATTTTCGGCGTTCCTGTTGAGGAACGCGCTTTACCTCGTCATGCTCGCGCTGCTCGGGGTGATAGTCCTCATCGAACCTGCTTTCATCAAGCTCCAGAATTTCTATTTCATCGTGACCCAATCGTCATCCCGCATCGTGCTCGCCTTGGGTGTTGCCTCCATCATCGTGTTGGGCTATACGGACCTTTCCCTCGGCAGGAGCGTGGGAATGGCAGCCATCATCGCATCTTCGCTTCTGCAGGCCCCGGGCTATTCCCAGAAGATTTTCCCAGACCTTCCCCAGCTTCCCGTGGTCGTCCCGCTCCTCCTGGTCATGGCGCTTTGCGCCCTCTTCATGGTCGCCCAGGCATATGTGGTCGCCAAACTGAAGGTAGCGCCCTTCATCGCCTCCCTGGGCTTCCAGCTCGTCATCTACGGCCTCCAGTCCCTTTACATCGACGAGCTCAACGATTCCTCTCCCATCGGAGGTTTCGATCCCAAGTTCTCGCGGTTCGCCCAGGGAGCCATAGAGTTCGAAAACTTCCGCATACCCTACCTGATCCTCTACGCCCTGGCTGCCGTCCTACTGATGTGGTTCATGTGGAACAAGACCAAGCTCGGACGGAACATGTACGCGATAGGCGGGAACATGGAGGCAGCCACTGTCTCCGGTGTAAACGTCGCGTTCAACATATTCGTGATCTATGTGATCGCCGGCCTCATGTACGGTTTCGGCGGAGCCTTGGAGGGAGCCAGGACGGGCAGCGTGACGAACATGCTCGGCCAGGGCTATGAGCTGGACGCCATAGCCGCCTGCGTGGTGGGAGGGGTTTCCATGCGAGGCGGCGTGGGTACCGTGGTCGGGGTCGTGACCGGCGTCCTCATGTTCCAGATCATCAACTATGGGCTTGTTTTCATAGGGGTGAATCCTTACGTGCAATACATCGTGAAGGGCATGATCATCATCCTCGCCGTGGCGATCGATTCGCAGAAATATATTAAGAGGAAATGATTAAGCGACATAAAATCTTTTGTTGACAGCCTGGTTTTTACCATGTATCCTGTATCCAGAGCTCAGGATCCATATAAATTTGATATGTGACCAAGTTCACAAGGAGGGCGAGATGAGCATGGCGAAGCGAGGTATTTTGTTGGCCCTGGCGTGCATCCTGCTGTGCGCGCCTGCGGCGTTCGGGCAGGCTAAGCCGACGGGAACACAGATTCCCCACGGGAAGCTGAACATCAAGTATCCCGCCATCATCGACGTGGACCAGACGGTTTTCGCGAACAAGAAGTACAAGATTGGCTACGCGAACTGGAACGATGAAAACTCGATCTCAATCATCGTCCGCGATTCCGTGGTGGACGCGTGCAGGTTCTACGGCGTGGAACTCATGGTCTTCGACAACAAGCAAGACCCGAACAAGGCCATGTCCAACGCCGAGACGGCCATCCTGGCCGGTGTGGACTACTACCTCAACTTCAACCAGGACGAATCCATCAACGCCGCGATAGCCCAAAAGCTTGCGAACAACGGCATCCCCATGATCTCAATCCAGACCAAGGCCAGGGTGAACGTAGACCCCGAATACCACGTCGACAACGAGAGGGCCGGATCGATCTGCGGCGAGCTCCTCGTCAACGCCGCCCTCAAGATGTGGCCTGGGCAGAAGCCCGTCCTCTTCGTGGCCGGCCATCCCCAGGCGGGAGTCAATTTCATCACCCGCGCCAACAGCTGCATAGCCGCGGTTAAGAAAGTGATGCCCGACGTCAAGGTGTTCGAGATCAGCACCGAAGGCAGTCCCGAGGTTACCCGCCAAAGGACCGCCGACTTCCTCACCGCCAATCCCAAGGGAAAGATCATGATGTGGAACCACATCGACCAGAACACCCTGGGCATGCTCGCGGCGGTGAAGGCGGCGGGAAGGGAAAACGACGTGATCATCACCTCCTTCGGAGCCAATCCGGTCATTTTCCCGGAACTCAAGAATCCGAAGTCCCCGGTGATCGGCACGGTGGCCCAGTTCTCCGAACGCTTCGGCTGGGACCTCCTTCCCTTGGTTCTCCGGCACCTCAACGACGGCGTGAAGCCCCCTCTCGTGACGCTTCCGCCCCTGGACATAATCACCAAGGACAATCTCTCCCGCTATTATCCCGGGATGTAAGGAAGGAGCCTGGATCGCAGAGCCGCGGCTGAATAAGCCGTGGCGCCGAAGAAAACCAAATCAGGGCGAATGGCATCCCGGCAGGGAACTGGCGCGGGACGACCATTCGCCTTATCTTTACGGAACGTAGGAGCGGACGGAACCATGATGGCGAACGGAACGATCCTGGAAACCCGGGGGGTAAGCAAGTCCTTCGGAGAGTCCCGGGTCCTCAAGAACATCGACTTTTCGATCCGCCGAGGCGAGATCCACGGCCTCATGGGCGAAAACGGCGCGGGAAAATCTACGCTCATCAAGATAATCTCCGGCGACTACTCCCTGGACGGCGGGGAGATTTTCTTCGACGGAAAGGCCGTGTCCGTCGAAACGCCCAAGATCGCCATGGAACTCGGCATACGCGTCATCTATCAGGAAATAAACGTGGTAAAGCCGATCACGGTGGCGGAGAATATCTTCCTGGGCAATTATCCCCTCAGGAAGAACCGGATGATCGACTGGGACAGGCTCTTTTCCGACGCCCAGAAGGTGCTGGACAGCCTCGGGGTTTCGATTCCCGTGAAAGCCAAGGTTTCCACCCTGACCATAGCGGAGCAGCAGGTGGTGGAGATCGCCAAGGCCCTGAGCGTGAGGGCGAAGATCCTGATCATGGACGAGCCTACCTCTGCCCTGAACGACCAGGAGACCTCAAAGCTATTCGAGCTGTTGCGGAAATTGAGGAACTCCGGGGTTTCGATCATCTACATCACCCATAGGTTTTCCGAGATGTATGAACTCACGGACCGGATAACCGTCATGCGGGACGGGGAAATCGTGGGAACCATGGATACCAAGGATGTCACCAACGAGTCGCTCATCAAGATGATGATAGGGAAGGACGCCTCTTCCATGTTCGTGCATCGAAGCCAGGTCAAGGAAAAGGTGATTTTCTCCGTGGACAAGCTTAGGGTCCGGGGATTCGTGGAGGATGTAAGCTTCAAGGTGCGCGAAGGCGAGCTTGTTGTCATCTTCGGACTCTTCGGTTCCGGGCAGAACGAAGTGTTCAGGGCGATTTTCGGAGACATGAAAAAAGATTCCGGGGACTTCTTCATCGAGGGGAAGAAGGTGGAATTCGCTTCCATCAAGGACGCGTGCGACAAGGGCTTGGGCTTCGTCTCCGACGACAGGAAGAACGACGCCATAATTCCCCTCCGGTCCGTGGAGGAGAACATCTGCCTTTCCGCCCTGAGGACCAAGCTCTCGGGGAAGCTTGGGATAGTGCGGAGGGCGGAGGAAAAGACCCTGGCCATGAAGTACTTCAAGGAACTTGAGCTGCATTGCTCGGGCATCGACCAGAAAATCGGAACCTTGAGCGGGGGCAACCAGCAGAAATGCGTCATAGCCCGCTGGCTGGCCAACGACGCGAAGGTTCTCCTGTTGAACATGCCCACCCGGGGCGTGGACGTCGGGGCGAGATCCGAGATCTACCGGGTCCTGGAGGAATTGAGCGGACAAGGGGTGGCGATCGTGATTATTTCCTTGGAAATGCCCGAAGTCTTGAGCATCGCGGACAGGATCTACGTGATGCATGAAGGCAGGATCGTCGGCGAGATGGAACGGCGGGAAGCCACCCAGGAGAAGCTTCTCAGCCTAGCCCTGGGGGTCTCGCAATGAATATGAACCAAGCCTTTATCAATCGGCAAGCAGGACGGTGAACCATGGCGGCAACGAGCGCGATAGACAAAAGCGGCAAGATACATAGGAGCTACCAGCAGAAGCTTCTGGACTCCTTCCTCATCCTCTTCATGGTGGCCATGTCGGCGTACTTCGCCTTGGCGTCGAAATACTTCCTCTCCATCAAGAATTTCATGAACATTTTCTCCTCCGTCTCCATTGTGGGGATAATCGCCACGGGGATGACGCTCATCATCATCACCCGGGGGATCGATCTTTCCGTCGGGGCGATAATCGCCTTGTCCGGCTGCATCTGCGCCCTCCTCATCGAAAAGGCCCACCTGCACTGGAGCTTGGCCATGCTGGCCGCCCTGGCCTCGGGATTGGCCATTGGAATGTTCAACGGATTCTTGATAACCCGGTTCAGGGTCTTGCCTTTCATAGCCACCTTGGGAGCCATGAACATGGTGCGGGGGCTCGCCTTCATCAGCACCAACGGCCAGGCGATCTACACCTCCAGCCCCCAGGTGTCATTCCTGGGAGCGGGAAAGGTGTTCGGCCTGATTCCCGTCCCGGGCATCATCATGATGGCGTGCTTCCTGGGAATTTGGCTCTTGAGCAAGTACACGGTCTTCGGCCGCTACGTCTTCGCCATAGGCGGAAACGCTGTGGCGAGCCGGCTGGCGGGGATAAATGTAAAGCGCATAACGCTTACGCTCTACACCATGACGGGAACCTTGGCCGCCTTGTCCGGTCTTGTGATGACCGGGCTTGCCTCCACCGCCATGCCTTCGGTGGGAGAAAGCTATGCGCTGGACACCATAACCGCCGTATATCTGGGCGGCAACAGCAGCGAAGGCGGCGAGGGCTCGGTGTGGAGAACCCTGCTGGGCGTGATGATCATCGGCATCCTCAACAACGGGATGGCTTTGATCAGCGTGCAGTCCTACTGGCAGACCTTCATCAAGGGAACGCTTCTCATCGCCGCGGTGACAATAGACGTACTGAGGAAGCGATAGCCCGAAGCGCCGAAGCGGAAATCAAGCATCAGGAGCGAAAAATGGAAAAATTCCGGGATGAGTTCAGGATAGGCCGCCTCAAGGAGAGGATGGCGGCGCACAACGTGGATTACCTAGTGCTCCGGCTGCCCGAGAACGTCCTCTACTCCACGGGATATTGGCCCGTCTTCGGGGCTTCGATGGCAGTGGTGCCCAGGGAAGGGGAGCCGACCATCTTCTACATCGAGGGCGAGGAGGATTTCGTCGAGGAGTCATGGGTTGAAGACGCGAGGCCCTACATTTATTTCGGCATGCTGGAAATGCCCAACCCGAACCGAAATTTCCGCCGCATGCTCGACCAGCTTTGGAAGGAGAAGGGCTACGAAAGAAAGACCGTGATCGGCTACGAGGGCAGCTTCGAATTCATCGCCACCCAGAACATTTCCGTGGAGGCGCGCATTCCATCGGAAACGGGCATGCGCATGCTCAGGGAAGTCTTCCCCGACGCGGTCTTCTATGACGCCTTCAATCTCCTTAGGGAGGCGCGGTACGTAAAGTCGAAGCACGAGATAGAAAAAATGCGCCGGGCCTGCGAAGCGACCTGCTTTGGCTACGAAGCCGCGCGGAAGGTATTGCGACCCGGAATCAAGGATTGCGAAGTATCCGCCGCCGTGGAGCACGCAATCCGATCGAAGGGAGTGGGATACAAGGGAGCCCGGCGCGCCAGGGGCTACGCCTTCGCCCTATCCGGCGAGAGGTCCTCCATGGTGAGGAATCCCTACTTCGTCACCAGCGACAGGACGATGAAGGACGGCGAGATAAGCCTTATCGAGCTGGACGCCTTCGTGGACGGATACTTCTGCGACATGACCAGGACCATGGCTGTGGGAAAACCCTCGGAAAAAGCGGTGGAGCTCTGGAACATCGTGCACCAGGAGCTGGAGGCCATGCTCTCCCTGGTCAGGCACGGCGCCAAGGCCAGGGACCTCTGCCAGGTGGCGAAGGATATCGCCGCATCCTACGGCTACGACGGAAAGGAAAACTTCGTCCACCAGCCCGGCCATGGCATAGGGCTGCAATTCCACGAGCCGCCCTCGATCCACGTGCTGAGCGACGAGGTCCTCGAGGAGGGCTGTGTGATATCCCTGGAGCCCCATGTGTATGTTCCGGGCTGGGGAGGCATGCGGATGGAGGAAAATGTGGCGGTGACAAAGACGGGATATGATCTTCTGACCATTTTTCCCCGCGGTTTGTAAGGAGCTGGCGAAGATGCGAAACAACGTGATGGTAGTGGGCGGCGGCATGATGGGAAGCGGGATAGCCGCCGTTTCCGCCTTGGCGGGAAATCCCACGATATTGGTGGAGTCCTCCGCCTCGGCCTGCGAAAAATGCCCTGAGCGCGTGGACGGAGTCCTGGCTGAGCTGGAGCGGTATGAACTCGTTTCTCCGTCGGAACGGCGCGATGCCATGGAAAGGATGCGGTTCGAAGGAAGCTATGAGGATGTCTGCGGCGAGGTGTTCTTCGTCATAGAAGCCATCGTTGAAAACCTCCAGGCCAAGCAGGCGCTCTTCAAGGACCTGGACGCCAGGCTTCCTCCGGAAGTGCCCATCGTGAGCAATACATCCGGACTCAGGATAACGGAAATCGCTTCCCTCGTCGGCCACCCTGAGCGGACCGCCACCGCGCATTTCTGGTTCCCCGCCCATCTTGTGCCCCTTGTGGAAGTGGTCATGAGCGGGTCGACGTCGCCGGCCGTGGCGAACTGGGTGGTGGATACCCTCAAGGGCTGGGGAAAGGCCCCCGTGCTCGTCAAGCGCGACCTGCCAGGGCAGCTGGCGAACAGGATCCTCCAGGCGGTGATACGGGAAGCCTCGAACATCGTGGAAATCGGACTGGCCAGCCCCGAGGACGTGGACACGGCGGTCAAGATGGGCATGGGCATCCGGCTTCCTGTCTGGGGACCTCTGGAGCATGTGGACGCGGTGGGCGTGGACCTCTGCAACGCCGTTCAGGATACGGTGCTTCCCGGAATCAGCGCGAAAAAGGAGGCCAACGCCACCTTCAAGCGCCTTGTGAAAGAGGGGAACCTGGGCTACAAGACAGGGAAGGGATTCTACGACTGGAGCGAAAAGGACATGAACGCATTGGCGGCCTTGAGGAACGAGTTCATAGTCCACGCCCTCAAGAAAATCAAGCCTAGGAAGTAGCCGGCGTTTCCCGGAGCCTAGGCCTCCGCCTTGGATTCAAAGGCCTTCGCGATCTTTTCCGCGGTGTTGAAGTAATGCTCACGGGCGTGGTATTCAGCCTTTTCCTTGTCGCCGTCCTTGAGAGCCCCGAGGATGCTGCGGTGTTCGGAGCATATTTCGTCGAATCGTCCGGGCAGTTCAAGCGCAAGGGCCCGATACTGCTGGCTTAGGGAGTAGTACTGCTCCCAGAGTTCGGCGATCCTGGGCGAGGCGGCGGCTTCGATTATAATGGAGTGGAACTCGCGGTTTTCCTCCAGCATGGTCTTGTACTGCTCCGGACCCTCGATGTTTTCCATCCCATCGCACAGCTTCGACAGCCTGCCCAGCTGAAGCTCCGTTATTCTCGTGGCGGCGAGGCGCGTGGCTACCCCGGCAAGGGCCGCGCGGATGTAGAAGATCTCGATGAGCTGGTCAAGGGAGATTTTCTTCACATAGCAGCTGCGGTGGGGGGTTTCCTCCACCAAGCCTATGGATATGAGACGGTTCAAGGCTTCGCGGATGGGAGTCCGCGAGACGCCGAGGCGCTTTGACAACTCCACCGAGTTGAGCACCTCACCCGGCTTGATTGTGTGGGACACGATTTCGTCCCTAAGGGTGGTGAATACGATATCCTGGATGCTCCGGTACTTCGATCGGATTTCCTCGGCCATTATGGCTACCGCCTTACCGCGTAGTGTTTTATGGATCCAGTATATATTGAACCGGCCACGCCGCGCAACCTCGATTTGATTGACAAAGGGATAAGGGTAATGTGTAATGTATCCTGTATCCATATAACAGCCACGCTGCTCCAAGGGAGGGAGGGATGAGCCACGCCCAGCTTCTTTTCGTAGGGACCTATACGGAGCCGATACTCTTCGGAACCGGAAAAATCCTCCAGGGAAAGGGAGAAGGCATCTACGTGTACGCCTTCGATCCCGACGCCATGAGCCTGCGGCCGGTATCCTTGGCCAAGGGTATCCGGAATCCTTCCTACCTGTGCTTTTCAAAGGATGGAAGCTTCGTCTACGCCGTGAATGAGCTTAAGGAATACCAAGGCGGGAAATCCGGCAGCATCAGCGCCTTTTCTTTCGACCGCGGAACCGGGGCTTTGAAATTCCTGAACTCCCGGCCGACCAGGGGAACCGATCCTTGCCATGTGGCCCTGGACAACACTGGAAAATTCGCCGCAGTTTCAAACTTCATGAGCGGATCGGTCATCGTATACAAGATACGGGAGGATGGGAGCTTGGGGGACGAAGCCTCCTACATGCAGCACCGGGGCTCTAGCGTCAATGCGGTCAGACAGGCAGGACCCCACGCCCACTCTTCGATCTTTTCTCCCGACAACGGCTTCATGTATGTTCCCGACCTCGGCCTGGACCGGGTTGTCGCGTACGCCTTCGACCAGGGAACAGGAGCCCTGGAGGAGCGC
>JBFLXC010000097.1:0-9702 GCA_040757435.1 Spirochaetota bacterium | reverse complement strand
GACATCCATCCCTGCGTAGTATACGCTTTTCATCGTGACCTCCCGATAAGATATTTGTGGTACCCGTTTTATCACGGCTAATCCACGCATTTAATATCCGGGAGGTCACTTCATATTGTCTTGTCGGATTCCCCATCCTGTGATCCTGTCGGATTCCCCATCCTGGAGGGGCTTGGCTAGCGGCTCTTCGCCGGGCTGAAGTTCATGGCCATGAGCCGCGCCTCGATCACATCGTTGGGGGACATCTCCAGGGCGGCGAACTGACGGTTGGAATCCGCCTTCCTCATGAGCTCCCGGTCTCCCCACTCGTCGGCGGTGCCGTAGGCGATGCTCAGCCAGGCGTAGGCGAGGACCAGATCCTTGGCTACCCCCCTCCCGTACAAATAGGAATAACCCAACTCATACTGGGCGTAGGCATGGCCCTGTTCCGCCGCGGCGTTGAAGTACTGCGCCGCCCGCCGGGAGTTTTGTGATATGCCCCGTCCCTCCTCCAGCAAGGCGCCTAGGAAATACTGGGCATACATGTGGTCCTGTTCGGCGGACAAAAAGAACCAATACACCGCCTCCGTGTCGTCCCGCCCGACTCCTTCGCCGAAAAGATATGCGTAGCCCAAGTCGAACTGGGCATCCGGATTTCCGGCATCGGCGGCTGCTTTCATAGCATCAATGCTCTGGGAATGGCCGGAGAAGATAATGAGCGCGAAAAAAATAATCGCGAAGACCCGTCGGTCGGCTTTCAACATCTCGCACCTCGGTTCGCCGTGGATGAAGGCTTCGTCAAGTATAGAATCCGCGCGGGGGATCTTCCATAGCCGCCCGTGAAAGTATAGAAATTTCCCAGGGGATGCAGATGGAAATGCTTGAAACGACGAAGGCGCGCCTGGACGCCATGGCTGAGTACCTGGGAAGACTCTACGAAGGACCCGTGGACAAGGAAACCTACGCCGCTTATTCGCCCATCCTTGCCTCCGCAACGGCCTGGGAAGTCAACGAAGTCCTGGACAGGGTCCTCGTGGACCCCGATGCCATCGAAACGTGGAAAGTCCCGGTGGCGCGGTTCATCCGATCCGTCTCACGCGCCCTCGACGCCGAGATTATCCCCGATTATCCCAAGGACAGCCTTTTCTTCCGGCTGGAATCGGAGAACTCGGAGATCGAGGCGGAGCTTTCGGCCGTCCAGGCCGCGATACGATCCTGCCAAGCCGGGCGGTCGTCCCTGGAAGACCTCAGGCTGAAGATAAGCGGCATCAACCTCCTAAAGGACCATTACCGCACCCTCCAATACGAGTTGTTCCCCCTCTTCGAGAAGGCTTCGGCCCGGCATAGATGCCTGTCCCTCATGTGGTCGCTCCAGGACGAGGTCCTCGCGCTCCAGGCGCGCATCGCCGGCGAAGATGCGGGAGCCGCGGAAAAGGCCGGCAGGCGGGAGGATCCTGGCTTCTGGCGGCTCCTGGGAGCCTTCTACATGACCGCGGGCATGCTACTGTACAGGGAGCGCCGGATCCTGTATCCCGTGGCGTTCCGCGCCCTGCCGGAACGGCTGTGGCAAACGAAGGATGGCGTTCCCGATGCCATCGGGGCTTCCGGCTACAAAGGACCGACGGGAAGCCTGGATCAGGAAGAACTGGAGATGATCCTCAAGGCCCTTCCCCTGGATTTTTCCTTCATCGGTCCGGACGACAGGGTCAAGTTTTATTCCGATCCGCCTCATCGGATATTTCCCCGCGCCCCAGCGGTGATAGGAAGGAAGGTGCAAAACTGCCATCCCCCCAAGAGCGTTTCGCTGGTTGAGGAAATCCTCAGATCCTTCAGGGAGGGAACCAGGGACAAGGCCGAATTCTGGCTCGACGCGAAGGGCTCCTTTGTGCACATAGAGTATTTCGCCTTGCGGGACTCCGCGGGAACCTACAGAGGCACCTTGGAGGTGTCCCAGGACGCCACGAGGCTGCGGTCCCTGGAAGGCGAGAAGCGATTGCTATAGGTTTCCCGCCAGGGACGGCGATGGAAATTTTCATGAACTTTGGGAATTAATTTATTAAACTACTTTCATAAAATAAATTAATCGATTTAAAAATTTTTGGAATTTTCCCTTGACAAATTTAGAAAACGATTTCTATACTATGGCGTAGAAAACGTTTTCTATAGGAAAGCGTCGATCCTTCAACCTTTGGCATACAACAAACCATTTTCGGAGGTAACAAGATGGAAAAGATCAACATTGATCTCAGGGGCTTGAATCCGGCTCCTGTAACCCCCTTCAACCGGGACGGAAGCGTCGATTTCGCCGCCATCAAACGCCTTGGCTCCTGGCTCGCCGGCATCGACGGCGTGAAGAGCCTCACAGTCCTGGGCCATGCGGGCGAAGGCACCTACCTGGACAGGGAAGAGCAGGTGGATGTCATCAGGGCTTTCGTCGAGGCTGTGGACAACAAGATTCCCATCATCGCGGGCATCACGCTGGAAGGGAGCGCCAACGCGGCCAACGAGGCCAAGCGCGCCGTCCAAGCCGGGGCGAAGGCAGGCCTCTTGTATCCCACCCATGGCTGGCTCCGCTTTGGGTACCAGAAGGGGGCTCCCCAGGACAGGTACAGGGAAGTGTACGAAAAGAGCGGACTGCCCCTCATCCTCTTCCAGTATCCCGACGCAACCAAGTGCACCTATGACCTCCAGACCCAGCTGGACATCACCGCCCAGCCCGGCGTCTTCGCCATGAAGAACGGAGTGAGGAACATGCGCCGCTGGGACACCGAAGTCCCCGTCATCAGGAAGGAGAGGCCCAATCTCCAAGTCCTCACCTGCCACGACGAATACCTCCTGCCTACGGTCTTCGACGTGGACGGCATGCTCGTCGGCTACGGCAACGTGGCTCCCGAGCTCCTGATCGAAATGATCAAGGCCGGCAAGGCGCGCGACTATGTGAAGGCCCGCGAGATCCACGACAAGCTATTGCCCGTCACCAAGGCGATCTACCACCGCGGTTCCCACATGGAAGGCACCGTGGCCCTCAAGCTGGGCCTGGTGGAACGCGGAGTCCTGGACCATGCCACGGTCCGCTCCCCCTTGCTTCCCTTGGACGACAAGGGCGTGGCGGAGGTCAAGGCGGCGATCAAGGCTTCGAATCTCAGCAAGGTAATGTAACACTGGCTCCGGAGGGCGGCATGGTGTATCCTATGCCATGCCGCCTCGAGGGATTTTCCCAAATGGCGCTTAGCTTTGGGCATGCCCTCCCGCGGAGCCTTTTTTGTGTCCACGATTCCCGGCCCAGGCCGGGAAAAAATAAAGGAGGAGCTATGAAACACAGATCGATCAGGATCATCGCCCTGGCATGCATCCTGCTGGGAGCCTTCGGCTCTGCCTTCGCCCAGGCGAAGCTCCCTCGGTTCATAGAGATCGGCACCGCCGGAACCGGAGGCGCCTACTACCCCATCGGCATCGCGATGGCTGAGATCCTGACCCAGAAGCTGAAGATCCAAGCTACGGCCCAGGTAACGGGCGGCGCTGTGGAGAACATCCGCCTGATCCAGGAAGGCAGCGTCAAGATAGCCCTGACCACCACGGCGAACGCATACCGCGGATTGAACGGTTTGCCCCCCTTCACAAAGCCAAGCCCCAAGGTCGCCGGCCTATTCTCCAACCTCACCCAGGGCGTCTACCATATAGCGGTGCGGGAAAACGCAGGCATCAAGACGCTCCAGGACCTGAAGGGCAAGCGAGTATCCTTGGGTCCCCAGGGCGGCTTGGGCGTCGAGCTCTCGAACTATGTGTTCACCGCGGCGGGATTCTCAATAGCCGACGTCAAGGCTACCTTCCTTTCCTACGAGGAAAGCGCAACCATGATGGACGACGGGAACCTGGACGCCGTGGTGATCCAAACCGCCCTTCCCAACCCCGCTCTCCGCCAGCTTCAATCCACGGGGAAGAAATTCAACCTCATATCCCTGCCGGCCAACGTCATCCAGAAAGTATCCGCCGACCATCCCTATTTCGAAGCCTTCACCATCCCTCCCTCAATGTACAACACCCCGGGCGAAGTCTACACGTTGAACGGCACCAACATGGCCATCATCGACAAGGACCTGCCGGAGGATGTTGTGTACCAGATCATGAAGGCCCTGATGGAGGACATCGACAAGATCCGGGCTTCCCAGCCCGCGGCCAAGGGCTTCAACCTTGAAAAGGCAGCCATAATGCCGATCCCCCTCCATCCCGGCGCCGCGCGCTACTATAGGGAAATGAACATCATAAAATAGGAGCCCCAGGATGAAAGATAACGGCACGGCCATGGAAAAAATCACCAAGTGGCTTCTCATTGCAAGTTCCCTTGTCTTCTTCTACACGAGCGGCTTCGGAAGCTTCAGCACACTCACCCAGAGGGCCCTGCATTGGGCCTTCATGGGCACCTGCGCCTTCCTATTGTTGAAGCCGAAGACCGGCGCCGGCAAAGTCCTGAAATATGTTTTCGCCGGCATCGCCTTGGCGACAAGCCTGTACGTTATCTTCACCTGGAAGCAGAGGATCTTCGGGATCGGCGAAGTGTCCGGTCTCGATGTCGCAATGGGCGTGATGGCTATCGTCGCCCTCCTCGTCGCGGTCAAGCTTTCCGTGGGCTGGGGGCTGACGATAGTCGTCGCGGTCTTCATTGTCTATTCCGTCTGGGGACCCATATTCCCAGGCTTCCTTGGCCATTCCGGGGTCAAGATCCCCCGGCTCGTCAACTTCCTCTACCTTACCGCCGAAGGCATCTTCGGCGTGGCCATAGGGATCTCCTCGACCTATATCATAGCCTTCGTGATCTTCGGCTCGGTCTTGAGCTCCCTGGGGGGAGGCGAATGGTTCGTCGACGTGGCCTACGCCCTCACGGGACGCTACAGGGGCGGCCCCGCGAAGACCGCGGTGGTGGCCTCGGCCCTGATGGGCACGGTATCCGGCTCCCCCGTGGCAAATGTCGTCACCACCGGCACCTTCACCATCCCGCTTATGAAAAAGGTGGGATTTCCCGCCAAGGTGGCCGGAGCGGTGGAAGCCGTGGCCTCCACGGGAGGGATGTTCCTGCCCCCCGTGATGGGCGCCGGAGCCTTCATCATGGCGGAATACCTGAACGTCCCGTATTTCGCCGTGGCCAAGGCGGCCTTGATTCCCGCGCTGCTGTATTACGTGGCCCTGTTCCTCATCACCGATGTTAGGGCGGTGAAATCGAACCTCAAGGGCCTGCCCAAGGAAGAATTGCCCGACATCAAGACCGCGGTGTTCAAGAAGGGCTATTACGGCCTTCCCCTCCTCTTCCTCATCGTGGCGATAATCCTGGGATGGAGTCCCCTCAAGTCCGCCTTCTGGGCTACGATCCTCGCGATGGTCATCCCCCTCTTCGTCCTCAGGGATTTCAAGGCATGGTTCGGGAAAGTGCTGGAGGCAATGTACGACGCATCGAAGCAGGCGGTTCCCATCGCCGTGGCCTGCGCAGGGGCGGGCATCATCGTGGGCGCCATAGGAGTCACGGGCCTGGGTACCAAGATCGCCAACGGCCTTATCGCCTTCGCCAATGGAAACCTTATGTTCGGCCTCGTCCTGACCATGGTCGCGGCGATAATCCTTGGGACAGGAATGCCGGTCACGGCGGTGTACATCATCTGCGCCGCCACCTTGGTCCAGCCATTGGTGGCCATGGGCACCTCGGCCTTGGCGGCCCACATGTTCATCTTCATGTTCTCCGCCGTGGCGGGCCTCACGCCTCCCGTGGCCATCACCTCCTACACCGCCGCCGGCATAGCCCAGACCGATCCGAATCAAACGGCGATCCAAGGCTTCCTCTACGGTCTGCCTGGCTTCATCATTCCTTTCATTTTCGTGTATTCCCCCGAACTCCTCATGGTCGGGGAGCCGATGAAGGTGGCCTTGGCGATAGGGACGGCCTTGATAGGCATCTGCTGCCTCGTGGCGGCCATCGAGGGTCATTTCCTGACCCGCTGGAACATGTTCCTGCGGCTTCTTCTGGCGGTCGCCGCGGTGATGCTGTTGGATCCCGGCATAGTCACCGACCTCATCGCCTTCGGCATCATCGCCCTTTGCTTTGGGGTGCAATTGCTGGTCATCAACAAGCTCAAACCTTCGTCGGCGCGATGAACCGGAGGGCAGGCGGACTATGAAATTGATCGATTGCCAAACCCATATCTTTTCACCTGAATTCGCGGAGCTCCTGTTTAGGAACAAAGGGCAGGTGCGCCCGGAACGCCAGGACGGAGCCTTGGCGATCCATTTCGGCGACAACCAGACTTTCAGGATACATCTCTCCGACTATTCGCCGGAGAAAAAGCTGGCGGACATGGACAAGGCCGGCGTCGAATACAGCATCCTCGCGCCCAACATACCCAGCCCCTCGGACCTTGATCCCGAACTCCGCGTGCCTGGCGCGAGGGTGAGCAACGAGTACACGGCCGAACTTTGCCGACTCCATCCCCGACGATTCCGGGGCCTGGCTGTCCTTCCATTCTCCTCCATCGAAGCGACTATGGAGGAATACAGAAGGGCCGTGGAAGTCCTCGGGCTCTCGGGCATCCTCCTCCTGTCGCAGCTGGGTGGCAGGATGGTGGACGATCCGTGCTGGAACCCCTTGTACGAGGCTGCGGCTTCGGACGGGGTGCCCCTTGTGATCCATCCCACCATGCCGACCTGGGCCGGCGAGATCCGCGACCATTCCATGATACCTATGATGGGATTCATGGTGGACCATTCCTTCGCCATGCTGAGGCTCATCCTTGGCGGTGTCCTGGAACGTTACCCGACCCTGAAGATCGTCCACCCCCATTGCGGCGGAGTCCTGCCGTACCTGTTGCCCCGGGTGGACGAGCAGACCGAGGTGAAGCGGCGGGGTAGGGAGTTCATCACCAAGGCCCCTTCGGAATATTACAAGAGTGTATACATGGACATCGTCTCTCCTTCGGAGAAGACGGTCAGGTTTTCCATAGATTACGCTGGGACGGAAAGGATGCTCTTCGGCTCCGACCACCCGTGGATAAAAATCGAGTCCATGGTCGATATTTTCAACCGCCTGGGGCTCTCAGGATCCGAAGCGGAGGCGGTGGGTTGCCGCAACGCGGCCAGGCTGTTCCGGATCCCCTGATCCGCTGGGCGGCGAACCTATATCTCCCGGACAGATTCCCGCTGGATGAATTCCACGGGAAGGTATTCCGAAGTCTCGTCCGCCTTGGGATCCAGCATCTTTTCCACCGCCCGGGCTCCTAGCCTGTAGCGGGGGACCCGCATGCAGGTGAGGGCCGGCCTGAGGTGGGCGGCGATGGGCGTGTCGCCGATGGATATGAGGGAGACATCCCTGGGCACCTCCAGCCCCTTGTCGTGGAGGGCGTGGAGGACGCCCACGGCAATGGGGTCGCAGCCGCAGATGATAGCCGTGGGCCTGGGTTTCCCTTCCATGAGGGCCTGGCAATTCACGTATCCGCCGTGCTCCGAAAACGAATCGAAGCGGATCAACCTTTCGTTCTCCTCAAGCCGATGTTTCCTCAGGGCGTTCCGGTAGCCCTGCACATGGTCCCTGCTGGTCGTTACAATCTGGTCGCCGGTGATGAAGCCAATGGAGCGGTGGCCCTTTTCCACCAAGTGGTTGGTGATCGCTTCGGTCATGGCGATAAAGTCGACGGAGACCGTGGGGATGTCGATGCCCTGGGGCGCGTTGGCGAAAATCCGCAGGTCAAAGCGCCTGCAGCGCTCCATCTGTTGTTCCAGGAGTTGGCGGTATTCCGGCGTATCGATGCCGCCGCCCACCAACAATATGCCCCTCACCCTGTTCTTCCACAGCAGCTCATGGAATTGCATTTCGTTCGCTGGCTTTCGGCCTGTGTTGCAGACGAAGGCGAGATACCCGAGCTCCATGGCCCTTTCCGTGGCCCCCTTGGCTATCTCCCCGAAGTAGGCTTCGGCGATGTCCCGTACGATCATGCCGATCACGGGGTTGAAATCGTTCCTAAGCCTCTGGGCCGCCATGTTCGGAATATAGTGGAGTTGTTTCACCGCCGCGAGGATCCGCTCCTGCACATCCTTGGAGACCGGATACCCCGTATCGTTGATGACCCTCGAGACGGTCGAGATCGACACCTCGGCGAGCTTGGCGACATCGGCTATGGAAACTCGTTTCTTCATCGTTCCATTGTATAGAAAACGTTTGCCCGTGTCATTGGCGGCATGCGGCCCCGGCTCACTCCCTGGAAGGTTCCCATAGGCCCGGATAGCCCGCCAAGGCCCGGGCTTCTTTCCCCACATCCACCAGGAAGGCCAGATGCTCGGCAAGCCTCGCGTAGTCGATGAAGGGTGTGGCCACCACCAGGCCCACATCGTCGTTGGGATTGTAGGCCGCGAGGTTGACATAGCCTGGATGGGCGCCCGAATGCCCCATCCCCAGGAGGGTGTTGCCCAAGCCCAGGGCATAGGTGGGGTTCCCCTTGGGCACCATCCCCATGCGGGCGATTTGTTCCTTGGAAAGGGGACCGCGGCCGGAGAGGATGGCCCGTATCCAATGGGTTAGGTCCTCCGTAGTGCTGATTATGTTGCCCGGACCCACCTGGGAGGACATGTTGTCTTCCCAGAAGGGCATGAACTCGGAGTTCTCGCCTACGAATCCCGGAAGAAAAGGATCGGGGAGGGAGGCGTCGTTGCCGTTCCATGGGGCGGAGGTGCTGGACAGTCCCAAGGGTTTCCAGAACCTCTCCGCCAGGAAGCGGTCGTAGCTCATGCCCGAAACCCTCTCGACGATTTTCGCGAGCAGGGTATAGCCTGTGTCGCTGTAGTGGTAGGCGGCGCCCGGCTCCCCCGAGGAAAGACCGTTCGCCGCGACGACGCCGGCGAGTTCCTCGGCGGTGAACTGGTGGTCGGGCTCCTTAAGTTCCGCGTAGACGTAGGAATTGTAGTATTGCCCGGCGTAAGGGAAGGGGCTTTTCTCGGGCATGGGATTGTTGAATACGTCGAAGACGCCGGCGCGGTGGGAAAGAAGCTGCCGGATGGTTATGCGGTCCTTGTATGGGATGGCGAAGTTCGGGGAGTCCGCGAGGTAGGGGGCGTCGGTCCCGGGCATGGGATCGGTAAGGCGGTCGTCTATGTCCAGGCGCCCTTCCTGGTCCAGGAGCATGATGGCCGCGGCGGTGAAGGTCTTGCTGACCGAGGCGATGCGGAAATGCCAGGTCTCGTCCGCCCCGGATGGCAACCCGGCCGAGGCGGTGAACGAACCCTTGGGCGTTTCCATCCGCAGGATGACTCCGGCTCCCTCGGGAAGTTTATAGGCCGCCTTGTAGGCCTGGTACTTGGCCTCCACCATTCCTTGGATCGTTTTCGCCGTTCCGTCGGCGAAGGCCGAGGTGGAGGGAACGATGGCAGCGAGGAGGGCCAAGGCCGCCGCGGCGGCGAGGGCCGGTCGAAGTTTGGTTTTCATTCTATCTCCTTGAGGAATCCCCTGGTGATCGCCAGGAAAATTTCCGGCTTTTCCACGTGGTGCAGGTGGGAGGCGCCGGGAATGACGGCCATTTGGGCATTCTTGAAGGCGCGTTGGTAGGCTTTGACAGTCCTTGGGTCAGCCTCGTCCTGGTCCCCGCAGACAAGGAGGACGGGAAGGTCGATTTCCTTCAGGCTGGGCAGGAGGTCCAAGTCCCGCAGGCTTCCCGTGATCGTGAACTCGCTGGGTCCCCAAAGCTTGTTGTAGAC
>JBFLXC010000096.1:0-9737 GCA_040757435.1 Spirochaetota bacterium | reverse complement strand
CAACAGCCCTGCGGATTTCCAGGCTTTCGGCTCCTTTGTAATTCGCTTTTCGCTTTGACAAGAACGGAAACATAGGGTAGCATTATAGTATAGTTCTTTATTTATCTATAAAGGAGAATCGAATCATGCTAAAGAAGTTTGGACTTCTCGTCGTTGCCGTCCTGTTGGCGGCGATCCCCTGCGCGGCCCAGGCCTACGACGCCGATGTCATCGTCGTGGGATCGGGATTGGCCGGACACGCCGCGGCCTACGGGGCCTTGGAGAACGGAGGAAAGGTCCTCTGGATCGAGAAGAACCCCGTCCTCGGCGGATCCACCGCCATCGCCACCGGCACCTTCCCGGCGGTGGGCACCCAACTGCAGAAGGAGCGGGGCATCGAGGATTCCAATGAGCTCTTCATCCAGGACATCAACCGCATAGGCCACAACAAGGCCGACCAGAACCTGCTCCGCTTCTTCGTCGAGAAGGCTACGGCGGTGTGGGAGTGGTTCGTCAAGGCCGGGCTCCCTGTGGACGTGAAGCGCGGACCCTTCTTCGATCCCGCCCACAGCTCCTACAGCGCGGCGAGGACCTACGTTCCCAGCCCGAACAAATCCAGCCTCTACACCAGCGTCCTCTTCGAAAAGATGCAGCCCTACAAGGACAACCTCAAGATCCTCCTGGGCACCAAGGTTGAAAAGCTGGTGGTGGAGAACGGCCGGGTCTCCGGCGTCCTCACCATCTCCGATGCCGGGACGGTAACGTATAAGGCCAAAGCGGTGATCCTCGCCACCGGCGGCTACGGAAGCAACAGGGAGATGATCGCCAAATATTCCCCCAAGTACGCCCAGGCGATGACCGTGACCCTTCCCTTCGCCACCGGCGACGGCCACCGCATGGCCGCGGATCTGGGAGCCCAGCTGGTGCACATGGACTACATCTGCACCTACTTCGGCGGCATGCCCAAGGGGCCGGGCCAGTACGTGATCGGCTTCGGCGACCTCACCTCCGGCGCCGCGGACGGCTGGAAGGGAGACATCTGGGTGAACAAGAGGGGAGAGAGGTTCATAAACGAAGACGACAGCGACGAAGATCCCCGCGAAGTCGCCCTCAACGAGCAACCCGACCAGGAGAGCGTCATCATCTTCGACCAGGGCATGGTGGACATGAACAAGCGCTTCCCGATCGGGAATTTTGAAAAGCGCCTGGCGGAGAACGGTTTCGCTGTGAAGAAGGCGGACACCATCGAGGAGCTCTGCGCCGCCTTCGGGCTGCCCGCGGACCAGGTCAAGAGGGAAATCGCCGCGGCCAACGCCGACTTCGCCAAGGGCAGGGTGGACCGCTTCGGCAAGAAGCCCGTCGCCGCCTTCGCCAAGGGTCCGTACTACGGCATCCTCAACCGCGGCACCATCTTCATGACCCAGGGCGGCGTCAAGACCGACATAGGCATGCGCGTGGTGGACTCGGAAGGCCGGTGGATCCCCGGACTCTATGCCGCGGGCGAGGTCCAGGGCACGGCCCAGTGGGGCGGCTACGGCATGGCGGGCGGCACTGGAAACGCGCCTCCCCTGGTCTTCGGCATGGAGGCGGGCAAGAACGCGGTCAACGAGGCCAAGCTGCGCAAATAGCTTCCGAGTAAACGCACTGCGTTTGTGAATAATAGGACAGGAACACAGGATTTCCAGGATAAACAGGATGGCCCTGTCGATCCTGGGGATCCTGTTCATCCTGTCCCCCTCTTTCTCCTTTCCTTCCGCAACCTTTTTCTGAAAAGGCGAATCCACCTAGCCCAGGAAGTACCCCGCGTGCACGGCGGTTATGTCCGGCTCGAGTCTTTTTGATTCCATGTCCAAGGAAAGGACGAAGGAGTGGAGCAGAGGCTTGTCCAATAAATCAGCCAGACTTCGAAGATGACGCGCGTCCGAGAGGTCGACGTTGGTGGCGCTTTTTATTTCGAAGGCGAGGTACCCTTCCGGCAATTCCACAAGGAGATCGACTTCCCTGCCGTCGACGGTTCGTAGATGAAAGAAACGGGCATTTGAAAATATCGTCTGCGCTTGTTTATAAAGCTCGGCTACTACAAGACTTTCGAATTCCAATCCGAACGGCAGCCCTCTCTTCTGCAAGACCGCCTGGAGAACCCCGTGGTCGAACATATGCAATTTCGGTGATTTGACCAACCTCTTGGCGTTGTTCCTATGCCAAGGCCGCAGAAGAAGCACTTGATAGCTCAGCTCCATATATCGCAGATATTTCTGGACGGTTTTAGCCGATACCCCCACCTGCTTGGCGATTTCCGAGACATTGACAATGCGCCCCGATTGGTATGCCACATATCGTTGCAGCCGTATGAATGGTTCTAAATCGCGCAACGCGGATAAATCCCTCACGTCCCGCTCAAGGTATGTTCGTACATATTGCGAAAGCCATCGGTGGCGGTCCTCCTCCCCAAAATCGGGATTGGTGAGGGCGGGGTAGCCTCCGAAAAGGCAATAATGGTTCCAAGCCTTCATTTTATCAGGATGCCGCGGATCGAGGAGAAAATGGGGGAGCAGAGATTGGACTGTCTGGGATGTTGCAACTGGGGTCTTCAGGATTGCCTGGAAAGGTGAATCGCGCGCAGGGTCGTCCCAAGCTTCGGTTCGAAGCTCCGGAAGCGTGAGGGGATAAAGATCAACGATCACGCAACGTCCAGCCAAACTTTCCCTCACCTTCTCTAAAAGAAGCAATTGGCTAGAGCCGGTGAGCACGTATCGCGGTTCAGGCCATTGGTCGAATACAGATTTCACGCTCTCGATGAGAC
Source organism: Spirochaetota bacterium (assembly GCA_040757435.1). GTDB lineage: Bacteria > Spirochaetota > Spirochaetia > Treponematales > Rectinemataceae > VKGY01. The sequence goes on along the minus strand of JBFLXC010000096.1, from coordinate 6,955 downwards.
GAGGTTCCTTCTGGACTTCATCCAGGATCGCTTGAGGATATACGGCCTTCCATTGGGCTGCGCTCAGTTGCGCATAACTCTGACGCAATATTGGATCCTCGATGCTGAGGAACTGGAAATCAGGAAACAGTTCCCTGGCCAAGGTGGTTTTTCCCGTTTGCCGCGCCCCTGTGAGTACTATGATCCGTGAATCGGGAGATTGGGGTAGACGCTTTATGAATTCCTCGGCTTTTCGGTGCTTCATGTCATTAGTATCGTAATATATGGACAAATTGTCGAGTATTTGGCGTAATTTTAAGACTTAATATCCATAAATAGGCGTAATATTAAGACTTGAGCTGCCATGTATGTGATAGATGTGCGACAGGAATACAGGATCCCCACGATCAACAGGAAAATCCCGCCTATCCTGCATTCCTGTCGAATTCCTTTTCCCTCCTGCCAATCCCGCCTATCCAGAACACCCTGTTTTCCTGTCAAATATCTTTGCTTCTCCTGTCGATCCTGGCCATCTTGTATTCCTGTCTAAATCCTTCCATCAATCGCCAACCACGCAGCGGTTGCGGCCAGTGCGCTTCGCCTCGTAAAGGCGGGCGTCGGCGCGCCCAAGGATGGCGCCCAGGGCCTCGCCCATGGCTGCCCGGGCGGCGCCGACGGAAATCGTGGCGCCCAAGGGACTTCCGTCCTCCAGATTGATCCAGCTGTGCTCCACCACCACCCTGACCCGTTCCGCCACCTCGGCCAGCGCTTCGATCCCCACATTCGGGCAGAGCAGCACAAACTCTTCCCCGCCCCAGCGGATCGCGGCGTCCAGGGGCCGGACCGCGGAGCCCAGGGACGAAGCCACCATCTTGAGCACCCTGTCCCCAACCTCGTGGCCGTACGTGTCGTTGACCTTCTTGAAGTGGTCGATGTCCGCCATGATGAGGGCGAAGCCATTCTTCCCCTCCTCCAGGCCCTCAAGGCGGGACTTGGCGATGATTTCCAAGGCCCTGCGGTTTCCAAGGCCCGTGAGGGAGTCGGTGAGGACCTCGTGGCGGAGGGACTCAAGCTCCTTCAGGATCTCCCGCCGGTCCCGCCGGTCCGAGAACACCTCGATCGCCCCGATCACATTGCCCGATTGGTCGCTCAAGGGAGCGGCCCGGACGGCCACGGGCTGGCGGCTGCCATCCTTGTGGTGCATATAGACTTCCACATCCCGAACGTCTCCGTCCTGCATCGTGGCGGCAAGGGGGCAGCCTTCGCCGCACAAAGGCCTGCCTTCGGGAGTGATGTGCCTGAGAAGATTGTCCGAACACTTGAAGCCGACCATATCGGCTGAGGCGTAGCCTGAGAGCTTCTCGGCGCCCCTGTTCCAAAAGGTGATCCTGCGGTCCAGGTCCACGAAGTACACGCCCTCGTCGATCCGGTCCATCAGTTCCCTCATCGTCTCGTCATACCGCATGGACCAGAGTATACGCCGCCCCCGCCATAAAGCAACAATCCGGACAGGGCGGAGGAAGGATGGATGGCCGGAAGGAATTGCCAGTTACCAAGCCCGGCATCCGATGCTATACTAAAAGAAAGGCAAAGGAAAGAAAAAGAAATTCCTGGCCGGGGGTCCGAGCATGAACGCAACCGAACGAAAGCGGCGGATCATCGAACTCCTCGACGAGAGGGAATCGGTGCAGGTAGCCGACCTGACGGAGCTATTCTCAATTTCCAAGGTCACGGCCCGGAACGACCTGGACGACCTCGAGGCCAAGGGGCTCCTGGTCAGGACCCACGGCGGCGCCATGGCCGCGGAGAAGCACGAGTTCGTGCGCCTCATCTCCAACACCATCAATGAAAACCGCGACAGGAAACGCAGGATCTGCGATCTGGCGGCCCGGTTCATAACCCCTGGGCAGAACATCATCATCGATTCGGGAAGCACCACCTTCCACCTCTCGCGCCTTGTGGCCGGCGAGCCCATCACGGTCATTACGAACTCCGTGCTCGTCATCCAGGAGCTCATGGGCGCCAGCGCCGTGGAACTCATCGCCGCCGGCGGCGTCCTTCGCCGCCAGTCCATGTCCTTCATGGGAGCCTATGCCAGGCACAGCTTCGAGCAGGTCCGGGCGGACATCCTCTTCCTGGGCGCCGCGGGCTTCGGCCTTGAGCAGGGCGTCACCTGCACCAACCTCATCGAGGCCGACACCAAGCAGGCGATGATCCGCTCCGCCTCCAAGGTCTGCCTCCTGGCCGATTCCTCCAAGCTAGGCAAGGCGGCCCTGGCGAAGGTCTGCGACTGGGACTCAATAGACATCCTGGTCACGGACTCGATCCCACGGGATATCGGGGACAGCCTTACCGCCCTGGGCGTGCAGGTGGTGACGGAATGAGGGCGACGAAGCAGGGGGCGATGCGGACGGGAAGGATCGGCGTTTCCCTGGTGGGCATGAGGTCCGTGGGCGAGTTGGAGGCCTACCTCGGGGAGATCGGCCCCGAAGCCCGCTTCGAGCTCTCATATAAGATGAGCGAGAGTCAACTCCTCGGGGTCAGACCCCACATAGAGGGGCGCGTGCTTTCCTGCCACGCCTGCTGCCCCTCCACCGAATATTTCCCCAACCTGGCCTCCGCCGATCCCGAAGTCCTTGCCCAGAGCCTCAAGGACATGGACGCGACCTTGGCCACGGCCCGGGATTTCGGCGCGGGGATAGTGATCCTCCACGCCGGATACGTCACAGACCTGGCCATGCCTTCTTCCTACGCCGCCCGGAAGGCAGTCCTTTCCCGGCCAGAATTCCTCAAGGACATACGCCATGCCGAAGGGGCGATCTGCGGACCGGACTACGTGGAAACGCCCCGCTACAAGGAATACGCCGAGAGGACGAAGGAAAGGCTGGCGGACCTTGCGCGCCGCTACGCCCGTGAGGGAACAAGGCTCGCGGCGGAAAACCTGAATCCCCGGGTCGGCTACCTCTTCCATACCCCCCGGGAGATGGTTGACCTGGCCTCCCTGGACGAGGATCTCTGGCTCTGCCTGGACGTAGGCCACCTCTACATCTCCTCCTTCGCCTACGGCTTCGATTTCCTGGAAGGGGTCAGCAAGATCGTGGCCACCGGAAAGGTCGCCACCTGCCACATCCATGCCAATTCCTCGGGGCCCGGCATATTCAAGGATGACCATGAGAGCATGGACGCGCCGGGCTTCCCCCTGGATAAGGTCCTGGACATCCTCATCCCCAGCGGAGCCAACCTCATCGTAGAGGCGGTGGAGGACCTGGCGAGGAACACGCGCATCCTGGAGCGGGCCAGAGAAACCCAAGCGCGGCAAACGGAGCGATTATGAACCATCCCACCTACGCGGAACTCATTTCCGGCCTGCCCGAGGAGCGGAAGGCGGAACTCAACCTGGGCATGTTCAAGGCCTACGACATACGGACAAGGGCGGCCAAGCTCAGCGCCACCTTGGCGAAGCGGCTGACGATCGCCCTGGGCCGCTACGTCAAGGAAATCCTGGCCTGCGACTCCATAGTCCTGGGCAGGGACGCCAGGCTCGCCGCCCCGGCCCTCATGGAGTCCGCCATGGAATTGCTTCCCGACATGGGCCTCAAGGTCATAGCGAACCCCCTCCAGACCTCGACCTGCCAGTTCTATTACGCCTGCATGAAGAACCCCCGCAGCGCCGCGGTCATGTTCACCGCCAGCCACAACCCCGGGGACTTCATCGGCCTCAAGATCTTGGGGCCGGGTATGGTCACCCTGGCCATGGACTCCGGGCCCGGGGGCGGCATAACCGGGATCCTCGCCTACTACCTCCAGGGCGGGGAGGCTCCGCCGCCAAGGGGAGGGCGGGGGAGGGTGGAGATCCAGCGCCACCTGGACGGCTACATCGACTACTCCATGCGCCTCGCGGGAGTGGAAAAGGACAGCCTCGCGGGGGTTGGGATCCTGGCCGACTTCCTCTGCGGCGCCGCGGGGACGGAAGTGACGGAGGCCCTGGGCTGCGCCGGGGCGAGGGTGAGGACAAGGAACCTCGTCCCGGACGGATATTTCCCCGCCGGAGATCCCAATCCCATAATCCCCCGGAGCATCCAGCCCACTTGGGATCTCATGAAGCAAGGAGGCTACGACTTCGGCTTCTGCTTCGACGGGGACGGGGACAGGATGGACATCATGGATTCCAGGGGCGAGCAGCTGGCCCCCAGCTTCAACCTTTCAATCCTCGGGCCGGAAATCCTCAAGTACTTCAGGCAGGTCCATAGGGCGGGAATTTTTAGCGGGGGAAGCGGAGCCCCCTTCCTTCCCCGTATGTACGCCGATGTGAAGTCCAACCCCGTGGCCATGGCGGACCAGGCGGCGGGAGGGCTCGGAGTCCACATCATCCGGAACGGCCACTCCTTCATAAAGGAAGCCCTGAGGGTCAACTTCCCCGCCCAATACCTCTTCGGCGCCGAGGAATCGGCGCATTACTACATGAATTTCCCCTTCGACATCGACGATCCGGCCAAGGGCTTCGCCGCCCTGGAGAATACCCTCTACTTCACCCTGCTCACGGCTCGGATGTGGGCAAGGCATCCCGGACGCTACGAGCTGGCCATGGCGCGGCAGAACTCGGTGGTGCGGGCCCGGGAGTGGCCCTGCCATTTCCTTGACGAGAGCCTCATGGAAGGCGTCATGGGCGAAGTCGAAGCCGCCTTCCGAGCCCTGGGGCTTTCGGTCTTCACGACCATGGAGGACGGATCGAGCCTGGACGCCACCCTCATGCGCAAAGGGCTCCCGCAGGTCCTCGACGGCCGGACCGACCTTTCCAGGCCTTGGTACCAGGTGGCCCAGAGGATTTCGCGGAGCGAGGAGGGAATGATGCGCTGGGAAGTCGTTGCCTCCGACGAGGCGGGATGCCGGGAGGCGGTGGCGGCGATCAGGGAGATCACCGATCCCTATGTCGCCAGGGGCGCCGCCCGGTACGAATGACCCTAGGGGATCCGTACCGGGACTACGCGCCTACCTCGCCCTTTTGAGGACTCTGCCCGCCGCGGGGGCGTCCACCACCAGGTAGCAGTTGGGATGGGTGCGCAGGATGGAACAGGGCGCCGCGGGAGAGACCGGGGCCGCCAAGGCCATCTCAACCGCCAGGCTCTTGCGCTCGTCCGGGACGGTGCAGACGATGAGCTTCGACTTGAGGATCTGCTTGATGCTCATGGAAATAGCCTGGGCGGGCACTTCTGAGAGGCCGGAGAACCAGCCCTCGCCGACCTGCTGGAGCCGGCATTTTTCATCCAGGTTCACCACGATGTAGGGAGACTCGGTGTCGAAATCCGCGGGGGGATCGTTGAATGCAAGGTGGCCGTTCTCCCCGATGCCTATGAAGGCCACGTCTATGGGTTTCTGGCGGATCGAGGCGTTGAGCCGGGCTATCTCACCTTCCAGGGGCTTAGCGTCCCCGTTCACATATTCGAATTTCCTCAAGCCGGGCAGCTTGTCAGCCACCCTCTCCTTCAGGTACTTGCGGAAGCTGGCGGGATGGGTGACCGGCATGCCGACGTATTCGTCCAGGTGGAACATGCTCACCTTGGACCAATCGATTCCCTTGGCCGCCACAAGGCATTCCAGCATGGAGAATTGGCTGGCTCCGGTTGCGACGATGACATTGGCCTCGCCCCTGGCTGCCAGGGCTTCCCTGATCGCCTCGGCGCCTATTTCGGCGGCCCGCCTTCCCATGGTCTTCACGTCGTCATAGATACAGGTATGCATGGTTTCCCGCTCCTCGGTTCAGTGCTGCCATATTATCGCCTTGGGATAGGGAAAAGTAAACCTCGGCCTTGTCTTTCTTTTCTTTTCCTTTCCTTACTTTTTAATTGCGTGGGCCGGAATGCCGTGCTACACTTGTTTGATATAGGTGATACAATAATATCAAGGAGGTTTTCGATGAAAAAGATACTCGCCGTACTTATTTCCCTAAGCCTGCTGGCCGGCGCGGCCTTCGCGCAGGGCAGCAAGGAGACCAACGCCCTGGTGCTCTGGAGCGCCGCGGCGGAAGACGAAGCCCAGGCCCTGGTGGCCAAGTTCAATGAAAAATATCCCGCCATCAAGGTGAGCGTCATCCGCGCCGGATCGGGAGAGCTTCTTACAAGGCTCAACGCCGAGCAGCCCAGACCCAAGGGAGACATCCTCCTCGGGATCGCCAAGGAATCCTTCGATGGAGCCTACGAGTATTTCCGTGGCTACAAGACGGCCAACCACGCCTCCATAGGCGCCAACGTCCGCGACACCGCGGCCCTTCCCCGCTACTACGGCTTCTCCATGCCGCTCCAGGCCTTCATGGTGAACACCAAGCTCCTCAAGCCCGCGGACTATCCCAGCTCCTGGGCTGACCTGATCAACCCCAAGTACAAGAAGGAACTCATCCTGGCCAACCCCGCCCTTTCCGGCTCGGCCTACGCCCAGCTCTACATGGTCTACAAGCTCTACGGCAACGAGTTCGTGAAGAAGATGGCCAAGAACGCCACCTTCACCGCCTCGTCCACCGTGGGTCCCGAATCCGTGGCCAGGGGCGAATACGCCATCACCGTCACCGGGGAAGGCAACATAGCCAAGTACATCGGCGAGGGAGCCCCCGTCACCTTCGTGTACCCCAAGGACGGCACCGGCGCCAGATTCGACGCCTCGGGGATCATCGCCAACGGCCCCAACCCCAGGTCCGCCGAGCTCTTCATGGACTTCCTCACCTCCCAGGACGCCTACAAGATCATCCTGAACACCCGCAACCGCCGCGTGGTGGTGCCCACCCTGCCCGGCCCCAAGCACCTGCCCGCCCTGGGCGACATAAAACTCTTCCCCTACGACGCCGTGGAAGCGGCCAAGCTCAGGGAGGAATTGACCAGCAAGTTCTCCGACTGGATGAACTGAAAGACTTGTTTCCGCTCCCAACGGGCGGGCCCGCTCCCCGGCGGGGGGCGGGGGCGCCCCCCCAGAGGCCCCGCCGGGGGGC
>JBFLXC010000095.1:0-9823 GCA_040757435.1 Spirochaetota bacterium | reverse complement strand
AAGAAGTCCAAGGTCAAGGAACTCATCGTTTCCAAGAAGGAAGCCCCTGCGACCTGAGTCTTCCCAAGTCCCGATAAGAGAGGGCCGCCCATGGCTTGGGCGGCCCTCTTTGCGTTTTAGCCACGCTGCGGCGGGTTTGTTTCGGGAAAGTTGAAGCGCCGCGGGGCTTCAAGTGCGTTGGGAGGGTATGAGGGAATATGTATCCACTACCCAGGCGGGAAGGGAAGGCGAATCGGACGTCGCGCGGATCCTGACCTCGGAGGGCTGGGCGGTGGTGGCGCGGAATTTCCGTTCGTCCCGCGGGGAGATAGACCTCGTCGCCGTACGGGAGGATGAGATTATTTTCGTCGAGGTAAAGCATTGGATGCGCTTCGACGAGGGAGAGCTGCTTCGGGCCATCAATGGACAAAAGATTCGGAAGATCATCGAAACCTCTAAGTTATTCCTCTCGAAATATCGACAATATAGTGGAAAGCGAATCAGGTACGACGTGATGTTCCTCTCGTCGGACTCTTCGCCTAGGAGATACGAAGGAGCGTTCGACGACACGGTATGAAAAAACACGATCAATCCGCCAGGAAGTCCCTCTCGTGGGCAGGTTCCAAAGCGGGTGACGGAGCGGACAGCTACGGCGTTGGGGGTTTGGGAGCCTCTCCAGGAGGCCTGGGCAAGGATATGTACAAACTCGACAAGATCCGTCATAAATTGGACGATTCGCTTTACGTAGACTCCGCGGTGGCTCGGATCGCAAGTTTCCTGACCAACAAGCTGGACAAAAAGGAAGATCATGAACGATAACGGCAATGGAAAACCCAAGGAAGGCGGCAAGAAGCCCCTCGGACGGCCGGGAAGGCACGGCGGCCAGCGCTTCCACGGCAATCCCCAGGGCAAGCCCCAAAGGGACAGTTCGCTTCTTGGGATAAGGAAGGAAGAGCCGAAGAAAGTGGCCCCCGCAGTGGACTGCGCGATCTGTTCCCAGCCAATCTTCGACCTGACGGGAGCGTTGGCGGACAAGGATACGGGCCAGCCCGTCCATTTCGACTGCGCCCTGGAGAGAGTGGCCAAGGCGGAGGACCTCGCTCCCAAGGAGAAGATTGTCTACCTTGGGGCGGGCTGTTTCGCCGTGGTTGAGCACAAGAATGGAAATGACGGAGCCTTCGTGGTCAAGCGGAGGATCCGCTGGGAAAAAGAGGGGGAGAAGCAAGCCTGGAGAAAGGATATTTCCTCCTATATCACAAAAATCTAAGTTCTTGCCGGCCCTTTTCCTCCCCAGCTCCTTCCAAGGCCGCTCCTCTTCGCGTCGGGTCGTAAGAGGGCGGGTTAAATTTGAAATATTTTTTCTTTTCATCTTTTATGATTTTCAATAATGAAATATAATTTCGGCAGAGGTTTCCAAACTATGCAGCATACCGACGACCCTTTGGAACATGCCACCACCGAATCCCGGAACGACAGGTCGATGAACATCGACGCCCTGGAGGTTCCGGATGTCCTCAAGATCATCAACGAAGAGGACAAGAGAGTGCCTTTGGCGGTGGAGCGCGCCCTTCCGGAGATCGCGGCGATGGTGGAAGACATCGTACAGGCCTTCAACCAGGGAGGGCGGCTTGTCTACATAGGCGCGGGGACCTCTGGCCGCCTGGGAGTCTTGGACGCCTCGGAGTGTCCTCCCACCTTCGGCGTGCCCGCCGGCATGGTGGTGGGGCTCATAGCGGGGGGAGACTCGGCCCTGCGGAGGTCGATAGAGGGAGCAGAGGACGATGCGGCCGCGGGGGTCCAAGCCTTGAAGGACATAGGCTTTTCGGCCCGTGATTCGTTGGTGGGCATCACCGCCTCGGGGTCGGCCCCCTATGTGCTCGGAGCCCTCGCCTATGCCAAGGAACTTGGCGCCAAGGTTGGAGCCGTAAGCTGCAACAAAGACTCGAAGACCTTCGACTTCGCGGACAACAGGATATTCGTCGACGTAGGACCCGAAGTGATCACAGGCTCGACGCGGATGAAGGCCGGCACCGCCCAGAAGCTGGTGCTGAATATGTTGACTACCGCTAGCATGATTCGCCTTGGTAAGGTATACAGGAACCTCATGGTGGATCTGACGCCGGTGAACAAAAAGCTGGTGGAACGGTCCAAGAGGCTGGTGCGCCAGGCTACGGGCTGCGACAGGGAGACGGCGGAAAAGGCCTTCGCCGAATCGGGGCGAAGGCCCAAGACCGCAATTTTGATGGTCCTCATGGGTATAGACGCCCGCAGGGCCGAGGAACTTCTTGCCATCGGCGAGGGCAGGATATCCGAGGCGGCCAGGCTCCACGCCGAGAAATTGAGGAAAAAGGAACCTGAATCGTGAACGGAGAGACAAAAGATTCCCTGTTGGATACCATCCGCAGCCTTCTGCCAGAAATGTCCTCGGCGGAGCGGAAGATCGCCCTGTTCGTCCTGGACGAACCGAAGAAGGCCTTGCATTTCAATGTCGTGGAACTCTCCCGCCATTCCGCCTCCTCCAGCGCAGCGGTAGTGCGTTTCTGCAAACGGATCGGGGTGAGCGGCTTCAACGGGTTCAAACTTCTCCTGGCAAAGGATGTGTACAAGGACGAGGAGGAAAAGTTCCTCCCCGACCTGGACCTTGAATCCAAGACGCCGGCGGAGAGGGCGATCCATGAGGTCGTGGATTATACGCGGAAAAGCCTTGGGGATCTTCCCCGGACCTTGGATCCCTCAGCCCTGGAGGCTGCGGCCATGATGATCCATGGCGCCTCCATGACCTCCCTCTTCGGCGTCGCTGCCTCTGGGATAGTCGCCTCGGACCTGCACCAAAAGCTCATCCGGATAGGCTTGCCAGCGAGCTACACCTTCGACAGCCATGTGCAGATCACCACAGCCTGCTCCTTGAGACCCGAGGATGTGGCCTTCATCGTATCATATTCAGGGGAAACCGATGTCATGCTGGAGATCGCCCGCCAGGCCAAGGCCAGGAGGGCCAAGGTCATAACCCTCACGATGGAAGGGAACAACAGGCTGCGCGGCTACGCGGACATAGCGCTCCTCGTGCCCGCTTCCGAGAGGGTCTACCGCCGCGGCGCCGAGACTTCCCGGCTCACCCAGCTCACCGTCATCGACATCCTGTATAGGATCATCGTATCCCGGGATCTTGAAACGGCCATAGAGGCCATAGAAAGGTCCATGGAGGCGACGCACAGGACGAGAAGGGCCAAATAGCCGGCGCCGGCCAAGGCCCTCCCAACCTATTTCCTTCTGCCGATCTCCTCGAAGCCCAGGTAGGGGACGAGGGCCTTGGGCATGGCGATGGAGCCGTCGGCGCGCTGGTAATTCTCCATTATGGCGATGATCGCCCTTGAGCAGGCGACGGCGGTTCCGTTCAGGGTGTGGACGAATTTGTTCTTTCCGTCCTCGTCCTTGAACCGTATCCCCAGCCTTCTGGCTTGATAGTCCGTGCAGTTGGATGTGGAGGTAACCTCGCCCCACTCCCCTCCGTTCCTCCCCGGCATCCAGGCTTCCAGGTCCCATTTCCTGTACGCCGGTGCTCCCAGGTCTCCCGTGCAGGTATCCACAACGCGGAAGGGTATGCCCAGGCCGGAGAAAATCTCTTCCTCGATGCCCCTGAGTTCCTCGTGCATGGCTCCGGAATCCTCGGGCAGGGCGTAGGCGAACATCTCAACTTTGGTAAACTGGTGGACCCGGTAGAGGCCCTTGGAGAACTGGCCTGCGGAGCCGGCTTCCCGGCGGAAGCAGTGGGAAACTCCCGCCATGCGCAGGGGAAGGGCGGCTTTTTCCAGGATCGCTCCGGAATAGTAGCCCCCCAGGGTGATTTCCGCGGTTCCGATGAGGCAGGTCCCCTCTCCCTCCACGGTGTAGACGTTCGACTCCGCTCCCCGGGGATTGAAGCCGATGCCTTCCAGGATTTCCGTCTTGGCGATGTCCGGGGTGGTGAAAAGGGTGTAGCCCTTGGATCTCAGGATGTCCAGGGCGTACCGCACCAAGGCCATTTCCAGGAGGACGGCCTCGTTCTTGAGGTAATAGAACTTCGTCCCCGAAACCCGCGTGGCGGAATCGAAGTCGATGAGGTCGAGGTCCTGTCCAAGCTGCACATGGTCCTTAGGTTCGAAATCGAAGCGGGTAGGCTCGCCTATCCTCCGCACCTCCAGGTTGTCCTTGTCTTCCTTGCCGCGGGGAGCCTCCGGGTGCGCCATGTTGGGAATCTTCATGGCCTCCGCCGCCAGCCTTGCGTCAAGGTCCGAAAGTCTTCCTTCCGCCTCGGCGATCCTGTCCTTCAGGAGCTTGCCTTCTTCGATCTTGGCCGCCCTGGCCTCGGGTTCCAGCTTGGCCTTCATGGCCAAGGCGTTTTCGTTGCGCCTTTTCCGGTCCTCTTCGATTTCCTTGAGAAGGGCAAGGCGCTGGTCGAACAGGTCGGCCACCAAATCGGGGTTCGCCGCCATGTAGCGATCCGTTACGTTTTGCCTTACGGCTTCGAGGTTTTCCTTGATAAATCGGTAGTCGAGCATGATCGGAAAATCATATACGCGACGGGGCGGCTGTACAAGATGGCGGCGCCGAAGGCCTCGGTAAACCCGAGGACCTTCCCCGCGGACGCTTCTTGAAGCGGGAGGGCCATGCAGGCTACCATGGCGGAGTGATAGACCGAATACAATCCATCCGCGCCAGGCTGGGCGAAATAGATCTCCTCGTCGCCGACCCCGGAGCCGCGAGGGATCAGAAGACATACAAGGAACTCATGAAGGAACGCTCCCGGCTTGTGGAGATAGACCGGCTGGCGGCACGGCTCGAGGAAACCGCCGTGGAACTTGCCTCCGCCTCCGCCATGGCCCAGGCGGAAGGAGATCCTGAGCTGAGGGCGATGGCCGTGGAGGAAACCAGTCTCCTGGCGGAGCGGAAGTCGCGTTTGGAAGAAAGCCTGGAAGCGCTTTTGGCGCCCCGGGATCCCCTGGCCGACAAGCCGGTGATCGTTGAGATCCGCGCAGGGACGGGAGGTGACGAAGCCGCCCTATTCGCCGCCGACCTTTACCGGATGTACTCCCGCTATTCCGACAACCTGGGCTGGAAGTCCGAAGTGATGAGCGAGAGCATCACCGAGTTGGGGGGCTTCAAGGAAATCGTGTTTTCCCTCGCCGGAGATTCGGTGTACGAAAGGCTCCGGTGGGAATCGGGAGTGCACAGGGTACAGAGGGTTCCCGCCACGGAAAACTCCGGCAGGATCCACACCAGCGCGGTGACCGTGGCCGTGCTTCCGGAGATGGAGGAGACGGAGATAGAGATCAAGCCCGAAGAACTCAGGATAGACGTTATGCGGTCTGGAGGTCCGGGCGGGCAGAGCGTCAACACCACCGACTCGGCGGTGCGCATCACCCATCTGCCCACGGGCATCATCGTCCATTGCCAAGATGAAAAGAGCCAGATAAAGAACAAGGCCAAGGCCATGCGGATCCTCAGGGCCAGGCTGTTCGAGATCGAAGAGGCGAAGAGGCAAGCCGAGCGGTCCGCCGCCCGCAAGAGCCAGGTTGGTTCGGGAGACCGCTCCGAAAGGATACGCACGTATAATTTTCCGCAGAACCGCCTCACGGACCATAGGATTGACATGACGCTCTACAAGCTCGATCTGGTCATGGAAGGCGACTTGGCGGAGCTTTTAGACGCCCTCGTGGCGGACGCCCGGCGCAAGGCCCTGGAAGATGGGATGTGATGATTCCCGGAGTCCGATGACCTTCCGAGACCTCCTCGCCCTCAAGGCCGCCTCGTTGGAAGACAGCGAAACTCCCTTTCTCGACGCGGCGATGCTGCTTGCCGGAGCCATGGGCATACCGAAGTCCGCCCTGCTGGCCCGGCTTCCCGAGGATGCGGGATCCGGGTTGGAGGCCGGGGCGGAGAGGCGGTTCGAAGACTTCTGGGCCAGGAGGCTCCAAGGCGAGAGCGTGGCCGCCATCCTGCGCCGGAAGGAATTCTTCGGCCGGGAATTCGCTATCGACGGCAATGTCCTCGTTCCACGGCCGGACACAGAAATCCTCGTGGCCGCAGCCTTGGAGTGCGGGGATGCCTTGGCTGGAACCTGCGGCGCTCGGCTAAGGGTCCACGACCTCTGCACCGGTTCGGGGGCGGTGGCCGTAACATTGGCGGCGGAGAGGCCGGAATGGATCGTGGGAGCCTCGGACATCTCCCTCGGGGCGCTTGAAGTGGCCAAGGCCAACGCCAAGGAAATCCTTGGAAGGGAATTGGTATTCCGTGCGGCCGACCTATTCCAGGGAATCGATGCATATTTCCATGTGGTCACGGCGAATCCGCCCTACCTTACCAGCCAGGAGACCGACGGCCTCATCGCAAAGGGCTGGAAGGAACCTCGGCTGGCCTTGGACGGGGGAGAGGACGGCCTGGATCTCGTCAGGCGCCTGGCATCCCAGGCGGCAGGCCGGATGGTGCCCGGTGGGTTTCTGCTGATAGAAACGGATGCTTTGCAATCTCCGCAAGCCCGTGGTATCTTGGAGATGGAAGGTTTCGTGGACATAAGGGTCTGGAAGGACCTGGCGGGCCTTGACCGAGTGACCGGAGGGAGAATGCCATGGAGGCGAGGGTAGAAGAGTTCCTCGAAAAAGCCCGGCTGGCCTACGGGGAAACCGGAGCCGCCGAGCTGTCCCGAGCGCTGCAATGGAGCCAGGCCAAGCACGGGCAGGCCTTGCGCGCCTCCGGCGAGCCGGCCTGGGAACATGACCTGAGGGTCGCCCAGACCCTGGTGGACATGGGCATGGACCAGGATTCCGTGGTTTCCGGCCTCATCCACGACGCGACGCCCTTCCGCATATCGGGCATGAGCCCAAGCCACGGCAAGAACAGCCTCCCAGTCTCTGTACTTATCCAGACCGACCCCCGTATAGCCGAATCCTTCGGAGAAGGCCCCGCGGCCCTGGTGGCCGGGGTTTCGAGGCTCTCGACGGTGCGAGCGAAGAACAAGACCGTCCACGCCGCGGAAACCATGAGGAAGATGCTTTTCGCCATGACGGGGGACATCCGGGTCATCATAGTGAAGCTGGCGGACAAGCTCGATTCAATGCGGACCCTCCGCTACCTTCCGGAGGAGCGCCAGAAGACTATAGCCTCGGAATGCCTGGACATCTTCGCCCCCCTTGCGGACCGGCTGGGCATTTCCTGGCTGAAGGACGAGCTGGAAGACCTTTCATTGAAAACCTTGAACCGGGAAGCCTTCGACCAGATAAAGGACATTGTCTCCGCGAAAAAGGGAACCAGGGAGAAGGTGCTCCAGAGAGTGAGCGAGGACATACGCCGGGCGGCCCTCAAGGCGGACATAAAGGTCGAGATTTCCTCCCGGGCAAAGCATTTCTATTCCATCTACCAAAAGATGCGGCGCAAGGGGAAACCCGCCGAGGAGCTGTACGACCTTCTCGGATTGAGGCTCATTTGCGAGAGCGAGGAGGATTGCTACGCCCTCCTTGGTCTGGTGCACCGCCTATGGAAGCCCATCGAAGGCCGCTTCAAGGACTATATCGCCATGCCAAAGGCCAACGGGTACCGGAGCCTCCACACCACGGTCATGGGGTATGACGGCCAACTCCTTGAGGTGCAGATCCGTACCTCCTACATGCACGCGATCGCCGAATTCGGCGTAGCCTCCCATTGGCTCTACAAGCGCGGCACCACCGCCGAGAGGCCCAGGCTCGAGGACCTCCCCATAGTCAACCGCCTCAAGCAGTGGAACGAATTCGTGTCCCAGGGCGCCGAATACCTGGACGAGATAAAGAAGGAACTGCTCAAGGACTCCATTTTCGTATTCACGCCCCGGGGAGAAGTCATCGAGCTGCCCTCGGGCTCCACCGCCATAGACTTCGCCTTCGCCATCCACACCGATGTGGGATCCCATTGCCTGGGCGCCAAGGCGGACGGGGCCATCATCCCCCTGGACGCGGAGCTTAAGAACACCCAGGTGGTGGAAATACTCACCTCTCCCCTGGCGAAGCCCAACATCAACTGGCTCAAGCTCGCCCACACCTCCAGGGCCAGGTCCAAGATCCGCGCCCTCCTGGTGCAGAGCGGTCAAGTCCTTGCCATCGACAAGAGCATCGTGGTCGGAAAGAAGACCGAGAAGGAGAGGCTGGAGGAGAAGGCCAGGGAAGCTCCGCCCCAGGAAGACTCGGTCCACCCAACCCCGGCGGAAGGGGTGAAGAAGGAAGTCGAATACCGGAGCATGAAGCCGGGACAGGAGCTCAGGAGCGACAAGGCCGGGCTCTCCATCGGCGGAGCGCGGAACATGATGATACGGATCGCCGGCTGCTGCCTCCCTGTGACGGGTGACGAGATAGTGGGCTATGTATCCCGGGGCAGGGGCATCATCATCCACCGGGTGGACTGCAAGTCCATCAAGGCGGTTGCGGACTTCGAGCAGCGGAAGATGGAAGTCCATTGGGAGGATTCCGCCCTGTCCGTGGCCAGGTTCAGGGTGACGGCCAAAAAGGTGCCGGATATCTTCTCCGAGATTGAAGCGGCGGTGAGGAAATACCAAGGACGCCTTCGCGAGGGCAAGCTGGGCGAACGGGGAGACGGGACACTTTCAGGATTTTTCACCATGGAGACGGAAAACCGGGAAAACCTAAAGAAAATTTCCAAGTCCCTCCGCGGGCTGCCCTCGATCATCAACCTGGAAGAGGACTGATCAACGCCACCAGAAGGCCGTCGCTGCGCCTATGACTTCGAAACCGTAGGATTTGAAGCTTCTTTCCCTTTGGGCGAATTCCGAAGGAGATACCCTCACCGCAACGATTTCTAGGTTTTTCATGAAGAATTCATCCGCCAGGGCCGCAAGGTCCTTGGTCCCCAAAGCCTTGATCCTTGATTCCCAGGTGCCCAGGTATGGAAAGCCGCCTCTGAGCCAGGACTGCACGATCCTATCCGTTCCCGAGGCCGGATCGGCCAAGGCATTTTGCCATTCCTGGGTCAGCTCCTGCTTTGCCGACTCATACTCGCCGGGGGAGAAATAGTTCGGGTTCACCTTCATGGCGTACATTTCGGAGCCCCGGACGGTTTCCTTGAAGGCAAGCACAGCCTCCGGCAGGTTTCCCTTGGGGGAAGTTGATATCGTGGCGGAGACGGAGAACCAGGAGGTTGCCTTCGACTGGCGGTAGAGGAACCCTATGTTCCGGGGGGTTGCCCAGGTAGGCAAGCCGGAGGAAAGCGCCTTGGCCAGGCGGGATTGGGGCTTGGAGGCCATCGCGGACAGGAGTTCCAAGGCAGGAGCCCTGGGGGAGGCCGCGTCGGGTCCTCGGTACCGCATTTCTATGGCCGCCTCTCCCTCGATGACGGAAGGATCCGGGTACACCAGAAGGGTCGGTCTCGGAACGCCCGGCTTCGGGAGCAGGGGATAGGATTGGGATTTCCACGGGTCGGGGGCCTTCTTCCACGATGAAAACGCCGTCTCGATCCATTGCCTCGCCAGGACGGGGTCGAAATTTCCCACCACCGCCAATATCGCGTTGTTTGGCACGAGCCAGGCTGTGGCGAGGCTCTCCAGAGTCTCCACCGTGGCGGGGCGGACGATATAGTCGGCGCCCGCCTCGTCGAACCGCCAGGGGCTTGAAGCGAAGAGCTTTTTCGACAGGGCGGCATCGTAGATGCTGAAAGGATCGGAGAGCCCATGGTTGATGATCCCCAGCACCGACTCCTTGGAATAGGCCAAGGCGGCTGGATCAGCCAAGGCGGATTGGATGCGAAGGTGGGAAAACAGGTAGGCCATGGTATCCAAGCCTTCCCTGAGCATGGATGGATCGAGGAGGAGGGATAGGCTGAATCCGTT
>JBFLXC010000094.1:0-9858 GCA_040757435.1 Spirochaetota bacterium | reverse complement strand
GGCCGCGGGGGCGGGGGGGCCTTTGCCGGGGCCGCCAGCCCCGCGCGGTCGAAGGGGGCCATTGGCGCCCTTCGACTTCGACAAGAGCAACATACAAGGAATGATCGTGGCCAAGGGAGAATCCTGCATCTTGAGAATGCGGGGGATAACGAAGGACTATTTCGGGACCCGAGTGCTCAAGGGCATCGATCTCGAGCTGAAACCCGGGGAAATCCACGGGATCGTAGGGGAGAACGGGGCGGGCAAGAGCACGCTCATGAATATCCTCTTTGGGATGCCGGTCATCCATTCCACGGGAGGATACGGCGGCTCCATAGAGGTGGAAGACAATCCCGTCACCATAGGAAGCCCTTTCGACGCCATGAAGCTGGGGATTGGCATGGTGCACCAAGAGTTCATGCTCATCCCGGGTTTCTCCATCACGGAGAACATCAAGCTCAACCGCGAATTGACGAAGAGCACATTGTTTTCCAAGGTCTTCGGCCCAAGGCTCAAGGCCTTGGATATCGAGGCCATGGGGAAGGACGCCAAGAAGGCTCTCAAGAGCCTCGACCTTGGGGTGGATGAATGGGCCAAGGTGGCCGGACTTCCCGTAGGCCACATGCAATTCATCGAAATCGCCCGGGAGATCGACAAAAGCAACTTGAAGGTCCTTGTCTTCGATGAACCCACTGCGGTGCTGGCGGAATCGGAGGCCGAGAATCTTCTCAAGGCGGTGCGCAAGCTCGCCGGCGAGGGAGTGGCGATCCTTTTCATTACCCATCGCCTGCACGAGATCATGGCGGTCTGCCACAGGATCACCGTTCTGCGGGACGGGGGAATGGTCACCTGCGCCGACGCTTCCAGCACTTCGATCCCCGAATTGGCCCGCCTCATGGTAGGCAGGCAGTTGGACGAAGCGATCCGGGTCCACCCCGACACCTCCTCGAAGCCTCTGGCGCTTCGGATCAGGAACCTCTCCGTGGACATGCCCGGCGAAAAGACGAAGAAAATCGACCTGGATGTACGCGAGGGAGAGATCCTCGGCATAGGCGGATTGGCCGGCCAAGGGAAAATCGGCATAGCCAACGGCGTCATGGGGCTTTATCCCGCGAAGGGGGAGGTCCAGTTCTTCGGCAAGGCCTTGCCGCTCAACAATCCCAAGGGTGCTATCCAGGAGGGGCTGGCATTCCTGTCCGAAGACCGGAGGGGAGTAGGCCTTCTGTTGGACATGAGCATCGAGATGAACATAGCCTCGACCGCTATGGTTATCCAAGGCAAATTCCTAAGGAAGTTCGGCCCCTTCTCCCAGGCGGACAAAGCCGGGATGAGGCGCCATGCCCTCGAGGCAATCAAGAACCTGGACATCCGCTGCAAAGGACCGGACCAATCGGTCAGGAGGCTGTCCGGAGGCAACCAGCAGAAGGTGTGCGTGGCCAAGGCCTTGGCTTTGGAACCGAAATTCCTCTTTGTCTCGGAGCCCACCCGCGGGATCGACGTGGGAGCGAAGAAGCTGGTCCTTGATACGCTGGTGGACCTTAGGGACAAGCTTGGCCTCACCATCGTCATGACATCCAGCGAGCTGGCCGAACTCAGGTCTATCTGCGATCGGATCGCGATCGTAAACGACGGAAAAATCGCCGGAATACTCGCCCCCGACGCGGACGATACGGATTTCGGCCTCATGATGGCGGGTGACTATGACGCACGATAACGAACGCGGCGCCGATCACGGCGGCGGAAAAATCCTGGGAGCCCTCAAGAGCTTCGGCGCTCCCAGGCTGATAATCATCGGATTCCTGGTGGTCCTGTGGATCCTGGCCTTGGCGATAAAGATTCCCATGCCGGCCTTGTTTTCCGACACCTTGGTCCGCCTGGGGATGAACGCGGTGCTTACCTTGGCCATGCTCCCCTCCATCACGGGTGGCACGAGCCTTTTCTTCGGCCTGCCACTGGGCATCATCTGCGGACTCCTGGGCGGCGTGATGAGCATCGAGATGAATCTCCGGGGATTCTCCGCATTCTTCGGAGCCATCGCCATGTCCCTGCCCTTGGCCGTCCTCGTGGGTTTAGGCTACGGCTGGCTCATGAACCGGGTCAAAGGTTCCGAGATGACCGTTGGAACCTACATTGGCTTCGCCTTCGTCTCCCTCATGTCCTTCGGCTGGGTCACCCTGCCGTTCAAGAATCCCGAGATGGCCTGGGCGATAGGCAAGGGTGTAAGGGTCACGGTATCCCTGGAAGGCCGGTTCAGCGGCATCCTCAACAAATTCCTATCCTTCACCATCGCGGGGATCAAGGTACCCACCGGATCCCTTTTGTTCCTCACCCTCGTGTGCCTCCTGGTCTGGCTCTTCTACCGCTCAAAGCTCGGCCATGCCATGCGCTTCGCGGGGATGAACCCCAAGTTCGCCGAGGCTTCAGGGATAAACGTCAACAGGATGAGGGTGTTGGGAATCGTCATCTCCACCATCCTTGGCGCCGTCGGCATCCTGGTATACGCCCAAGGTTTCGGCTTCCTCCAGCTTTACAACGCCCCCATGTACATGGGTTTCATCGCCGCGGCGGGGATCCTCATAGGCGGGGCCAGCCTGAAATCCGCCAAGATCAGCCACGTCCTCCTGGGAACCTTCCTATTCCATGGGATCCTGGTGGTGGCGCTCCCTGTGGCCAATACCGTGGCTACCCTCGGAAGCCTTGCTGAGATTTCCAGGGCCATCGTGTCCAACGGCATAATACTTTACGCCCTTGCCCAGAAAGGCGGTGAATCATGAGCGAATCTTCGAAGGCATACAGCCGCGGAATCGGCCTGGGGGCGAGGAAATTCCTCACCAACAACGTAGTCACCATTCTCTTCGTCCTCGTTGGGCTTGGCGGCCTCAAGGTTTCCGGCCTCTCGATCCCCTTCTTCCTGGACGACATCATCAACCGGGTGGCCCGGAATGGCTTCATGGTCCTGGCATTGATCATCCCTGTGCTCGCCGGGCTGGGACTCAACTTCGCCGTCGTGCTCGGCGCCATGGCCGGCCAGACCGCCATAATCATGGCGACCCACTGGGGGATAGGCGGAATCGGCGGGATCCTCCTGTGCGTCGTCCTGTCCTTTCCCTTCGCCTATGGGATGGGATTGATGACGGGCAAGCTTCTGAACAGGACCAGGGGCAAGGAGATGATAACCACCTTGATCCTGGGTTTCTTCGCCAACGGCATCTACCAGCTGGTCTACCTGATCCTGGTGGGAACCATTATCCCCATGGACAACGAGGTCCTGGTCCTCTCCTCCGGGGTGGGGCTGAGGACAACCATAGACCTCACCGACGGCCTTAAGTTCGGCTTGGACAATGTGGCCAAAATCCCCCTTACCTTATTCAGCGCGCTGGCCGGAGTAGGGATAGGAGCCGGCGCGGTCGTCCAATACCTTGTCAGGAAGCGGCGACCCTTGGGGGGCAAGGCTAGGCTGGCCTGGATGGTCGCCGGGCTGGTCCTTGGTGCGGCCCTCGCGGGCTGGGGCGTCTTCCAGATGCTCAACCAGACAATGTTTTCATTCCTTCGCGTTCCCGCCGCCACATTCGCCGTCATCGCCTTGCTCTGCCTGTTCATCCACCACTTCACCAAGACGAAGCTGGGCCAGGACATGAGGACCGTTGGCCAGGACAGCCACGTGGCGGACGTGGCGGGAATAGCCACGGACAGGATACGCGTGACCGCCATGATCATGTCCACGGTGCTCGCCGCCTGGGGACAGATAATTTTCCTCCAGAACATGGGAACCTTCTCCACCTACGGCAGCCATGAGAACGTGGGCATGTTCGCCATAGCGAGCCTTCTCATAGGAGGGGCGAGCGTCGCCAAGGCGACCATCAGCCAGGCGCTCATAGGCACGGTGCTGTTCCATACCATGTTCATCGTGTCGCCGCTGGCGGGCCGCGTCCTCTTCGGCGACGCCCAGCTGGGAGAATTCTTCCGTTCCTTCGTTGCCTACGGCATCATAGGCCTCTCCCTGGCGCTCCACTCCTGGAAAAAGCGCATGCAGGGAAGATTGAAGTAGCCCGAATCCCGTCTCGCTGTAGCGGAACCGGCCTGGAATAGGCCGGTTTTTTTATCCTCTTGCCTTTTTCCGAGCGGGAGGATATTTTCAAGGTGTACTTACCAACATGTTGGTAAGTAAGAAGGATTTGAATTGACAAAAATGGTCCGCCGCGAGGATGAAACCGCAAAGCTCCCCAAGGAAAGGCTCCTCGATGTGGCTGAGCGCTTGTTTTCCTCCCGGGGTTTCGCCGCGGTCACCTTGCGGGATATTGGCCAGGAACTTTCCTTGAGCCACGCATCCCTCTACCACCATTTTCCCGGCGGAAAGGAAGAGCTTTTCATTCGTGTCATGGAAAGGAGCATCCTGCGCCATGGGGAAGCTCTTGCCCAAAGGCTTGAAGGCCAGGATGGGGACATCCGCGGAGCCTTGCGCGGCGTGGCCCGCTGGCTGCTGAGCCAACCGCCTCTGGATCTCATCAGGATGGCCCAATCGGACATGCCGGTGCTCAAGACCGAAGACGCCCGAAGGATCATGGACTTGATGCACGGCCAGGTGTTGCTGAGGGTGCACACTGCCTTGCAGGCGGCCGACGAGGCGGGCGAAATCCACTGCGCCAACCCGGCCCTTGTGGGGGGAGCCCTGATAGGCATGATCGAAAGCTTCCACTCAATTCCAAACTTCGCGGTGCGGGATTCCCGCCAGGACATGGCTGAAGAGATGATAGACATACTTCTCCGGGGCATGGATTACCGGGGATTTAAAAAATCGGAGAGCTGGGAGGAAATATGAGCGTCGTGGAACTGAAGGATGTGAAGAAGTACTACATGTTGGGACAGACGAGGGTCGATGCCTTGAGGGGGGTTTCGCTCACCATAGAGAAGGGAGAGTTCCTGGCCATCGCAGGCCCTTCGGGATCGGGGAAAAGCACAATGCTCAACATGTTCGGCTGCATCGACCTGCCCTCTGAGGGGAAAGTCTTGATAGACGGCACTGAGATCGATTCCCTCAAGGACAAGGAGCTTACCCGCTACCGTCGTACGAAAATCGGCTTCATCTTCCAATCCTTCAACCTGATCCCCGTCTTGAATGTATATGAGAACATCGAATTCCCCCTGCTCTTGAACCGCGGGCTGTCCAAGAAGGAAAGGGATGCGATCGTCATGAAATTCGTCGAGGAAGTAGGCCTGGGCGACAGGCTGAAGAACAAGCCCAACGAACTCTCCGGCGGCCAGAGGCAGAGGGTGGCAATAGCCCGCGCCCTGGTCACCAATCCCCTCATAATCCTGGCGGACGAACCCACGGCAAACCTCGACTCCGCCACGGGCGTGAAGATCGTCGAACTTATGAGGACTATCAACGAGGTTGAAAAAACCACCTTCATCTTTTCCACCCACGACGCCCACATAATGAAGCAGGCGAGGAGGATAGTGAGGGTCCTGGACGGGCGTATCGTCGAAGGCGAGACGATGGAGATAGGAGCCTGAGATGCTGACCTTGAAAATCGCCCTTCGAACCCTCATGAGGAGGAAGGGCCGCGCTGTGCTGATAGGCGTTCTGGTGGGCTTCGGGACCTTTCTCATTGTCTTCGGGACCACCTTCACGGCTTCCACGAGCGAAGCCTCCCGGGCTTCCATCATCGACAACTTCACAGGAGACTTGATCGTCTACTCCGCGAAATCGAAGGAGCTGCCTTCTCCCTTCGCTTTCCAAACCCCGCTGCCTCCGGTGCAGAACCTGCAGAAGCTGGGAGAGCTGCTTTCCTCCGTTCCTGAGGTTGAAGCCTTCGTTCCCTACTCCCAGAATTACGCCATCATCCAGGTCGAGAGGGAAGGGAAGAAGATCGACCTTCCTTTCATCTTCTACGCCGTGGAGCCTAGGCCCTACAGGGAGATATTCAGGAACGCCGAGATGCGAGAAGGAAGCTTCTTCGGGGTGGAGGACCGGGAAGGGGCGGCGCAGGCCCAGTCCGGCGTTGTCATCAGCCGATACCAGCATGAGCAGTATGTTAAGAATTACGGCGTTTCCCTGACCACAGGAGAGCCTGTGACCGTCCTTGGAGTGACGGAGGGCGGCGTGAACACCGTAGGAGGGCGACTTGTGGGAATCTTCGAGCCCAAGCATTACAAGAACGTCTTCGACTATATCAATTTCATCGATGCGTCCACCTATTCCCAGCTCTACAATTTCACGGGCGTCCAAGCCCTGCCTGAGGAATTCAACCAGGGCCTTGCGGCGGCGCTGGAGTCCGAGGATGCCTTGTTCGCCCTTGCCATGGAAGAAGGGTTCGGGAAACTGGATGTTTCGACGTTGAAGGCCGAGGCTGTGTCCGGCTATACCATGGTCGCCGTCAAGCTGAAGGACCACGAGGCGCTGGGCAAGGTGGTCGCCGAAATCAAGGGAAAGGGCGAGGAGCTGGGCATAAAGGTCGCGACATGGAAGGAAGCCTCCGGATTCTACGCCACCATTTCCTCGGCCTTGCAGGCTTTCATTGTAGTCACGACGGCGCTCATATTCATGATAGTGACGCTGATATTCACCAACACACTCATCATCAACGTCGTCGAAAGGACGGGAGAAATCGGCACCATGAGGGCCCTGGGGACGGACAAATCCTTCATCCGGGGATTGTTCCTCACGGAAACCCTGATCCTGAACCTCGCGGCTTCCTTGGCGGCCATGGCGCTTTCGTTGGTCCTGATGGCCGGACTTTCCAGGCAGGGCATTCCCCTTCCGGATACGATAGCCCAATTCCTGGTGGGGGGCGGCAGGCTTCCCCTTGAAATCCGCTTCCTGCCCTTCGTGCAAGCCTTGGCCGTCGTCGTAGGGGTGTCCGTCTTGGCCACCCTATATCCAGTCAAAGTCGCGACGTCCATTACGCCGCTGAAAGCCATGAGCGACAAATAAGGAGGGCGGGATGGAGCATTTCCTTGGCATAGCCTTGAAGAATATCTTCAGGCAGAAGAAAAGAAGCTTTACCCTGGGCGTCAACTACGCCATTGTCACGTTCATCCTTGTGTCCCTGTTCGCATTCTCGAACGGAGCCAAGGTCAATATCTTCAACAGCCTCACAAAGGCTTCGGCGGGCCACATCACCATAACCGGACGTTATGCGAAGGATGGCAGGGTCTACGCCGGAATCCTTAGGACCCGGGAGATCATCGAGACGGTACGGAGCACGCT
This sequence comes from Spirochaetota bacterium, assembly GCA_040757435.1. Lineage (GTDB taxonomy): Bacteria > Spirochaetota > Spirochaetia > Treponematales > Rectinemataceae > VKGY01. The sequence goes on along the minus strand of JBFLXC010000094.1, from coordinate 2,669 downwards.
GGGACCGGATGCCAAGGTCCTACCCCGATACCAGGTACAATCCGCTCTTTACTTCGGGGGTCTTTCAAAACGACTGTCCTTCGCGGGGATAGATACGGCCGTGGACGATATGTTCGAACCCCAGTTGTCCTTCCTCTCCGGATCATGGTCGGAATATGCGTCCGAACCGAACGGCGTGGCCGTTCCCCAGGAAGCGGCGGACTATTTCGGATTGCAGTTGGGCGACGAAGTTGTGATTTCCACCCGCACCAGGTTCGGCGCCTTCAACACAGGCATTTTGAAGGTGCGGGGAATCTATGTCACGGAAAACTACTTCGCCCAGAGCCTCATGTTCACCCATTTCGATTTCCTGAGGAACCTGGACCTGGCGGACCCTGACGCGTCCACAAGCCTTTATGTATACCTTCCTTCCATTGAGGATATCGGGAAGAAACGGGACAACCTTTCCACAACGTTGGCCGGCATAGGATTCGAATCTTCGGCCCCGAAGGACAACAGCGAGGCGATAGCCGCCGTATCCGCGGCGAGCACAAAGTACGAGGAGGACAAGGAGGGCCGGGACAGAGTCATCCTCAAGTTGACGACCATTGACGAAGCCTTGGGGATCGTGGCCACCGTTTTGGCGGCGGTCAACGCGATCGGCGCCCTGATAGCGGCTGTCATGCTATTCGTCATCGCGGTCTCAATATTCATAAACCTGAAGATGAGCATTTCGGAAAGGTTGCGCGAAATTGGAACCCTCAGGGCTATGGGCGTTGAATCGGCGGGAGTCACATCGCTTTTCGTGTTTGAAAGCGTAATCCTTTCCCTCATTTTCTCAGGTCTGGGAGCCGTCCTTGCCATCGCCGTGGCCGCGTTGTTCCGTTATGCGATCGTATTGCCCGGAGGCGGCGAGATCGGGCTGTTCCTCGACGCGGGGCATTTGGTCCTCGCTCCCAGGATTATCGATGTCCTGGCGATTGTAATCGTAATAATGGGCTTTTCCGCCCTGTTCTCATATTTCCCTGCGCGCAAGGGCGGCAAGATACCCCCCGTAGAGGCGCTGACAAAACTATTCTGAAAACGTGGAGGCTATGAGTATATGAATCGGAACGAATCCAAAATCATCGGGGTCAGGCTCGCGGCGCTTGCGGCGATCATGCTTATCGCATCGGCCAACGCGGCCGCCCAGGCCCAGGCCGGGAAGAACGATCCGAAGGCTGTGAAAATCGTCCAATCTCTGGAGGATAAGCAGGATCTCACAGGCCTGGACGTGACGAATCTATTCACCATCGTCCAGAAGAAGGAAGGAGAGGCCGACAGGGTCCTGCAGATCCAGATCTACCGCAGGGATGCCGCGGACACCTTTACATTGGTTTTCCAATTCCCAAGCAGCGAAAAGGGCAAGGGATACTATAGGAACAAGGACGACCTTTTCCTCTACCTGCCAACAACCCGCGAATTCGTGTACAGGAACAGGAAAGACGATGTGGGATCCACGGACGTGAGGGCGGACCTTTTCGGCAAGCCCCAGACGCTCCAGCAATACTGGGTCTCCTCGGCGGGGACCGCCATGGTATCGAAGTGGGAGACCGACGTCGTACGCTTGGATGCCAAACAGCTGGACGTCTCCTTTCCCATCCAGAAGTGGTATGTGCGAAAAACCGACGGGCTCCCTGTGAAGGTCGAAGCCTTCTCCGCCTCGGAGACCTTGCTCAGGACCACCTACTACCTCGAATATAAGGAAGTGGCCAAGGGGAAGTTCATTTTCACCAAACTCCTCGCCCAGGACGAACTCCAGAAAGGACAAAGGACCTTCCTGACCAACGAGGGAATCACAGTGGCGAAAATCCGGGACTACACTTTCTCCAAAGCCTTCCTGGAGGAACAATCCCGATGAGATCCAATAGGTTTTCCTTGATTGTCGCCGTCGCGGCCATCATCTTCGGGACAGGCTTGGGGGCGCAGGAACAGACAGGAGAGGATTTCGACCCCTTCGATGTTTCCGCCTTTGAATCCGGCGTCCAGGTGGCGGTGGAGTCCGAAGACTCCAAGCCCGCGGAGTATCTCTTCGGCGCCACCTTCGTTCCTTCATCGACGGCCTTCGCATCCCAGGGATTCGGGGGCTATCTGGCTTCCGGGAGCATAAGCGGCAAAGCCTTCGCCAAGCTGAGTTCCCAAAAGTACGGCTCCATATTTGTATCCTATGGTTTTTCCCACCAGGTGTTCCAATCCCGGGGCGGGGATGTGCCTGCCCTGGCGGCTCCGGCGAAGGACCTTTTCTCCCCGACCTTCACCCTCGCGGAACTCCATTACAGCTTCGACATAGCAAAAGTCCTCTTCTTCAGGATTGGAAACCAACTCATAGCCTGGGGGCCTTCAAGGATCTGGACTCCCGTCGATTTCGTGAATCCCCAGAAGATGGATTCTTTCCAGGCAATAGACACGAGGGCTGGAAGGCCCAGCGCCCGGCTTCATCTGCCTTTGGAATCCTCCAACCTTTTCGCCTTCGCCGACTTTTCGAACACCGTGGCGTCAAGGACGGTGAGGGATTTGTTCCAATACGTCAACCTCGGATTGCGGTACGACATAGCCTTCGGGGGTTTCGAATTCGGAATCACCGGCTACGGGGGAATGAACGCCCAGCTTCGGGCGGGCATAGATTTTTCGGGTCGGATCTTAGGCGCCAC
>JBFLXC010000093.1:0-9899 GCA_040757435.1 Spirochaetota bacterium | reverse complement strand
CGTTCCACTATATACAGGCCGAGGCTCCGGCGCCAGGGCGCCGCAGCCTCGAAGCCGAAGCATCGGCCCAGGCTTGACAGAACATTCTTCCGAAACGATCCTGGGGCAATGAGCACCTTCCTTAAGCGCGTATCCGAATCCACCATCATGCAGCTGGCCATCACCCTGGTGACCTACGCATTTTACGCCTGCCTCCTTGGCTTGAGCCTGGGCCCTTCGATCTGGCTGCTTTCCAGGGCCTGGAACACAGGGTCCTGGATCCTCATCGCCCTGGCGGCGGGCGGGGCGGTCTACCTCTACTTCATCTCGGGCATCCTGTTCATGGGCCTTGCCATACGGCTGATTTCCCAGGGCATCAAGCCCGGCATCTACCCCGACGCCTCCCCCACCATGCTGCGGTGGCTGATCTACTCGGGGATCTACACCATCGTCCACGCCACCATCCTGCCCATGGTGCGCATGACCTGGTTCGCCAACTTCTTCTTCCGCCTCATAGGATGCAAGATGGGCCGGAGGGTGTTCGTCAACTCCTGGACCCTGAACGATCCTTTCCTCATCGAACTGGGGGACGACGTCACCGTGGGAGGAGGAGCCGAGCTCTCCTGCCACCTCTACGAAAAGGGCCGCCTCATCCTGGACAGGATTAAGATAGGGGACGGGACACTCATAGGCGCAAACTGCTATATCTCTCCAGGCGTCACCATCGGCAAGAAATGCGTGATCGGCCTGGGTTCGGTGCTGCGCCGGGGCAAGACCGTGGCCGACGGCTCCCATTACACGAGCCTCGCGGGTCTGCCCGTTCGGGACATGGCCAAGTTGGAAAAGGCCAAGAATCGGAGCACGGCCCAATCGTCTTGACAAGGCTCCCTTCCTCCGGGAGAATCCCCGGACCTGTTTGACGCAGGGGATTTTCGAGGAGGATGCGCTTCATGGCAAAGACGACGAGGGAAAGCTGGGGTTCCAGGCTTGGGTTCATCATGGCCGCCGCTGGTTCCGCGGTGGGCTTGGGAAACATCTGGCGGTTCCCCTATCTCACGGGACAGAACGGAGGCAGCGCCTTCATTCTCATCTATCTGGCCTGCGTGCTGTTCATCGGCCTCAGCATAATGACCGCCGAATTCGCCGTGGGACGCAGGAGCCAGCTGGCGGCGGTGGGGGCCTTCAAGAAGTACCACAAGGGCTGGACCTTCGCGGGCGTCCTGGGCGTCCTCTCCGGCTTTTTCATCATGGGCTTCTATCCCGTGGTGGGGGGCTGGGCCACGGCCTATATCTTCAAGTCCTTCGGCGGCTTGCTCAAGGATACTTCCGCCATAGGGGACAGCTTCGGCGCCTTCATCGGCAACCCCGTCCAACCCTTGCTCTGGATGGCCGCCTACATGGTCGCCAACATCTACATCGTGGCCAAGGGCGTCTCCAGCGGAATCGAAAAGGCGGGCAAGGTCCTCATGCCCACCCTGTACGTCCTCCTGGTCTTCATCGCCTTGAGGAGCCTGAGCCTTCCCGGCGCCGGGGCCGGTCTCACCTTCCTCTTCAAGCCCGATTTCTCCGTGGTGACGGGCAAGACCTTCCTCGCCGCCCTGGGCCAGGCCTTCTTCTCCTTGAGCCTAGGCATGGGCTGCATGATCACCTATGGAAGCTACGTGAAGAAGCATGAGAAACTGCCCAACAACGCCCTCATCATTGTCCTCATGGACACCTCCGTGGCCCTTTTGGCTGGCATAGCCCTCTTCCCGGCCATCTTCGCCTTCGGCCTCGAGCCCGCCGCCGGCCCCGGCCTGGTGTTCGTCGTGGCGCCCAAGATCTTCGCGGCCATGGGCGCCTTGGGGCCCATCCTCTCCGCCATATTCTTCCTCGCCCTGATGATAGCCGCCCTCACATCCTCGGTCTCCCTCCTTGAAGTCGTGGTGGCCTACCTCATGGACGAGCGGAAGATGGGGAGGAAGAAGGCCGTCGCCATCTCCTCCTCCATCATGGTGGGGCTCTGCGTGCTCTCCTCCCTTTCCCTTGGGGCGATCTCGGGGGTGAAGATCCTTGGCGTGGGCTTCTTCGATTTCTTCGACATCCTCACGGACAAGATTTTCCTTGCCATCGGCGGCATGCTCATTTCCATATTCGCCGGCTGGTTCCTGAAGAAAGAGGATCTCAAGGACGAACTCACCAACGGCGGGACTGTCAAGTTCGCACTCTTCGAAGCCTGGCATTTCATGATCAAGTTCGTGATTCCCATCGCCATCGGCTTCGTCGCCTTCTTCGGCATCAAATCCATCGAGCAGACCGGCCTCATGGTCTTCGGACTCGGCCTCATCGCCGTCCTGGCTATATTCTCAAAGAAACTATAGCCCCTCCGTAAGGCAAGGCCGCGGCTGCGTTCCCTTTCCTGCCGCGGCCGCAGGCCTTCCCACGCCGCCTCGCTTCACTTTTGCCCAAGAGTGTCCTATGGTTGTGTGATGAAAGTTTATGGCGCGGGAGGTCCGCGGAGCGGCGAATTCTCCCTCCTCGTCAGCGCCTGCGCGGCGGTCCGCCTACCGAGGCTACAGGCGGCAGCCGGGCCTTTTGACGCGGGGACCTTCGACAGCCGAAGGTTTTCCGCCCTCGCCGCCCGCCACAAGGTGAAGGCGACGGCCTTGGCGGGATTGAAGAAGCTGAACCTGCCCGCGCCGGGCCTGGACCTGAGGGACCTGGCTCGGTCGGCGGCCTTCGAAACCTTGCTCAGGAGGGAAATGACGCGCACATGGGCCGAGGCGGTGCAAGCCCTGGAGGACGCGGGATTCCGCACCTTGAGCCTCAAAGGCCCAGCCCTATCCCTCCAGCTCTACGGCGACCCCTACGCCAGGGAATATACGGATATAGATATCATCGTTGACAGGACGAACGCCAAAGCCCTCGATCCCGTCATGGAAGGATTGGGATTCCTCCCCGGGGAGGGAGATGTCCCCGAGGGATGCTCCGACCCTTCGATTTTCCAATCTTCCCACCACATCGTGTATTGGCGCAAGGACAGGGCCTACCGATTCGAGATCCATGCCTCGGGGAGGATAGGAGAGCGGACCTCATTCGGCGTCGGAATCCCGCAGCTCTTCGAAGGCTCAGAGATCATCGAGTGGGAAGGCCGGCGCATACGTACCCTCTCCCAGGCGGACCACCGCCTCTTCGCCCTGGCCCACGGCATCCAGCACGAGTGGTGCGCCCTGCATTGGCTCCTGGACGGAGCCAATATCCTCCTTTCTGATTCGCCGTACCAGGAGGAGCTCGCAAAGGCGATAGAAGCCCAGGGGATGGAGAAGGAACTGGAAGTCTCCCGCCTCGTAGCCCAGTCGGTCTTCGGAGCTAAGGCAAGCCCAGCCATCGAAAACCTAGGCCAGGATTCCTCCTCCCTGCGGGGAGCGGCGGAGCATTGCCTTCGGCGCTTGGATTCACTCGCCCAGCCCCGCCTTGGGGACACCTTCCAAAGGATGTTCCGCTTCGAACTGCCCTTGGCTTCGGGAGCGAAGGCCAAGCTCTCGGTCCTCGCCGCGCCGTGGAAGATTCCGGCGCAGGACGCCCTGCGCCAACCCCTTCCAAGGAACCTGCGCTTCCTGCATTTCGTCCTCCGCCCCTTCAATGTCCTGGGCCGCCGCGCACGCCGGCTGATCCAGAGCCTCCTTGGAGACTACAGGCCGATGGAAATCCTGGAAGCTTGGCTCTGCCTTGCCCATACCGACGCCCGGCTTAGGCTCCTGCCCTACGGAATGAACCGGGAGTATATCTTCCGCGGAGGGGAAAACGCTCGGGCCGATGGACCGGGAGTCTTGGCCCAGGCGGGAAGCTCCTCGGCGGTACAAACCCTGGGGGAAAAGGAAAAGGCCCAGGCGGAGCATCTTTCTGGAGCCATAGCCCGGGCGGCGCGGCATCCCGGGATCTTCGACATGTCCTGCCTGCGACGCTCCCTGGCCCTCAGGACCCTCTTGGCCAGAAGGGGAATCTCCGGCAGGATAGTATTCGGCGTACGGGGCGCCGGACAAAAGCACGGGAATTTTTCAGGCCACGCCTGGCTGCGGGTAGGAGCGTTGGACATGGACAGCTACGGTCCTCTTGCGGACAAGACGGTTTTCAAGGCGAATCCATGAAGCACACACCCCCTCCTTCCCATCCATCCCTTCCCGCCTTGGCATTGGCTTGTTCCCTCGCGGTCCTCATGCTTTCCTCCTGCCCTCAGCCCGGACCCGAGCTCCCGGCCATAGAGGGCGTAGGTACCGCTACCTTCGACCTCTCTTCCCAGTCGGTCCTCCACTTGGATTTTATGAATTACGAAGCCCTGGACGTCACACTGGTGGATCCCCCCCGGGGCACCCTCTACCTGGGCAAGAGCAACATTTCAAGCGCCGCCGTCGCGGCGGGCTCCACAGGTTTCTCGTCCCAATCCGAAAAAGGGACTCCGCCGCAAAACCACGGTTTTTTGATGGACAAGGACAGGGAAGCCTCAAGGCTAGCCTCCCTGCCCAAGGGAGCGAGATCGGCCTCGCCCAAGGCAGCCTCCATCCCCTTCGGGGATCCTCCCTCCAATTACATCGTCGATTCCACGACCAGGGATTTCTGGATCGAGTCGAAGGGAGTGTGGAAAAGCGTGGGCGCCACCCTCCGCTACATATCCCACACCGCCTACCTCTGGATTCCCGACGGCTACTACAAGGAAAGCGAACTGATCGCCGCCCCTACGGACAACCGCCTTACCAAGAATCAGATCAACGCCTTGGGAGATGCTTTTTCCGGCTCCGATCCCTGGACGGGCTCGGGGATCCGGGCCCTCATCTCCAATCTTTACGGCACCGAATGGGGAGGGGAGCCGGGCGGAAGCGGAGGCATAGACGGGGACCAGCACATCCACATTCTTCTCTACGATCTTGAGGAGGACTACGACAGCGCGCAGACCGGCGGGCTCTTGGGCTATTTCTGGCCATGGGACGAATATTCCGCCACCTATGCCGAAACCTACAAGGAAAGATCCAACGAAGCCCAGATGTTCTACCTTGATGTCCACCTCGCGGACCGATTCCCCGGCACCATGCGCTCCACTTTGGCCCATGAGTACCAGCACATGATCTATGAAGAGTACAAGAACAGCATCGGCGATACTTGGTTCAATGAGATGCTTTCCATGCTGGGCGAGGAGTTCGTGGAATCCTACGTGCAGGATGCCCTCGACCCCTACTCGGTCCGGGAGAGGCTTGAAACCTTCAAGCCCAACTACTACGCATCGGGCGTCACGGATTGGCTGCGCGACGACCCCCTCAAGAGCTACGCCTCAGCCTACGCATTCGGGGCCTACCTGGCCAGGAACTACGGAGGGGTCAGGCTCCTGCGCGCCTTGGGCTGGAGCGGCAAGGCCGGCAAGGCGGCCATCGACGAAGCCTTGGACGACCTCGGCTACCCCAAGGACTTCGATGCCGTGGTGGCGGACTATATTTCCGCCTTCGTGCTGAAAAATCCCGCCCCCGCCGGAGGCTATTCCTTTCCCGCCGCCGGAGGAACCCTGGATGGGGTTTCCTATTCCGTGCCAGGCTTCTCCCTCCCCGACGCGAACGGCGCGGCGCTGAAGATCTTCGCCCCCGGGGAGCAGGGCGCCCTGCGGCCCTACGGGCAAAGCCTCCACTCCGCCTCAAGCTGGAAGGACCCCCGGGACGGCAAGGTGGTCAGGGTGACCCGTCCCGGGACGGAAAGCGTATCCCTCGCCCTTGTGTTCTCCCGCCAATAAGGAGCCATGTGTGTATGCACTAAGGAATTCGGCCATGACGACCATGGTGGACGACGAGCTTGTGATCCTCGATCCCGAAGGGGGAAAGTACTACGGCCTCAACCCTTCCGGCACGAGGATTCTGGAAATCCTCCTCGCCTCGCCCAGACTGGATGAGTGCGCCGCCGCCATAGCATTGGAATACGACGTTGAGCCCGGGCGCGCCAGGAAGGACCTGGAGGCGTTCATCCAGTCGATGAAGGGAAAGGGGCTTTTGCTGGAGAGCTAGGATTCAGCGGTCTCTAGCGGAACGATTGGGCTGCGGAGATGAGGGCCTCGAGCGCAGCGCCTAAAGCTGCCTGTCCTCCCAGTGGTTGTATGTCTTCCGTCCTTGCGGCCAGGACGGCCGCCAGCCGGGACTTTGAATCTATCCTATACGCCAAAGCCCAGCCTGAATCTGAAATCTCCTCGATCGCCCAGGTGAATCCAATCTTCCGTATCGCAGCCTCGGAGATGACCTGCCCGTCCCGGAATTCCCCATCCATCGCCAGGACCATGGCCAGGACAGCCAGGTCCAAGGGAGTGGAGCTGAGGAGGTTTCCCTTCCCCAGCTTCGTGTCCATAAGATCCAAGGCGTCGAAGAAGGCGGGAAGGCCGGGAAACCTGCCGTCCGACCCAAGCATCCGGCCCAATTTCTCCGCTGCGCCCGAGAAGGCGGGCATCTCGAAGGCGAGGAATTCGTCGGCTCCCCCGTACCCCGACCACCACACCGTCCCATGCTCATCGGCCAAGGTCGCCGCAAGGGGAGGGAATCCCCTTGGAAAGGCCGATTCCAGGACCTTTTCCCCCGCCTCGCCTATCCTTGCCCTTTGGGCGAGCGAGAAGGGAGGGTACCAGGCGTCGTTGGACGTGGGGCAGAATTGGGCGCTCAAGGGGAAGATTCCGAAGACGAGAGCCAACAACGCCGCGGCCGCGGGACGGATCCTCATGTCGCCATTCCCCTTCGCCGCCTAGGGCTTCTTTCGGAGGATGGAGGAGAAGACTTCGGCCGTCCCCGGCGTGGGCACCCAAAGCTCCTTCCCCAGCCTTAGGATCGACCCGCCGAAAAGATCCCTCTCGTCGGGCTTGCCCGGGGAAGCCACGTCCCTTTGGAAAGAAGTCTTCGTCTCGAAGGGGAACTTCTTCGCCTTTTCTATCGTGTCCTCGATGGCCGACGGGGGCAGGAGGATGCCCTTCGCCTTGGACAGGGCAATGATTTCGCCCATGATCCTCCGCACCGCCTCCAGATGGGGAGCGGATTGGATGACCTCCCCGATGGTGAGTCCCGAATCGGCGGTCACAAGGCCGAAGGGAGCTATGAAGAGGTATTTGCTCCAAATTTCGAGGAAGGGTTCGTCCTTCCAGGCATGCTTGATCCCCGCCTTCTGAAGGACCTCCAGGGCCCCGCGGTTTTCCTCCTTCCGCCGCGGATCCGCGCCGAAGAGGATGGTGGACAGGGGACCCCGCTGCCTGACCTTGCCCGGTCCCTCGAGGCTTGCGCTGATGTAGACGCAGGAGGGGTGGAGATAGCCCGATTCCAGCACCTGAGAAGCCCTTTCATAGATGTCCACCCCGTTGAGGAGGGGAAGCACGGCGGTTGATCCGCCTACCTTATCCTTGAGCTGCCCTAGGACGGCAGCCAGGTCGTAGCCCTTGACGCAGACGAGGCAGAGATCCAGGGCGGGGAGATCGCCTATCTTGTCCGTGGCCATGGTGGGCCTTGCGGTCATCCTTCCTTCCTCGGCGTCCAATTCAAGACCCTGGGCCCGTATCGCCGCGAGGTGCGCGCCCCGGGCTATGAAGTGGACCTTGAAACCAGGATCGCGCTCCGCGAGCGCCGCCAGCTTCCCGCCGAAATATCCCCCTACTCCGCCGATCCCAACCACCGCGATGTTCATTTTTCCAAGCCTCCCTCTCCGGCGCCGAACCGGCCGTCGATCATCCTGTCGTACTTGCGGTTTTCAGCCTCGAGGAGCCGCATCCTCACCGCTTCCTTCTGGACCTCAAGCTCCATCATTTCCTTCTGGAGCTTGAGCTTTTCTATTTCCCTCTTCCCCCGCAGATTGAGGAGCACGAAACCGAAGACGATGCACGGCACTCCGATGAGGGTCGAAAGTATGGCGACTATTCCCGCTATGTCCATAGGTTCCAGATTATAACGAAGTTTTCAGCTCGGGTACAACGCCTATTTTCTCCGCACCTTCTTTTTAGCCGCCGCCTTGTTCTCCTCCGCCCTGAACCTCACCATCTTCGCTATCACTTCCCGTGGCAGGGGCTCCTCGTAGGGAAACCGCAGGGCCCCCTTGGAATAGCCGATCGATCCAAGCTCGGCCTTGAAGGCTTCTATCGCGCTGGGCGAAGGGTAGAAGCCCAGGTGCCTGGACTGGGCGGCGAAATGCACGAGGTTCCCGGCCAGGTAGAACGTAGGCATCTGGTAGGAGATCTTTTCCTCCGCCTCCGGCGCGTTCTCCCTTATCAGGTTCCGGATCTCCTCAAGCCGAGCCCTGGCCAAGCCTGAGCGCCCGGCTATGTAGTCGTCAATCGGCGAAGCCTCCTCCTGGGCCCTCCTCAGGGCGTCGATGTCGAGCTTCTTCATGCCCAGCATCGCCTTGACCACCCGGTTCCGCCGCACAGGATCCTCCTGGGTCGTAAGGGCGTCCAGTTCCCGGGGCAGGACCTGCCAGGATAGGCCGAAGCGGTCCTTGAGCCACCCGCATTGCTCCGCCTCGGGATCGGCGCTCAAGGCGCCCCAGATGCGGTCAAGCTCCTGGGACGAATCGCAGTAGACCATGAGGGAGATGCCCTCCGTGAAGCCGAACCCATGGTCCAGCGCGCTGTCCATGGCTGAGAAGGCCTGGCCGGCCAGGCGGAAGGAAGCGTACATGAGAAAGTCCTCGGCGTTGGGCGCCGCACCCGGCCCGTAGGGCGCCTGGAAATCAACGCCTGAATCCGGGAAGACGGAGGCATAGAACTCCATCGCCTCCCGTGCCTTTTCGCAGGCCCGGCCTGCGAAGAGGAGGGAAGGAACCATCCGCCGGTTCGCCGCCGTTTCCGGAGAGTACATGAGTTGCCAGGACAGTCCGAAGCGGTCCTCCACCCAGGAATAGCGGGGGCAGAAGTCGTATTCCCCCAGGGCCATGAGCTCCCTTCCTCCTTTGGAGAGGGCCTCCCAAAGCCTGTCCACCTCCTGGATGGATTCGCAGGAAACGGTGAAGGAAACCGACGGGTTGGGCTTGAAGTAGGGACCGGCCGAAAAGGCCGAGAAGGGTCTTCCGCAGAGCTCGAAGCTGAGCATCTCCATGTCCCCCGAGGGGGTTCCGGGGATGAGGTCCCGCCTTAGGATCCTGGAATCGGGAAAGAGGGAGCAGTAGAACTCAGCCGCCTCCCCCGCCTGGGTATCGAACCAAATGTGGGGAACTATCTTTTCCATGGAATAAGTATACGACTCGGGTCAATCCCCGGGCTAACGCGAACTCCTGTCCCTTCTGTCCTCCAGGAGGCGGTCCATGAAATCCACCTTGGTCTCCAGCTGCCGTATCTGGGCGTCCTTTTCCCCCATGGAGGTTTCCATGGCCTGGACACGCTGCTCCAGGCTTTCGATTTTTCCCGCGTAGTCCCTGGACAGGCCGCGGCTTCTCTTGCCCAGGTAGTCGAAGGCGCCGGCGATGGCCGTCATGGCCACAAGGCCGAGGATGATCGCAATGGCTAGGCCCATGTCATTCCCCTTCCCAATAGGTTTACCCGTAGGGTATATCCTAGGATGGAAGGAGAGGCAAGCCATGGACTTCACGGGAAAACGGGTGCTCATCACCGGGGCCGGCGCGGGCATAGGCAAGGCCGCGGCCGTGCTGTTGGCCCGTTCTGGAGCGAGGGTGGCGGCGAACAGCCTCTCCGCGGCGAAGGGAGCCGCTGTCCTTGCGGCCCTTGGGGACGCTGGCTGCGAAGGCATCTTCATCCAGGGCGATGTATCCCAGGATAAGGATGCCCGGCGCATGGTGCGGCTCGCGGTTGAGGCCTTCGGCGGCTTGGACATCCTCGTCAACTGCGCAGGCATCGTCGTGGGGGGAAGGGTCGAAGACGCCGGGGAGGAAGACTACCAGAGAGTCATGGACGTGAACGTAAAGGGCACGTTTTTGGTATCCAAGTACGC
>JBFLXC010000092.1:0-9934 GCA_040757435.1 Spirochaetota bacterium | reverse complement strand
CTCCCCCGCTCGTCCCTCCTGCCCTCGTCGCGGCGCGGTCCCCTATCCCTGTCCCTATCCCGGCCGCGATCCCTGTCGAAGCGCCGGCGCGGCTCGGGGAGTTCTATCCTCTGCCCCGCGCTGGCATCCGCGGGAAGCTCGCCCAAGCCTTCCAAGGGCAGGAGCTCCAGGGATGCGTCAAGGCTCCGCTTTATGGCCGGAAGCCCGTACATGTATCGCTCGCAGGCCAGGTTGTAGAGTGTCGATTCGGGATTGTCCGCCTCGAGGATGGAGATGCGGTCGAAATACAGTTCCGGTTCCAGGGGGATGTCGTAGTTCACCAAGACCGTGAAGCCAGGCTTCTCGATACCCTTGGCGCCTTCGTCGGTGAGGACCAAGGCGAAGCGTCCCGGATGGCGCAGGGCCTTGGCAACGATCTGTTTCTTCCTTTCCACATTGAGGTTGCCCGCGATGTAGTCCGTCTCCACCCCGTTCATGCCCAGGCGGATCGAAAGTTCCGCCGCCGTGGACTTGAGGTTGCAGAAGACGCAGAGCCGCGCGCTCTTTTCCTCTCCCAGGAGCTTGAGGATGAAGCGTATCTTGTCCCCTTCGGTGCTTTCATAGGTGAGGGTGGGCATGGTCACTGCCTTGCCGATGGCCTCGCCCAGCTTGATTTCCTTGGGGTTGTCGGCGAAGTCCCAGGCGAAGTTCTTGGCCTTGGGGCTGGCTTTGGAGGCCACCACCAGGGTTTTCCTTTCCCAGGAAGGAAGTAGGAATCCGAAGGTTTTCCTTTGCTCCTCCCCGGGACGCTCGGCGATCCTCTCCGCCTGGTCGGCTATCACAAAGCCGAAGCTCCGGGGCGCCAGCTCCGCCCGGAGAGCCTCGTCCGCGGCGGCAGCCCTGAAACCCTCGACGCTGGCCACTACAAAGGCCGTTTCCGGACCAAGCATGGCTCCTTGGTCCCGGGATTCCGCCAAGAGGAGGGCCGGGCTTCCCAATCCCGGGGTCTTTCCGCAGAGCTCGGCGGCGACCCGAGCCACCGAACGGGCCGTCTCATCGTCCTCGCACAGGTAGAGCGCCCTGGCCTTCTGGGATAGCTTCGGCCTGGAACTGAGCCAATACAAGGCCGGAAACACGAATACAAGGTCCCGATCCTTGGAAAGGTCCGTCTTGATATAGACATTTTCGTCCTTCTCGAAGAGGCTCGAGAGAATCTTGTCAAAAAAGGCTGATCGGAAGCCGTCGTCGGCGCCCGCCGCGGACGCCAGGGCGGGATTGATCGAAAAACGCGAAAGATCCATAATTCTTCCTATACAAATTGGGTTTAATTCGCAAAGGGTGAATAGTACCCTAAACGAAGAGAAAAGTGAACCTGGGGACCGGAAAGGCCTGGGAAAGCCCCCGGGGCTATGCCGGGTACGGCTTCGCCACGCGGCCCGGCGATACAAATAAAAATAAATCTATATAATTCAGTATATAGTAATTTATAGAAATCTCGTGTATACTGGCGGCGTTGCCAATCATCCTACCACAATAATCGGGAGTTCTTTAATGAGCGATTCGAAAAAAATCCTAATCCTCGGCGGAGGGTATGGCGGCGTCTGGGCGGGCAAGATCCTGGAAAAACGCTTCCGGAAGTCCGCGAACGTCGAAATCACCTTGGTGGACATGCGACCCTTCCACACCCTTATGACGGAGCTGCATGAAGTCGCGGGCTGGAGGACCGAACCCGAGTCGGTCCAGGTGAGCTTCAAGAAGATTTTCGGCGCCAAGAGGATCAACGTCGTCCTGGACAAGGTGACCAAGGTCGACTTCGAGGCCAAGAAGGCCTTCGGCCAGAAGGGCGACTATGCCTTCGACTACATCGTGGTCGGAGTCGGCGCAGAGCCTGAGTTCTTCGGCATCCCCGGCGTCCAGGAGAACAGCTTCACCCTTTGGGCCTTCGAAGACGCCATGAAGATCCGCAACCACGTGGAGCATGTCTTCTACGAGGCTTCCAAGGAGACTGATGTCGAGAAGCGCAAGAAGATGCTCACCTTCGTCGTGGCCGGAGCCGGCTTCACGGGCATCGAGATGATAGGCGAACTCCTGGAGTACCGGGACACGATGTGCAAGAAGCATTTCATCGATCCCAAGGAAACCAGGGTCGTCAACATCGAAGCCCTTCCCTCCATCCTCCCCATCCTCGAGGAACCCCTGCGCGCCAAAGCGGAGAAATACCTTGCCAAGATGGGCTGCGAGGTCATGCTCGGCCAGGCCATCGTAGGCGCCGAGCCCGGTAAGGTCATCCTCAAGTCAGGCACCATCGTCGAGACCGAAACCTTCATCTGGACCTGCGGCGTCAAGGGTTCGAGCTTCGCGGGCTCCCTGCCCCTCCCCATGGGCAAGCGCAACAGGATCGAGTGCGACAACGGGATGCGCTCCACCAAGTACCCCTTCGTCTACGTGGTGGGCGACAACGCCGGGCTCATGCTGGACGGAAAGCCCATGGCCCAGATCGTCGAATCCGCCCACTTCTCGGCGGAGGCGGCGGCGCACAACATCATCTCGGACATCGAGGGCGGCGAGCGCCATGTCTTCAAGCCGAACTACCACGGCTTCATGGTGTCCATCGGCGGCCGCTATGGCGTGGCCAACGCCGGCGGGATCAAGTCCTCGGGCTTCGTTGCCCTCTTCTTCAAGCACCTCATCAACATGTACTACCTCTTCAACATCGCGGGCTTCAACCAGGTGTGGGAGTACTTCAAGCACGAGTTCCTGGAGATAAAGAACCGCCGTTCCTTCATCGGCGAGTTCATATCCTACCGTGTGCGGGGATACTGGCCCTTGCTCCTGCGCATGTGGCTGGGACTCATGTGGTTTTTCGAGGGTCTCAACAAGGTGGGAGAAGGCTGGCTCAAGTTCGACCTTGGGTCGAAGTCGAGCTGGATGTTCTCCCCCGGCGTAGTCCAGAAGGGAGTCCAGGCCGCGGCGGACGCGGGCAGCGCCGCCAGCGCCGCCTGGGAGGGCGGGGCGGAGGCCGCGGCCGAGGCTGTGACCGCGGCATCCGGAGCATGGGAGGCAGGAGCCGAGGCCGTGGCCGCGGCTTCCGGAGCCGTCGAGGGTGCGGCGGAAGCCGCCGGCACCGCGCTGAAGGCGATCTGGGATCTTTCCAAGCCCATCCTTGATCCCAGCTCCGGCCTGGTGACCTGGTTCCGCACCACCTTCATGGACGGAATCTTCGCCTACCTTCCCTTCAACCTCTTCCAAATCATGATCGTCTTCATGGAGATCGCCATCGGATTGGCCCTCTTCGGCGGATGCTTCACCTGGCTGGCCGCGGTGGCCAGCATAGGCATGTGCGTGGTGTTCACCATGTCGGGCATGTTCGCCTGGAACCAGCTGTGGTTCGTCTTCGCCGCCATCGTGATGATGGGTGGCGCGGGAAGGGCCTTCGGCTGCGACTACTGGATCGTTCCCTTCGTGAAGCGCTGGTGGAACGGCACCAAGTTCGCCAGGAAGTGGCACTTCTACGGCGACGACCCCACGAAATAATTCTTCAACCGGTCAACGTGCGGGGTCTGACCCCGCGCGTTGACGTTTCGAGGCTACATGACCGAATTCTGGAAAGAAAGCCCTCTCATGGCCGGCAAGCTGGCGGAAGTAGAGGCTATCCTGATCCGCGCGCTCACCGACCCAAGCTATCCCCTGCAAGGCCAGACCAAGGAGCTTGTCCTTTCCGGAGGAAAGATGCTCAGGCCCGCCTTTGTCATCCTGGGATCCCAATTCGGGCCGCCCAGGAAGGCGAAGGCGGCGGCAAGGAAGATCCCCCACATAGCCGCGGCGCTGGAACTGCTCCACACCGCCACCCTTGTGCACGACGACGTGCTGGACAACGCGGAATTCCGCCGGGGCATACCTGCCTTGCATACCAAATTCGGCACCGTCAACGCCATCCTGGCGGGAGATTGGCTATTCTCGCGCAGCTTCCGCCTGGTGGCGGAGTGGGCGGACCAGAAAAGCGCCCGGATCCTCGCCCGCTTCGTGGGCCAGGTCTGCTCCGCTGAGATCAACCAGGACATGGGAAAGTTTTCCTTCTCCGTTTCCCGCCGCGGGTACTTGAGGACCATAGCCGGCAAAACCGCCGCACTCTTCTCCCTCGCCCTCCATGTCGGAGCCTACGAGGCGGGCTGCGACCCCATCCTGACCCAGACCTTGCGGAGGGCCGGCTACGACATTGGCATGGCCTTCCAGATAATCGACGACATCCTGGACTACGAATCCGACCGGGCGACCCTGAAGAAGCCTGTGGGCAACGACCTTAGGGAAGGGCTCTGCACCTTGCCTTTGACCTTCGCCATGGAAAGGGACCCCAGCCTGAGGCCGCTCCTGGCCAAGGCCGGCAAAGCGGGAATGACCGACGATCTGGTCGAGTCGGTGGTGCGCCGGGTGGCGGAATCCGGAGCCTTGGGAAAGGCCAAGGACGTGGCCTTGGGATTTACCGCCCGGGCCCGGAAGGAAATCTCCGATCTGCCGGACGGGCCGGCAAAGCGGGAATTCACAAGGCTCTGCGACCAGCTCCTCGCCCGGACCTACTAGGAAAGACAAATGCTCACCTATGTGGCCGTCGGCCTCGCCCTCTCCATGGACGCCTTCGCAGTATCCGTTTCCGCCGCCCTCTGCTCCCAGCGCATTCCCTTGGGCATAGGGATCAGGGCGGCCTTGGCCTTCGGCCTTTTCCAGTTCGGCATGCCCCTGGCGGGATGGATCCTGGGCTCGGCCTTCGCCGAACATATCAAGGACGTGGACCACTGGATAGCATTCATCCTCCTCGCCCTGGTGGGCGGCAAGATGGTCTACGAGGGAATAAAGGCAAGGAATCCCCAAGCCTGTCCCGATCCCGAAGAAGGGAAGTCCCACGGCATAGCCAGGCTGGACACACTCCTCCTATTGGCCTTGGCCACCAGCATCGACGCGTTGGCCGTCGGCCTTTCGTATTCCCTCATCGGGGCGCCCATCCTCCTTCCCTCGGCCATCATCGGGGTCACCACCTTCGCCACCAGCGGCCTGGGCATCCTCTTCGGGAAAAGGCTGAAGAGCGTCCTTGAGGAATGGGCCGAGATCGGCGGAGGTACAGTCCTGATCCTCATAGGCCTGAAGATTCTCCTGGAACACTGGACCAAACAAATTTAATTTTCAGTTAATTTTTTCCCCATCCTCGGCTATACTGAGGCGATGCGCCTTCCATTCCGGCTCGGATCGGCAACTCCCGGAGCGCCGGGAAAGCTGAGACTCGGCTTAGGACTCGCCGCCCTGTCCCTCCTTCTCCTCGGGGCGGACCTATGGATGGCGGCGCGCAGCCAAGACCCCGCGGACTACGCCGCCTCCATCCTCGCCATCAGGGCGCGGCGCACCGCCGAGCTTGCCGAGGCCGTGGAAGCCGTATCCTACCAATTCATCGCAAACCAGCTCCTCAACGATACCTTGGCCTCCTACGCGGCCGAGGCCGAAGCCTACGACGTGAGCCCATGGAATTCCATCTTTTCCAACCACCTGGATGGCTCGGCGGAGACGGTCCCGGAGCTGAAGGACGCTGTCTTCTTCCCTGCGGGCGGCGATGGAAGGATACCCCTCACCATGAGCGATTCGCTGACAAGATCCGTATACCTGCCGGTGAAGGAAGCGGTCATGGTCACAGCCCTCGCGGAGGAAGGCCGCCCCGTCTGGACTCCCCTGGACCTGAAAGGCGCCGCTCCGGCGATCCTCTGCGCCCGTCTGGTGAAGAGCAGGAAGGACCTTTCGCCCCTTGGGGTCCTGGTCCTCCTCATCGATCCCGACCGCTTCGCCCGCACCGTGAGCGGATACTCCCAGGAGGAGGGGATAGAAGTAACCCAGAAGACCGATTATTCCGTCCTCCTGGACAGGGAGGGAACCATCCTCTCCGCCGCCGACCCCGATTTCACCAGGAAGACCTTGGAGGAAGCCATTCCGGGCTGGAAGGCGAGGATGGAGGGCAAGCTCCCCCTTCCCGACGCCGGGCGCTACAGGAGCAAGGCCAAATTCGAGGACGACTCCCGTATCCGTTCCTTCTGGGTGGTTTACAATCCCATCCCCGGCAGGGACTGGCTTTTGGTCTCGGTCCTCCCCATGGCCTTGGACGCCCTCCCCTTCATGATGAAGATCCTTCTCCTCGCCTCAATAGCGGCGGCGGCCTATTTCCTCCTAGGCGCCAGGCCCAGGGCGGAGGAATCCACCGCAGAGGAAGCGAAGGCGATCTCCGCCCTTCCCCCCTGGTTCGAGCGCCTGAGCCCCAAGGAACAGACCGTCCTACTCTTCCTCCTCACGGGGAGGAGCAACAAGGAAATCGGCTTCGCCTTGGAGATCCGGGAGCAGACGGTGAAGAATTACCTCCACTCCATCTACCAGACCATAGGAGTCCAGGACAGGTTCTCGGCCCTCCTCCTTCTCCAGGAGGCCGAGCTCACCCTGGAGGGCTTGGCCGACTTCGCCCGCCGCAACCCAGGTTTTACCCTGGATCCCCGGCTTTTTGGTTAAATATCCCCCAAAGTACCAAAGTACTCATTGCCCGCCTGGAAAAACGGATCAGAAAATGGCCTATCGATTTCAAGGAGGACGCGATGAAACGCGCAACGCTCATTGTCTTGGCGATTCTCATGACCGGAATCGTCCCTGTATTCGCCCAGAAGGAAAAGCTCATGGTCTATACGTCCATGAAGGAAGTGCTTATCGGAGAGCTGAGGGACGCCTTCGTGAAGAAGCATCCCAACGTGCAGTTCGACTATTATTCCGCCGGCGCGGGAAAGATCATGGCCAAGATCGCCGCGGAGCGCCAGTCCGGAAAGCTCGTGGTGGACGTCCTCTGGACCAGCGAAGTCCCTGACTTCTATTCCTTGAAGAGAGAAGGAGTGCTCCAGGCCTACAAGTCGCCCGAAGCCCAGTTCGTGGTGAGCCCCCTGGTCGACCCGGACTACACCTTCACCCCCGCGCGCCTCGGCACCCTGGGCGTCACCTACAACACCAACAAGATAAAGACCCCGCCCACCCAGTGGAGCGATCTCTTCGGAGCTTCCTACAAGAACCAGTTCGCGATCGCCAACCCCGCCCTCTCGGGCACAGCCATGGTTTCCGTGGGAATGATGGCCAAGAACCTGGGCTGGGACTATTTCGAGAAGCTCAGGGCCAACGGCGGAAAGATGGGCCAGGGCTCGGGCCAGGTGGTGGACGACACAGCCGCCGGCGACCTCGCGGCGTGCATCGGCGTTGACTACATCACCATAGACAAGATCAAGCTTGGGGCTCCCCTGGGCTTCGTCTATCCCAAGGAAATGCTGGTCATTCCCAGCCCCGTGGCGATCTTCAAGGGCACGGCCAACCTTTCGGCCGCCCAAAAGTTCGTGGACTTCCTCCTTTCCAAGGACGGGCAGACCATCATCGCCAACAACTACACCCTCCCGGTCCGCAAGGACGTGCCCATCGTCGAGGGCGTAGGCCTTGTCACCCCCGACGAGGCGGTGAAGCGGGCCATGAAGATCGACTACCTGGAACTCATGGTGGAAAAGCAGGCCACAATCGACAAGTTCACCGCCATCATGCAGAAGAAGTAATTTCCCACGCGATTCCCCGGCCGATGACAAGGTGCCTTCGGCCGGGGGTTTCCCCCGTTCCCACATACCCATGTACAAGGAGAATCCGCCATGGCTGATCTTCAGCTGTCCGGCGTGTCCAAATCCTACGGATCCCACAAGGTCCTGGATGGACTCGACCTGACTATCAAGTCCGGGGAGTGCTTCACCCTCCTCGGCCCCTCGGGCTGCGGCAAGACGGTGATCCTGCGGCTCATCGCGGGATTCGAGACCCCCGACGAGGGACAGGTGAGCATAGGAGACCGGGTGGTGGCGGACGCCAAGCGCGCCCTGCCCCCCGAGGAGCGCCATATTGGCGTGGTCTTCCAGGACTACGCCGTGTGGCCCCACAAGACCGTGCATGAAAACATCGCCTACCCCCTGGAGATCGCCAAGGCCCCCAAGGAGCGGATTTCCCAGGATGTGAAGAAGGCCATCGAGCAGGTGAACCTGAAAGGCCTGGCGAACCGCTTCCCCTACCAGCTTTCCGGCGGCCAACAGCAGCGGGTTGCCTTGGCCAGGGCCCTGGTGACATCCCCGGCGGTCATGCTCCTGGACGAGCCCCTCACCAATCTGGACGCGAATCTCCGGGAGGAGATGCGCTTCGAGATCAAGGAGCTGCAGCGAAAGACCGGAACGACGATATTCTACGTCACCCACGACCAGGAGGTGGCCCTGGCCATCTCCGACCGGATGGCCATCATGGACTCCTCGGGAAGGATACGGCAGACCGGGACGCCCGAGGAAGTGTACGAACACCCGGTTGATGAGTTCGTCCACCAGTTCCTGGGCATCCCGAACTACATTCCCGTCGAGGTGGAAGGCCAGGCGGCGAGAATCGCCGGCGGCATGGCCCTGCCCCAGAAGGCGCCCGCGGCCTTTCCCGACGGGCCCGGAAAGGCCGCCTGCCGGCCCATGGACATAATCCTTGAAAAGGATGCCGCGGGCGCGGGCTCCATGCCCGCCAAGGTCGCAAGGCTTTCCCTCCTGGGTCCCATCGTGGACTACCTTCTGGAGGTGGGGGGAGTGCAGCTCCGGGCACAGATCCAAACCGAGGAAGCCATCGCCCGGGACCTCATCATCGAAAAGGACCAGCCCTGCGGCATCCGCTTCGCCGCCCTGAAATGGTTCGGCAAGAACGGGGAGGCAGTGCGATGAACAGCATTTCAAGCTCCGCCAAGAAACTGTCCACGGCGAATCTCGTCCTCATCTTCTCCATCCTTGTCCTGGTGGTGGTGGTCGCGGTTCCCGTCCTCCTCATCCTCTTCACCGCCTTCTTCGAGAACGGAAAGTTCAACATAGCGGGGGTGATGAAGATCCTCTCGGACCCCGACACCTACCAAGCCCTCCTGAACTCCGTCCTCATCGCCTCGGGCACGACCCTTGTGTCCACCACCATAGGCACCTTCTTCGCCTGGCTGGTGGCCCGCACCGACCTGCCCTTCAAGAAGACCATGAAGGCCCTCTTCCTCGTGCCCTTCATGCTCCCCTCCTTCATAGGAGCCTTGGCGTGGAAGGTCCTTCTCTCCTCCCGGGCGGGCTACATCAACAAGCTCCTCATGGCCATGTTCGGCCTGGAGCAGGCGCCCATAGACATCATGAGCCTGGGTGGCATCATCGCCATCGAGTCCATGTACCTCTTCCCCTTCGTCTTCCTCCAGGTGGCGGGAGCCTTGGAGCGCATGGACCCGACCCTCGAGGAATCGGCCCGCATCTCAGGCGCGGGGCTGGGAACGATAACCCGGAAGATCACCCTCCCCCTGGTCATGCCCAGCATCCTCTCCGGCGCCCTGCTCGTCGCCCTCTACTCCCTCTCCCACTTCGGCGTCCCCGCCATCCTGGGAACGGAAAAAGGCATCTACAACATCCCCACCAAGATCTACGAGCGGATCTACGCCTCAGGAGGATCCTTCGGCGCCATCAGGGTGGGAACCATCCTCTCCACCATCCTGGTGATCTCCGCCGCCCTGATCCTGAAGCTGCAGGACCTCCTCCTCAAGAAGGGCCAGTACCAGATCATCGCGGGCAAGAGTATGCGCCCCATGGTCCTCAAGCTCAGGGGCCTGAAGACTCCCCTCCTCATCATTTCGGTGGTCTACATCCTGATCACCGTAGTCCTGCCCACGGTCACAATATTCCTCGTCGGCGGCCTCAAGACCTACGGCCTCGCCTTCGAGCTGAAGAACATGACCTGGAACAACTACATCAAGATCTTCCAGTGGAAGATGACCAAGGACGCCATCTGGAATTCCCTCTACCTCTCCCTTGGGGCGGCCTTCGTCACCATGTTGGCGGGAACCATGATCTCCTACGTCATCGTGAAGATGAAGGTC
>JBFLXC010000091.1:0-10073 GCA_040757435.1 Spirochaetota bacterium | reverse complement strand
TTCCCTCCTCTACACCATCATCGCGCGGCTCAGGGCTCCCGACGGCTGTCCATGGGACCGTGAACAGAGCCCGGCCTCGATCCGGGGCAACATCCTCGAGGAAGCCTACGAACTGGTGGAAGCCATCAGCGAAGGGGACCTGGAGCATGCCAGGGAGGAAACCGGGGACCTCTTCCTCCTTGCTGTCATGACCGCCTACATGTACGAGCAGGAATCCGCTTTTTCCGTCGCCTCCGCCCTCCAGGGCGTGGCGGAAAAGCTGGTACGGCGCCATCCCCATGTCTTCGGCGCAGAAGAGGCGGCCACGGCCTCGGGGGTGGTGGAGCTTTGGAATTCAATAAAGGAAACAAAGGAAGGGCGCAGGAAGAAGGATTCATTGATGGACGAGGTCCCCCGCCATCTTCCTCCCCTGGAAAGGGCCTACAAGATCCAAAAGAAAGCCGCCAAGGCGGGCTTCGATTGGACGGCCAAGGAGGAGGTCTGGGACAAGGTCAGGGAGGAACTCAAGGAAGCGGAGGCGGAAAAACAGGCCGGAGACCGGGAAAGGCTCGAGGAGGAGATGGGCGATCTCCTCTTCTCCCTTGTAAACCTGGCGCGGTTCAGCGGCATCGACCCCTCGGTGGCCTTGCAAAGGACCAACGAAAAATTCTCAAAGCGCTTCCGGCATATTGAAAAGCGCCTGAAGGAAGAAGGACTGAAGCCGGCGGCGGAACATTTCTCCCGCATGGACAGCCTTTGGAACGAGGCGAAGGCCCAATGAAGGACCTCACCACAGGTGACGAGACCAGGCAGATAATCTGGTTCGCCCTTCCCATGCTCCTGGGAAACGTGTTCCAGCAGTTCTACAACATGGTGGACAGCTTTGTGGTAGGCCGTTTCGTGGGCACCGACGCCCTGGCCGCCGTGGGCACCTCCTTTCCGGTCCTCTTCCTCATGCTCTCCCTCATAATGGGCATAGCCATGGGCTCCACGGTCCTGATTTCCCAATTCTTCGGGAAGAAGGACATGGCCAACCTTTCCAAGGTTGTGGACACGAGCTACGTGTTCATATTCGGCGCCGGCATCCTCGTCACAGGAAGCGGAATCCTCGCCACGCCCTTCATCCTTCGCGCCCTGGCGGTTCCTCCGGAGATTTTCCAGCCCGCCGCCGACTACCTGCGGATAATATTCGCAGGCATGATCACAACCTTCGGCTACAACGGCATCTCGGCCATGCTCCGAGGCTTGGGGGATTCAAAGACGCCGCTCACCCTCCTGGCCGCATCGACCATCATCAATATCGCCCTCGACCTGCTTTTCGTGATCGCCTTCGGGTGGGGCGTTAAGGGAGCGGCCTGGGCCACGGTGATAGCCCAGGCGGTTTCCTTCCTGGGCGGCCTCTACCTCCTGGACAAGAGGAACCAAATCCTGCGCTTCCGATTCAATAGGCTCAAGTGGGACAGGCCCTCCTTCTCCCTCATGCTCAAGATCGGCCTGCCCTCGGGCATCCAGCAGACCTTTGTCTCCCTGGGCATGATGGTCCTCTCCCGCATAGTGAACGAATTCGGCGCCACGACCATGGCGGCCTTCACCGCGGCCTCCAGGATAGACTCCATCGCCGCCCTTCCGGCGATGAACCTGAGCCAAGCGATCACCACCTTCACGGGGCAGAACATAGGGGCGGGAAAAATAGAAAGAGTCAAGCGAGGGCACCTGTCCGCCCTGGGGCTCTCCAGCGCCATTTCCCTGGCCATCGGCCTTGTGGTGATCCTCGCGGGAGCGCCCCTGATCGGCATATTCACCACCGACGCCGAAGTCATCCGCATAGGCAGCGAATACTTCCGCATCGTAGGGTTCTTCTATTTCGCCTTCAGCTTCATGATGGTCAACAACGGTGTCATGCGCGGCGCGGGGGATGTCCTTGTCCCCATGTTCATCACCCTCGTGGCCCTTTGGCTGGTGCGGGTTCCCGCGGCCTTCCTCTTCACCCGGGTATTCGGCATGGGATCGAAGGGAGTCTGGTGGTCGATTCCCGCGGCATGGATGATTGGAGGAGGAGCCTCCACATGGTATTATCTGGCCGGTCGGTGGAAGAAAAAGAATCTCATAGGCGGAGCTCGACACAATGGCTAGCCAGGAACACAAGAGGGGCGGAGCGGCCAAGCCTTCCCCCCTTTCGCCCAAGCGCCTCGGCCAGGCGAGAAAATCCTACTACACCTTCAATTTCCTCAACTCCTTTTCCTTCGTCTTCCTTTCCGGTTCCTTCGTAACCCTCTTCGCCATCCGCATGGGCGCATCGAACGCCCTGGTCGGAATACTGAACGCCATAGCTTATACAACCTTTTTCATGATGCCCATAGGCAAGAAGGTGGTGCGCAAGAAACCCATAGTCTGGACCTTCGGCTGGGCATGGGTGGGAAGGTACACCGCCTTCATCCCCACATTGGCGGCTCCCCTCTTCGCCGCCCGGGGCATGAACGGCGCTGCCATCGGCCTCCTCATCGCCGGTGTGGCGGGCTTCGCCTTCTTCAGGGGCATCGCCCTGATAGGCAACAACCCCGTGGTGGGTTTCCTGGCCACGGGAGGCGGCGAAAAGCCCAGGTCCGACCGGGGCGAATTCATGACCAACACCTCGATCATCAACTCCCTGGCATCCATGACCAGCGGCCTTTTGGTGGCCTTGTTCCTGGGAGAAAACGCCACGCCCTGGTCCTACGCCCTGGGAGTCTCTATCGGCCTCGCCTCCGGGTACCTGGGCTGCTATTACCTCCTCAAGACGCCTGAACCCACGGACTACAACCCAGGTTCATCGACATCCCTGCTCGCGACCACCAAGGAAGCGGTCAAGGATGAGACCTTCCGCCGCTTCATCTTCCTCTTCATGGCCCTATCCTTCATTTCCGGCATGGGACGATCCTTCCTGCCGGTCTACGCCAAGGATGTCTTCGCCCAGGGCGACGACGCCGTCATGGTCTACGCCCTCCTCTCCAGCATGGGATCTGTGGTCATGGGCCTTCTCTCCCGCCTTGTGGTGGACAGGCTGGGCTCTAAGCCCCTCTTCATCATCTTCAGCTCCATAGGTTTGGTAAGCTTCCTCCCCATGGCCCTCCTGCCCGGCTCGGCATCCTTTTTCTCCTCCAGCGCCGCCACCGCCCTCTTCCTGGCGGGAGTCCATTTCCTCTCCGCCTTCGGCTTCGCAGGGGAGGAGAACGCCGGACAGGCCTACTACTTCTCCCTGGTGCCCAAGGAGAAGACCCTGGACCTCTCGGTGATCTACTACTTCGCCTTCGGCCTGGGCGGAGCGCTCGGCTCGGGGTTCGGCGGCCTGCTTCTGGACGGATTCGGCGCGCTGGGCTACAGCCACGTTTCCTCCTACCGGCTGTTCTACGGCCTCCTATGCATTCTCATGGGGATTTCAATCTATTTCATGCAAGGCTTGAGGCGCCTGGGGTCGGCCAGCGTCACCCAGTCCCTGGGCGTCATGTTTTCCCTGCGGGACTTGAGGGCCTTCGACCTCCTCATGCGCCTGGACAGGAGCGCCAACCCCAAGCAGGAGGTGAAGCTCATCCAGGAGCTCGGACGTTCCGCGAGCCTTCTCTCCCAAGACGAACTGCTGGACTACCTGCGCTCCCCCAGGTTCCAGGTCAGGATGGAAGCCTTGCGGGCATTCGAGACCATGTCCCACCTCTCCCAGAAGGTGATCCGCTACCTCATCAAGGAAGTGGAGACCCACAGCTTCACCACCTCCTACGTGGCCGCCCGCATCCTGGGCAAGCACGGCACCGCCGAGGCCATCCCGGCCTTGAGAAAGTCCTTGGAGGTGGAGGACTACATGCTCCAGGGAAGCGTCATGATATCCCTGGCCCAGCTTGGGGACGAGGAGTCCATACCACTCATAGAATCCATCCTCATGAAGAGCAAGAATCCCCGGGTCAAGATATCCGCGGCCTACGCCTTGGAGGTCCTGAAGTCCAAGACCTCCCTTCCCGCCCTGGTCTCCAGCCTCAAGAACGACGATCCCCCGGCCTTCGTCTCCGACGAGATAGTCATCGCAATGGCCTCCATAATGGATATTTCCAAGGAATTCTATCCCCTCTACTCGGCCTTCATGGAGGACGAAAACGACGGCGTGGCCCAGCTCAGGTCCACCGCCTCGGACATAATCGTGGACCAGATGACCTTGGAGCAATGGCAGAAGGGGGTGGAAAGGCTTTTCGGGGGGGAAGGGGATTCGGGGCGCGATATGGCGGGCTTCATAGTGAGGACGGGAACCAATCCCCAGATTGAACTTGTGCTCAGCGAGGCCCTCTTGGACCCGGAGCTTCATTACAAGGGGCTTAAGTTCCTCGCCGCGGCCTATCCCCTCTTCGTGAACAGGCGCGCTACGGAAGGATGACGGTCCGCTTCTCCGGATCGGGATTCCGCTTGTAGAAAATCGCCATGTTGCCGATGACCCTCACCAGCTCGGCGCCGGCGGCGAGGGCTAGGTCGGCGGCGATGGCCTTCTTGTCGTCCTTGAAATCGATGAATTTCATCTTCACCAACTCGTGGCGGTCCAGCAGGGTGGAAAGCTGGGCGGCAAGGGCTTCCGTAGGACCTTGCTTGCCAAGGTGCAGGCCCGCCGGAGCCGCGGAGGCAAGGCCGGTGAGGAAACTCCTGGTCTTGGAATCGAGCATGGAATTAACTCCTTAAAAAGGCAGGGAAACCAAAAGGCGGGTCGCGAGGCCTATCAAGGCGCCGCCCGCCGCCCTGGCTATGGCCAGGAACAGGAATCCCGTGATGAGTCCCTGCAGGTAATCGATGGCACGGCCCCGGTAGATCCTCTTGTTGATCGCGTGGAGCACCGGATTGACGATGGCGTCCACCACATTCCACAGAGGGTGGAAGCTGTTCCATTTGAAGACCAGGACCAGGATCCTCGCCAGGACGCAGAGGGCCAGGAAGGAAAGGACGAAGGACACGGCGGACCAGAAGGCCCCTAGGACAAGGCTCAGGAGAAAGCCGATGCTCACCCGGCCGGAGACAGCCACGGAGGAGAGGAAGTTGTTCGCCACCGACAGGACCGAGAGCGCCACGATGGGGCTGAAGTCCACCCTTTCGGTCCTGAAGAGCTTGAATCTGGAAAAGTAGGACAGATAGGGATCCACCACGGCCTTGACGAGGTCCCCAGCCCTCCCGAGGTTCATCCCCGGCAACCAGGTCATGAAGACGCGGAGCGCGCAGACCAGCATGTAGAAGGAAGTGGCGGCGCCGAGAATCCTGGCGGCCAGGCTGACAATCATCGTCGGGTACCTCCGGACCTTGAAAAGATATCCATATCGGGAATTCTATGCAACATGGTATACTCCAGGGGAGAGGCCAAATGGAAGCTACCTTCTACGTAGGCACCTGCGGATATTCCTATGCGGAATGGCGTGAACTCTTTTATCCCAAGGACCTGCGGCAGACCGAATTCCTCCGCTTTTACTCGCTTGTGTTTCCCTTCGTGGAAATCGACTACTCCTGGTATGCCATGCCCAAGGCGGACACCCTTGCCACCATGGCCTCCCAAACGCCGGCGGAATTCCTCTTCTCCCTCAAGGCCTACCGGGGACTCACCCACGAGATCGGCGCCGACTGGACCAAGGACGCGGAGCGTTTCTCCCAAGCCGCGGAAGTCTTGCGCAGCCGGGGAAAGCTGGCGGCGATCCTCATCCAGCTTCCCTACCGCTACTCCTACATCGCCGAGAACAGAAGCTATCTTGGCCAACTCTGCGACGCCCTTTCCGCCTTCCCCCTGGTGGTGGAATTCCGAAACGCCGACTGGTACCGGGAAAGCGTCTTCGAGGAGCTCAGGAAGAGGAACATCTGCCTTGCCATGCTGGACAGGCCCGACCTCAAAGGCCTTCCTCCCGAAACCGACAGGCTCACCAACGCCATGGTCTACTATCGCCTCCACGGAAGGAATGAATCAGCCTGGTGGGGAGGGGACGCGACGTCCAGGTACGACTACGAATACTCGGCCAAGGAGCTCAAGGAGAGGGCGCGGCTCCTGGCCGCCCTATCCAAGCGGGCGGAAAAGGTCTTCGTAGCCTTCAACAACCATGCGAAGGCCAACGCTCCGCGCAACGCCCGGCTCCTTGCGTCGGACCTGAAGGAACTTTCCCTAGGCCTCTGAGGGGGCGGCAAGGCGGGCTTCGAACTCCTCCCTCGATCCGGGCATGGGTCTCAGGAAAGTCGCGTGGCCCTCCTTGTCCAGGACCATGACGACAACCCGTTCCAAGGCTTCCGCGTTGGACGAGAGGATCCCCCACAGGCAGTCCCGCTGCCGGGAGTCTCCCAGGGTACGCTGGATCAATTCCAGGTATCCTCCCTCATGGAGGACGGCGGAGACCCAACCCGATTTCTTGACGAACTCACCAGTGTTGGCGGCTCCTCCGGCGATCGCGGCGTGGGAAGCCAGCCAGGAGGAGTGGAAGCCCGGGATTTTTATGACCCGGCCGTCGGGCAGCACCCAGGCGGCTCCGTGGGATAGGGTGAACAGTTTGGCCGCGGCCATCATCGCGCCTCCGTTGTGGGTCCCCAAAGCTTGAAAAAGGCCGAGAAGTGGGGCGGCATGGCCGCCCTGAAAGCCGGGAATCCGGGAATGTCCAGGGCGAACGCCCAGAGCAGGAGTTTCCCTATGCCGAACTCGCGCTTGAGCCGGCGGTTCAAGGTGAAGTCTCCGTATTTGTCGTCCCCCAGTATGGGGTGGCCGTGCATGGCGGCGTGGCGGCGGATTTGATGGGTCCTTCCTGTTCCAAGTTCGAATTCGATGTACGAGAAGAAGTCGCTTTTGCCGTCGAGGTCGCCCAGCCTGGAAAGAAGGAGGTAGCCTGTCCTTGCTGACTGGACCCTGCCCTCAACGGCCAGGTCATCCTCGTAGCTGCCCTTGCTGTTGTTGGGAGCTCCGAGACAAACGGCCCGGTAGCGCTTGCGCACATGCTTCCCGCCCACGCGCTCGGACCAGAGGGAAGCGGCGGCGGAGCTCTTGGCCAGGATCATGCAGCCTGAGGTTTCCTTGTCAAGGCGGTGTACTGGAAAGGGATCGATGCCGAATTGGCTCTGGCAGACCGAGATGACGGAGCTTTTCACCCGCTCTCCCGGCTGGGAAGGCAGGCCTGCAGGTTTATCGATAACGAGGATTTCTTCGTCTTCATACAATAGACCAACCATGCAGGGACAGAGTACCCGAGGCAATGGCGTTTTGCAAGGCGGACAAACATGGGGCACGATTGCATACGTAGCTATATTGCGCATTTAATGCTAATCGGGTACATTTGATGCGAGAGGCACCTATGAAAATCGCTCGGCTTCTACTCATATCCGTCTTCTTGATCCTTTGCGCGTCCGGAGCCTTCGCGGAAGGCTCCCCGACGGACGAGGCGCCCAGCCTTGGCGAACAGATGACCCAGGTGGTCCTGCAGCTCGCCCTCATCATCTTCGCCGTTCGGCTCGGCGGAGCGGCAGCGCAGAAGATCGGACTTCCCTCGGTGCTGGGGGAGCTCCTGGCGGGAGTCATAATCGGCCCCTACGCCGCGGGAGCCATCCCGCTTCCCGGCTTTCCCCAAGGCCTCTTTCCCTTGGGCGAAGGCTTCGCCATCAGCCCGGCCCTCTATGCCTTCTCCACCGTCGCTTCCATCATTCTCCTCTTTTCCTCTGGCCTCGAAACCGACATCGACATGCTCCTGCGCTTTTCAGTGGCGGGCACCATCGTGGGGCTTGGAGGAGTCGTCATAGCCTTCGCCGCCGGCGCGGGCCTGGGCTCCATCCTATCCGGCCAGGGTTTCTTCTCTCCCAGCTCGATGTTCCTTGGAATCATGAGCACAGCCACATCCGTAGGCATCACCGCCCGCATCCTGTCGGACAGGAAGAAGATGGATTCGCCGGAAGGCGTCACCATCCTCGCAGCCGCGGTCTTCGACGACGTATTGGGCATCGTGCTCTTGGCGATCGTCATGGGATTGGTCGCCGCCATTGGCGGAGGCGAAGGAAATCTATCCAGCAGGGCGATAGCCGGCATCGCCGTCAAGGCCTTCGCCATCTGGCTGGGATTCACCGCCTTGGGCCTGGCCTTCGGAAAGAAGCTGTCGGCCTTCCTCAAGCGCCTGGGAGGGGAGACGACCTATCCTGTGCTTTCCCTGGGCCTAGCCTTCATGCTGGCCGGCTTCTTCGAACTCCAGGGCCTGGCGATGATAATCGGCGCCTATATCGTGGGCATCAGCCTCTCCAAGACTGACATAGCCTACCTTGTCCAGGACAAGACCAAGCCCCTCTACGACTTTTTCGTACCCATATTTTTCGCGGTCATGGGCATGCTCGTGGACCTGAGGCAGATCGCCGACACCCATGTCCTCCTGTTCGGCCTTTTGTACACCGTGGCGGCGGTGGCGTCCAAGGTCCTGGGCTGCGGCATACCCTCCATGTTCCTGGGCTTCAATCTCCGCGGAGCGACGCGGATAGGCATAGGCATGGTGCCCCGCGGCGAGGTGGCCCTCATCATAGCGGGCATAGGCCTGGCGGGAGGATTCCTCGAGCCGTCGATCTTCGGGGTTGTGATCATCATGATCATGGCAACCAGCATTGTGGCGCCGCCCATGCTCAACCAAGCCCTGGCCAAGGGCGGGCCGGGGACCAAGAAACCCGTGAAGAGCTCCAATTCCGAATCCATCCGCATCGACTTTCCGGGAAGCGAGATCGCCGAACTCGTCACCTCGACCCTGCTCCATGACTTCGAGCGCGAAGGCTTCTTCGTCCAACTCATGAGCGTCCGGGATGAGATCAGCCATATCCGCAAGGGGGACATTTCCATCTCCCTCGTTTCGGAGGGAAGGAGCCTTTGCGTCGAGACAGCCCCGGAAGACATTCCCTTCGTCCGGGCAAGCCTGCACGAGGTTTTGGTGAAGCTCGACGCGAGCTTCGAAGCCCTCAAGGAAAACTACGACGTGGAGAGGTCCCGGACCGAGCTCCACATCGAAACCGGCAGGGTGGACACTGGGTTCAGGCGGATCCTGGATCCCCGCTGCGTCACGGTGCATCTTTCGGGGACTACCAAGGAAGAAGTCATCGGAGAACTGGTGGACCTGCTGGACCACGCGAAAAAGACGAAGGACGGCAGGCTCGTGTTCAAGGACGCCCTAGACCGGGAGAAGCGTATGAGCACGGGCATGGAGCACTCAATCGCCCTTCCCCATGCCCGCACGAAGGGCGTGGAATCCCAAGCCCTGGCCATAGGAATCCATTCCACGGGCGTTGACTTCGGCACCTTGGACGGCAGCCCGGGCAAGATAGTGGCCCTCATAGCGAGCCCCGCGGACGACGACGCTCCGCACATGCAGGTCCTGGCCAGCCTAGGGGCTGTCCTGGGGGACGAGGCCTTCCGCCAAAAACTCCTTGGCGCCAAGAGCGACTACGAAGCCTATCATCTTCTTATGGGAGAAAGGACCAAGTTCTAGGACAGGGGCTGTCGAAAGGACTACGTCTATCCTTAACCTCTATCCCCGCCTGTCCTCGCCGCCGTGGCAAGGTATACCCCGGCGATGGTCACAGCCCCCCCGGCGAGCTGGAGCGGGGCGAGCCGCTCCCCCAGGAGGATGAATGACGCCACGATGGACACGACCGGTATCAGGTTGATGAACACCGAGGAGCGGCTCGCCCCCATCCTGTCCAGGACTATGACATAGAGCCAGTAGCCGAAGGCAGAGGCGAGGACGCCGAGGAAGAGCACGTTGAGGATCGTCGCGGCGCCTATCCCCGAGAAGTCCTGCCGCTCCAGGAGGGCGAAGGGAAGGCAGCCCAGGGTGCCGAAGAATATCTGCCAGAAGGTTATGGACAGGAGGGGATAGGCGCCCGAGAGGGGCTTGGTGAGGAAGCTGTAGAGCACCCAGGACGCCGCCGCGCCTACCATGAAAAGGTAGCCTCCCGGAGAGGCGGCTGCGGCCTCGGACCTCAGGACGATCAGGGCCACCCCCAGGAAGGAAAGCAGGATCCCCAGGGCGACGGAGGGGCTCGGCTTCCTTTTGTAGAGCAGAATGTCCACCATGAGGGTCAGGACTGGAATGGTGCCTATGATGATG
>JBFLXC010000090.1:0-10282 GCA_040757435.1 Spirochaetota bacterium | reverse complement strand
GTGGGCTTCGACAACTTCAAGATGCTGCTCCAGGATTCGGTTGTCCTCACGGCCATCCGGAACAACATCAGGTACGCAATAGTGTCCGTCCTCATCCAGGTTTGCTTCGGCCTCGTTTTGGCGGCGATCCTTGAGGACAAGGCCTTCTCCAGGGTGGCGGTCGTCTTCCGCACCACCTTCTTCCTTCCCGTCCTCATATCCGTGACCGTGGTCTGCCTTCTTTTCAGCTTCGTCTACAATCCCATGGACGGCCTTCTCAACAAATTCCTGGAGCTTGTCGGCCTGGGATCCTTCGCCCGCCCCTGGCTGGGCTCGTCGAAGACGGCGATATGGGCGACGATAGCAGTTTCGCAATGGCACAGCACAGGCTATATCATGATGCTTTTCATCGTAGCCATCCAAAAAATACCCGAGGAACTTTACGAAGCGGCGGAAATAGACGGGGCCAGCAAGGTCCGGCGCTTCTTCATGGTGACCCTGCCCCAAGTCAAGGAAATGTTCTTCGTCACCTCCGTGGTGACGGTCACAGGATCCTTCATGGTCTTCAACGAACCATATATCCTCACCCGGGGCGGAGGTCCCGGAACCAGCTCGACAACCTTGGCGGTACACATGTACCAATCGGGTTTCTTCAAGGACATGATGGGATACGCCTCCACCCTGGCGGTGGTGATCTTCCTCATCTCCGCAGCCCTGGCGGTGGTCCAGCTCACCGCGTTCAAGACCGGGGAGGATTGAAGATGAACACCGCGATCGCCTTAAGCCGCAGGAAGAAAATCACCTTTTCCAAAGCCTTGTTGTTCTGCATGCTTGCCGTGGGATTCATCCTCGTCGCCTATCCCTTGTTCTGGATACTGATGTCATCATTGAAGAAGAGCGAGGAAATCTCGATCAACATCTGGGCCCTTCCGCAGGTCCCGCAATGGTCAAACTACAAGGTCGCCTGGGAAAAGGGAATTTCCCAATACTTCGTCAACAGCCTCATAGTCACCGTTTCCACAATCGCGGGCGTAGTGCTCTTCGGTTCATTGGCCGCCTTCGGCCTCTCGCGCTACAAGAGCGCCTGGACCAAGTACGCCCTCCTCATCGTCACGGGAGGCATGATGCTCAATCCCCAGGTCTGCCTGATCCCACTCTACCAACTCCTGACGCGCCTTAATATCCGGAACACCCTCTTCGCCCTCATCATCCCCTACATAGCCTTCAGGCTGCCGTTGAACACCCTTCTCATCCGCTCCTTCTTCCTCAGCGTTCCCAAGGAAATCGAGGAATCCGCCACCCTGGACGGCTGCAGCTCCCTCCAGACCTATTTCAGGATATTTCTGCCAATGTCCTCTCCCATACTCATAACGAGCGCCATCCTCACGGCGTACTACGCCTGGAACGAATTCCTCTTCGCCGTCATCTTCATAGATTCGAACAAATACAGGACTATCCCGGCTGGACTCATGAGCTTCAGGGACGCGCTCCAGGTCGAATGGGGACCTTTGCTGGCGGGCATGGCCATTTCGGCGATACCTATCATGATTTTCTTCATCTCCGTACAAAGGCACTTCATCAAAGGCATGCTCGCCGGTTCAGTGAAAGGCTGATGCCCGGCTGCAGGAAAGATTAAGGAAGGACGTTATGCGACTTATATGCGTGGGAGACAACGTTGTCGACTGCTATCTCGACCAGGGACTCTATTACCCAGGCGGAAACGCCGTCAACGTAGCCGTGAATTGCAGGCGTAACGGCGTGGAAACCGTTGAATACATTGGAGTATTCGGCGACGACCCCGAGGCGGACCATATAAAATGGGCGCTGGACCAAGAGGGAGTCGCATGGAGCCTTTCCAGGAAAACCTACGCCGCTTCGGGACACCCCGCGGTTAGCTTGGACCCGGACGGCGACCGGGTCTTCGTGGGCGGCCCGAAGGACACGGCGCAGCACATTTTCCGAATTCGCCTAACGCCTGCAGATCTCGCGCACATTGGCACTTTCGATCTGTGCCACACATCGTGCTACTCCGGAATCGAGCCCGAGCTTCCCGCCCTGGCCAAGTCAACCGACGTCTCCTACGACTTTTCCACCCGCCGCGAACCCGAATACATCGACATCGTTGCTCCCTATGTCCGTATGGCCTTCTTTTCCGGCTCGGAATTGACGGAGGAGGAAATAACTTCTATAATTGACCGTTGCCATAGGCATGGAACGGAAATTGTGGGCGTCACCCAAGGCTCCAAGGGGGCTCTGTTCTCCCGCAAGGGCGAGCGCTTCCTCCAGGGCATAAAGCCTGTGGAAAAGATGGTGGACACCATGGGCGCGGGGGACAGCTTCATCGCCGGCTTCATAACCCGGTACATGGGCGGCTCATCCATGGAGGAGAGCCTGGACTACGCCGCGACCCGGGCTGCGGCGACCTGCGGCTTCCACGGCGGCTTCGGCTATCCGAAGCCCTTCGAAAAACGATAGGACGGATTCGGAACGCAAGATGGTGCTTGTAGAAACTTCATCGCGGCCTCTTTACGAACAGCTTAAGCTGATCGTCCTCCACGACATCGAGGTCGGGGTCTACAAGCACGGCCAGCGCCTTCCCAGCGAAATGGAGCTTTCGGCGAGGTACCAGGTTTCCAGGATCACCGTGCGGCGCACGATCTCGGAGCTTGCCAAGGACGGCTATCTCATCTCGCAGCAGGGCAAAGGAACCTTCGTCAACTACATCAAAGGGGAATACAAATACCTGTCCTTCGACAGCATTTCGGACAACACCACCAACCCGGATCTTAAAAGGACCAACCGCATCCTTTCCAAGGACATCGTGCCGGCCAACGGGACGGTGAGCGGCTACCTTCGCATCGAGCCAGAGGCAAAGCTGATTCGGCTCAAGCGCCTCATGTTCGAAAACGACAAGCCCTACATGATAGACACGGCCTTCTTTCGCCTTGACCTTTATCCTGGCATCTACGACCTTCTCGCGGACAACATTTCCACCTTCGCCCTGATCCAGTCCCGCTACGGCATAAGTTTCGCCAAGGCGGAAAAAGCCCTGAGCGTCGTCCGCGCCGGGTTGGAAGAGGCGGAATATCTGGGATGCGTTCCCGGCGACCCCCTATTCTCAACCTCCAAGATCATCTATGGGGAAGACGGCACACCCGTCCACTATTCCCATTACCTGGTGCACGGCGACCGCTGCATCTACACCCTCACGGTGGACGCCGGCGCGGACGACATCCAGATACATTACAAGGATTGACGCTTTCGGTTCATCTCCCAACGTACTATACTAGTCGATGGAGGGAAGAATGCATAAAAAAATCACCCCGCCCCTGGCTTTCGCCATAGGGCTCGCGTTTCTCATGGCCGCGTCCTGCGCGACGGCGCCGGCGGTCCGAAGCAACGACATAGTCATCGCCGACAAAGGCAGCGTCGAAGGCATACCCTCGCCGGCCTGGGTCCAGGTGGCTGTGGCAGGCGACGCGCCCAACCTGGAGAAGCTTCAGGAATTCTCAGGATCCATCGTTGTAGTCACGAGCTTTGAATCCGAAAAGCTTTCCGAAGCCCAGGCCATGGCCAACAAGACGAGGCCGGAGACCGAAATGGGCTATTTCCTTTCCCTCAGGGTCCGGGAGATACTGAAAAACGCAAAGGTGCCTGCCCAGGACTTCAAGACCTATTCCGCCTATCGCGAAGCCTTCGAGGACGCCGTAGCCGAAGCCCTGTATCCGGAGTTCAAACTGGGTCCTGACTGGTGGGTAAAATTCCAGACCGCCGGAGCGGAAGGCAAGCCCGGAAAAGAGATTTTCAGGGTTGTGAAGCTGTGGACAGTGGATAAGAAAGCCCTGGAGAAGAAATTCGCTTCTTTGCTCGCGGCCACCCATGAAAAGGCCCCCGCGCTTCCTTCCAGCACGAGGGCCAGGAACCTGATCGAAAACACGCTGGCCGCCGAATTGTACGGCCGATAGAGCGCTTCTAGAGGCTTAGAAAGAGATTCCTCCCGTTATGGTCAGGCTCGCCGTAAGGGCATCCAGGCTGTCGTCCACCATGGAATTTACATAGCCTACTTCCGCCACCGCGTTGGCGCTCAGTATTCCAAAGCGCTTTCCCGCGCTGAAGGTTCCGCCAAGAGTGAAATCCTCCAGGCTGCCGCTGGAGTAGGTCTGGTCGAAGGAAGCCGCCAGGGACAGCGTATCGAAGAAGCTCTTGAGCAGGCTGAACTTCAGATCGTATTCGTACGTGGAATCCGAGCCGGTTTCGGTGCTCCATCCATGCTCGAAGCCGGCGTTCACCTTGAATCTGTCGTATTGCAGGCTTCCGTCCAATCCGTAGGCGAACTCCCATGCCGAGGCTCCCGACGCCGCGCCATCCACCTTCCGCTTCAGGATGTAGGAATCTTCCGTGGCGGCGCCCAAGGTCGCGATGAACTTGCCGAACTTGAGTCGTCCGCTCTTCCATTTCAAGCCCGCCGTATTGGTCATGGAGGCATCGTTGTAGCTCGATCCGGTGATCGCCGCGGCGGCCGCCGCGTCGTCGGTGATTTTCGCCGCCAAGGCGTCGGCGTTGGTATCCGTCCAGTCGAAGGTGTAGGTGAAAAGCAAATTCCCAAAGCTCCCCATGGTAGGGGTTCCGACGGACAGATCCACGATGTGGCTGATGTTCGAGATGTCGTATTCCGAGGGAGCCGCGCTGGATGCCATTCCCAAAAGCGGAAGAATGTCGTTGAAGAGAATGTCGGGGATATTGTCCTTGAGCCAATTGTAGCCCAGGAAAATGTCATACCCTTTGATCGATTTTTCCCAGGCCGCGCCCCAGTCCATCACATCCGTGTCCACCGCCGCGCCAAGGCTCTTGTATGCTCCGTCGGTCTTGTGGAACCACCCTTCTATGCCCAGGAGCGGAATTTCCAGGTCCCCTCCGTAGGTTATGCCCCACAGGTCCCGGCTTACCGCCGCGGCGGTGAGGCCCGTGGTCAGGGGGAAGTAGTCGAAGACGGGGAATATGCCGTTCACCGTGTCCACATAACCCAAATAAGGGCTGATGTCGAAGCCGAAGGCGCTGTTGATGTCGCTCGCCAGCGTGTCTATGTCGAGGATCCCTGTGGCGTCGTCGGTGTAGAGGGTCAAACCCATGCCCAGGGATAGGTTGAAGAATTTATTCTTCGATCCTGTGTCCAAGCCGAAGACCAGACTTTCCTCAGGCTTGACCGCCCCAAGGTCGTAGAGTGTGCCGATCGCCGACACACCGGAAGCCGCGATATCGTCGTAGCGGCCTTGGAGGGAGCTTATGAAGTTGACGTTGGTCTGGAGCCACCAGTAGTCGAAGAAGCCGATCCCCGCCTGAAGGCCGAAGAAATTCTGGGGCCAGGCGCTTTGGGAAAGCCCGAGATCCGACAATCCCTTTGCCACCGTGAGGTCGAGGAAGGGAGTGTTGAGGGATACGGCGGTGCCGCGGAACTCGAAGTCCTTGATGGTCTCCTTCTGGTAGCTCACCTTTTGGTCGCCGAAGGAATAGGAGAGTATTGGATCGAAAAGTGAAACCCGGGCTAGGAACTGGTTCTCGTTGTAGAATCTCCTTGGGACTTCCCCGGCGTAGTCGAATTCGTTGGCGAAATTCCACGGATGCCAGAGATTAAGGATGTTTTGGTAATCCGCTATGAGGGAGTTCGGATAGGCGTCGGGAATGTCGAACACCGATATGTCGTCGGCCAAGAGGCCTGAGACCTTGATCCGCAAAGGACCCGCCTTTACGCCCGCGCTTCCCCCTATCTCATAGTCCAAGTTCACATCATGCTGCATGTCAGCCAGGAAGGTCGGAAAATCCAGGGTATTGGCGCTTTCCCCCATGGTGAGGCTGTACTCAGCCTCAAGGCTGCCCACATAGTCCGCCTCGGCGGAAAAGATAGGTTCAGCGCCCTTCTCCAGGGCGAAGGTGATCGCCTCTTTGGCCGCGTTGCCGAAGGAGTCAGTTACATTGATCTCCACCGTGGCTTCCCCGGACTTCTCCTTGGTAGGAGTTATGAAGAATGTAAGCGTGTCTTGGATTACCGCGGATTTCGTAAGAGGTTTTCCCTTGTAGAGAAGCGAGAATGAGCTTATCTCGCTTTCATCCTTTATGCTGAATATAACCATCTGCTCCTGGCCGGTGAGAAGCGTCTTGGTTTCAGGACTTGATAGGACCAAGGCCGGCGAAACCGTGTCGGTCACAAGCCGCGCCTTCCGCGTCCCAAGCTCCGGGAACCTCCTCACCTCCCCTTTGTCGGTGCGGATTTGCACGTAATAGATGAGCTCCTCGCCTTTCAAGTACTCGAAGGGAATAATCACCGTCCACTTTCCCTTCTCCTCCGCGAATTTGGCGAATTGCGGCACGTCCTTCCGCTCAGGCAGAAGGTAGAAGCGGGCCTCGGCGATCTTGAGGCCCGCCTCCAAGTTGAGTGTTACAGTCAGGTCTTTATACGAAGGAACCTCGTTGGGCACGGTCACGTCGAATCCGAAGAGAGATCCCGCAGACAGGATGAACAGGATTGCGATTATGTAGAGTTTTTTCATCGTGCGTTTCCTAATCTTGCCATCTCCTTGGCAACATCAGCGTTAAATTCCATGACAGCGCCCAACAGCTCCTCGGCGCTTTCCAGTTGCAATTCCGCTGCCTCTCTAATTCCCTCGGCTAGCTTCCGCGAAGCCTCCGCTTGGGCTGCATTGCCCGTCGCTTCCGCCGCTATCGCCCGCGACGCGGCCCTCTGGGAATCCTGGGTATACGCTTTCATCTTTCTTGTGATGTCCGCGAAACTCCTTTCGAAATTCTTAATTCTAGATAAGTAGAATCCTTCAGTTCCTTGGGGCAACCTTACACGAGGAATAGCTTCCACAATTTGCCTAAATACTCTTTTGGCTTCCCCGAGGTACTCCAGATTGTATCTCCGCTCAAGGAAGGCCGTTTCCACCGCCGCCGACATTGCCAAGGTGCCGTTGCTCATCAGCCTCGGCTGCCTCGGACCTCGGCGCATTTCTTCGCCTTCGTCCAGATCGTCCTGGTCGTCAGGGTTGCCATCCTCGGAATCGTCCTCTCCCCCAGGACCATCGCCTCCCGAGTCTCCCTCCTGGGGCACCCGGACTTGGATGCGCTTGAGGGCGGAAACCTTGTTGCCTTCCGCACCCGTACCTTCCACAGTGATGATGTGGTCTCCGCCTGAGAGGGCGGCCAAGGGCGCCAGATCAAGGGATGCACCCTTGCCGAGGAGGCCATCCATGTGGGAGGTCCAGGTGATGGCGTCGCCTGTGATGGCGGATCCATCCCTGTCGATCACCCTCGCCTCCAGGGTGAGGGCGCCGCCACGCTGCACGATCAAGGGCTCGTCCGCAGGCAGGATCGCGATTTCCATGGCTCCTATGACTTTAAGCAGGAATGTGGCGGACGCAAGGGTTTGGGTCCCCGCCTTGGCCTCCACGGTAATCGCCCGGTTGCCCGGCTTCAGCCCCGCGGCCGAAAGGTCGAGACTCATCCCGCTCCCTATGACCGAGGAGGAAAGGTCGTTTTTCCATTGGATTTCAGTCAAGCCCACCAATCCAGAGACGTTCGCGTTCACGGTGCGAGGACCGCCTTGCAGGTCGTACTGGGTCGGGGCGTCGTCGACGAATATGCCCACCCTGGGTTTGTAGACGTTGAGCGTATAGGCGATTGAACTGGAAGCTCCGTTTTCGGAAGCCACGATAGCCAATTCGTAGACTCCCTCGCCGGGCAAGGCCGAGGAGGGGATTTCGCCTGAGTAGAATGCGGCACCTTCCTGTCTTGTCCACTGGACCGGCACTGCCGCGCCGTTTAGGGTAAGCGCGAAGGTTGGCGCATTGAATCCAGCGACGCCGACCCTCAACGGAACCGCTTCGCCTACCCTGAACAAATCGCCCTGCACGGGGCTTGCCAGCGTGGCGACAGCGTTCTTGACAAGGGCGATTGGATAATCCTTCCGGAAAATCTCACGCGCCGCTTCGTCCGCAAGCCCAGGATCCGCGATATTCAAGGTAAGCACCGCGGGCCCTTCTTCGAATTGGGCGAGTTCGCCTGGGCTGAAGCCGACATCGACGCCGACCTTGGCCTGTGCTTTGTCTCCCTGGCGGAAGGTCCAAGTCGCTGAGGGGTTGATGCCTCCAAGGAAGGCGACTTTGGCGCCGAAGGCGGGGCTTGTGGGCACAAGGAGGTAGACCGAATTGCCGCCGTTCACCGAAGCCGCAATGTTTGAAACCGGCGCGTAGACCGTGAAGCCGACGCTTGCGGCGCCCGAGGCGCCGTAGCGATCCTTTACTTCCGCGGACACTTGGTAGGATCCCGCAGGGACGCCCGAGTAGACCAAGGGATTGCCCGCTCCTAG
Source organism: Spirochaetota bacterium (assembly GCA_040757435.1). Taxonomy (GTDB): domain Bacteria; phylum Spirochaetota; class Spirochaetia; order Treponematales; family Rectinemataceae; genus VKGY01. Next base: position 1,941 of record JBFLXC010000090.1, on the reverse strand, counting down.
GGTCGCCGTCCCGGATTTCCAGGAAATCGTTCCATCGAAAGGCTGATCGTCTTCAACTTTCGCCGCCAGGACTATGGGTGATCCGAGGGCGAACTGCCTGCCTGAGGGCGGACTTTCTATCGTAAGCCTAGGAGCCGAGTTGACCGAGAAGGCCGCTTGGGCGGATTTGTTCGCCCCATTGGCCCCATAGGTCGCAACGAGAAGGTATTGCCCAGCTTCAGCCGGTGCTGTCAAGGCCGCGATGTTCGCCACAGGCGCGCCGTTCAAGGTCCAGGCTACGGATTCGGGCGCTGCACCCTGGGGCAAGCCTAGAAGCCTTGGCTTGAGGGGCTCGCCTGAATTCACGATGGTTCCATGCGGCCAGTCGATGCTCAATTCCAATGGTTCTTGCTCTACGAGGATCCCCACCGACTTGGAGCCCCTTTCCTTTCCGGCCGCGTCGAAATACCGCGCGGTTACGGTTGCGTCGCCCAAGGCCTTGGGCGTGAAACGTGCGTTTTGGCCGCTTGCGGACTCGGCTTGGGCTGATGTGTCGTCGAGGTAGGTGACAGTCCATGAGAAGCTGCCCGGCCCTCCTGAGATCCCCGTTCCCGAGGCGATGGAGGCGATGAGGGCTATGTCGTAGCCGAGATAGTACGCCTTGGCGGAAAGCGGCGATTGAATCTCTATAGGTACTTGGCTCGGCTCCACGACGAGGGAAACCTGCCTGGTCGAGGCGACGCCGTGCTTGTCTATAGCCCTCGCAAGGAGGCTGTGCTGCCCGATATCTCCTGATTCGAGGATCCTCGGATTTCCCGCCGGCACCAACACGCCGTCCAGGAATATCTCAATCTGCGGACTCTCCTGGTCTTCCGTATCGAAGGCTGTGGCGTTCCAGGCAAGAAGCTGGCCCGTGAGCTGGGGAGAGGGAGCGGATAAGGTGAGAATAGGCGGCGAATCGACAGCGAAGGTTACGGTTACCAAAGTTTCCTTTGTCCGTCCGAATGCGGTTGTTGTGAGCTTCAGCTGTTTTTGCCCTGAAATACCCTTGGGGTCGAAGCTTGTCTGGTTTCCGTAGGCTACGCCGATACCATCGATGCTCCACGCGAAGGTGGCGCCGGGTTCACCCTCGGCGGCAAGGGCTACGGTACTCCCCTGGGCGTAGGTGACGCCCGTCCCGTTCGCCGGCTTTAGGATGGCCGGGGCGGCGATGTCCCTGACTTGGATGGTTCTTTCGAGGGTTGATCGGACCATGCCGTCCTTCTCGTACCGAGCTTGGACAACCTGGGTCCCCGCGGCTTCGGCATTGAAGGTGTAGGTCAAGCCTTTGCCCTTGGAAGTTCCGTTGAGGTACCAGGTGATGAAGCCCGCGGCGTCCGAAAGGGAAATGTCCGAACCGGCAACCTTGTCGATCCCTACGATGCACGACACCGAGGAGCCCAGTATCGTCTCGAGATTCGCGGAGGGGGAAAGCAGATTGAGCTGGAAATCGCTCTGGACCTCGACGGTCGCCGATGCGCTTACCGTGTTTCTGAGGGCGTCAAGGGCGCTTACCCCGATGACATGGGTTCCGGGCCTCAGCTTGCCCAAGGATCCGGCGGTAAAGTTCGCGTTCGCCACAGGATTTCCGTCCAAGCTCCAGGCAAGGTCTGTATATTGGCTGGATGAGGGACTCACGGACACCATGAGATTTGCGTCCGGAGACAGCCTGGCTCCGTTGGCAGGCTGGCTGATTGCAAGGCTCAAGGGGGGATACGCCGTTACGGTCGCTTCCTTGGCGGAGCTTCCGCCGAAGAGATCCACCGACTTGACCGATATCACATGAGTTCCCGCCGGCAGGGATGGGATCGTTAAGGTCGCGCTCTTTCCTTGGAAATACACGGAACCGTTGATGCTGTAGGCGAAATAATCCAGGATGGTCCCGTTCCCCGCGGTAGTCACCGAAACGTTCACAGGTTGTCC
>JBFLXC010000089.1:0-10645 GCA_040757435.1 Spirochaetota bacterium | reverse complement strand
GCCCAAATCATCAAGGATGCGGAAGTACCGCCGGCTGTCGCATGGGAATTTTCCGTTTCCAAGGTTGTCCGCCCTTAGATCGACCACCCTCGCCCCGTCTATGTGGGGGACGCCTGAAGCTTTGAACATTGCGTTTCCCTTCCCTTCGGAAAGGTTTATCGAATCCAGGATGTCCAAGGCGAGGTCGATGTCGACCCCGTTTTTCTTCAGGTCTTCGACCAAAGCCGGAGCGAGGATCCGATCACCCGGGAGGGTATGGCTTGACCTCATCGGATCCCTCCCATTTGGACGGCGGCGTTGGCGGCCCCCAACAAGGAGATGGAATAGTCCTTGACGAGGAACACTGGAACATTTTCCAGGAAGGCGCGCATATGAGGAGCGTAGTTTCTTTCGAAGATCTTCATGAAGCGGCGGCCTTGGAGTATGAGACCTTGGTTCTTGGAGGAAATGCCTCCCGCCAGATAGATCCCTCCGGAGGGGAGGAAGGCGCAGGCCAGGGAGGAAACCTTCCGTGCATAGAAGTTGAGGAAAATCTCCATCGCCAGGGCGCAACGCGGCAGGGAATCGGCGCCCAAGGCGACGGCGGCGGGCAAGTCCTCCTCCCCCATGGCCAAGAGCGCTTCTTCCGACGGCAGCAGGTGGACGTTGCTCTTCCCCCAAGTCTCGTAGCCTTGGGCCAAAGAGGGATCGAAGCATGGGGAGCAGAGAAAACGGAAGATTGTGGCTATGCCCTGGCCGGAAGCGAAGAGTTCGATTCCAGGTTCCCAACCGCAACGGTCGCGAACCCACCTGATCAGGCTCCAGCTCAGGCTATCAAAGGCGGAGGCTTCCGAATGCCCACCCTCCGAGGGAAAGGCAAGGCAGCTTCCATCGGCCTTCCGGTTGACAAAACCCACTCCAAGTCCTGTGCCTGCGCCTACGACCAAGGCCATCCCGTACCCAGGTCCTGGAGAACGGCCGTCGACGTGGGGAACCTTTATTATTTTAGAAGGATCCTCGGGATCAAGGATGACAACGGCATAGGAAAGGGCGGTGAAATCGTTTATGAGCACTGTGGGGAAGGAGAAGCGTTCTTCGATTTCCTTGGAAACAATGGTCCAGGGGGCGTTCGTCAAAGCGATGGAACCGTCCTCCACCATGCCGGCCCCGGATATGCAGCAAACATCGGGTTTCCGGAAGCCGGGTATCTCCGCCGCCTTATCCAGGAATCGCGAGAGGGGGAGGATTATGGAGCTTTGGGCTTTGGTGGGATACCTGCCCGCTTTAAGTATCTCAAGCCTGCCGCCGCGGTATTCCACCAAGGCCAAGTTGGTGTTCGTGCCGCCGACGTCTCCGGCCAAGATAAGGATGGGAGCCGATTTTTCTGCCATGGCGGCATTGTAGCCCCGGGCGGATGCTCTGGAAAGTACCATTCTCAATCGAAGACGAAACGGGCGATATCCTTGTTTCTCAAGAACTTCCTGGAGGCCGCGTCGTATATCTCTAGATGGAGGTGCTCGCCGTGCCCTGGTCTGCGGGCGTTGGTCCCTGTATTCCCACCCCTGCCCAGGGGGTATCCCCGGGGGACCGCCCAGCCCTTTTCAACATCCGTATCATGCAGATGGAAATAGAGGAAGAACTTCCGTGAATGCGGCGAGTAGATTATCACTCCGTTTCCCGCCTTGGGCGTTATTCCTCCCGACCTGTAGGTTTCCAAGGTTTCTCCCCCTCTCCAGCTTGAATCCGCGGCGACCACCAAGCCATCAGTGAGGGAATGGATGGACGGACCCTTTTCCAGGCCAGTCCTGGGATTGGTTTCCACGTCCCGAAGGAATATGTCCAAGGCGAAGGTATGGGAAAAGTCGTATTGCCGTTCGTTGGGCCGTGACGAAAGACCTGGCAAGGTCACCCCCCCATCATAGCTTCCCGCATCATGTTTCCGCAGGGCCAAGGCGGAATAGGCGCCTGCGAAAAGCGCCTCATACTTGGGAAGCAGAGGTTGGAACTCATCGACTATCGAGACTACGTTTTGGTAATATTTGCCCGCGGCGTTTTCTTCGTTGGAATTTTCTATGAAATCGTCAACGTCCCTGTCCCGGGCTATCATGGCGAGGATTTCCGAGGGACTCGGCAGGAGGCCCGCTAGGATTTTCCCCGGATCCTTGCCTTCCCGCTCCGCCGCAACGACAAAATCCTCAGACAACATGCGAATTTCTGATTCCGAGCTTTCAGCCAAAGCGGTTTTCGATAACAGTCTCCTGAAATCCCTAGTCGATTCCGGAAGCGGGGCATCCTCGGTTTTTTCCGCCGCGACGACGGCTTGCGAAGCCTGGCGCCTATCCCCGGCCCGGGAGGAGGCGGACAGGATGGCGAAGGCGCAGCCAAGGCCAAGGGTGATAACCGCGGTTCCGATGAGAAGGGGAATGAGGAACCGGCGGTAGGACGATGGATGCAGGACCAATTACGGACAGGCTCCTGCCAATCTGCGGGCGCAGAGGGCGAACACATGCATGCAGGTCTTCGCGTCATCCAGGGCTCGGTGTGAATTGCCCGTCTCTATGCCCAGGGCGAAGGCCAACCGACCGAGGGCATGGGAAACCTGGGAAGGATAGGACAGGCGTGCGAGGGCGAGGGTGTCGACGATCTCGCCATCCCATGCTGCACTGCCCTGCCGAGTCAATTCCTCCCTCAGGAAGCCCAGGTCGAACATGGCGTTGTGGGCGACCATGACCCTGGATCCAAGGAAAGCTTTGATCTTCTCACCAAGTGCGGAAAAGGGGGGAGCCTCGGAAACCTCCAGGTCGTAGATGCCATGGATTGCCGATGAGGATGCGGGTATGGGCATTCCAGGATTGACAAGGCTGCCCCAGCCTTCCTCAAGGACGAGGGCGCCTTCCTGGTCGAAATGAAAAGGCATGAGGCCGATCTCGACTATCCTGTCCTGGCGTGCATCGAGGCCTGTCGTTTCAACATCGAAGGCGCAGTATCGACGACGGTCCCAGTCATAGGGAAGGGGGCAGCCGGGCAGGCTTCCTTCGGGCGGCGGCAAGGGCTGTACGCCCGGAGGAAGTGTCCAGCCCGGGCGCTGGGCGGGCGTTGGAGCGTCGCCTTCCCATTTCAGCAACCGGGACCATACGGGGGCTCCTGCATCGAAGGAAGGCATGGCTCAGCCTATTGCCTTTCGTATGTCCGCAAGGATGGCGGAAATCTTGGCGGCGGAACTTTCCCTGGCCTTGGCCAGCCCCAGGTTGGACGCGGGGGTCCTGGAAAGAATGTAGTATTTTATCTTCGGTTCAGTTCCTGATGGACGCACCGTCACCAAAGTTCCATCCTCCAAACGCCACTGCAAGACATCGGAAACAGGGAAATCCAAGGGTTCGGCGGTGGATGCGCCGGGAGTCCAGGCGCGCAGGGAGGAGAAATCGCGGATTCTCGCCACAGGAATCCCGCCCAGGCTCGAAGGCTGGCTTTCCCTGTAGGAGTCCATGATTCCCGACATTATTCCCATGCCCGAAGGCCCTTCGAAATACTTGCTTATTCCTTTTTCCTCATAGAAGCCGAACTCCATGTAGAGCTCATCAAGCCGGTCGAGGAGGCTCTTGCCCTTGGATCTCCAGTACAAGGCCATTTCGGCGGTGAGGGCGGCGGCGCTGATTCCGTCCTTGTCCCTGACTTCAGTCTCGATCAAATGGCCATAGCTTTCCTCGGTGGCATACACGAAGTCCTTGCCATCAGCTTCGATCTTCCGCATAAGGTCCGCTATCCATTTGAAGCCTGTCAGGCACTCGAGGCACTCAACCCCATATTTCGAAGCGATGGCGGCTTGGAAATCCGTGGTTACTATGGACTTTATGCAGACAGGCTTCTTTGGCATAATGCCCAATTCTTTTCTTGATAGGAGAATGTAATCCAAATGCAGGGCTCCGAGCTGGTTGCCCGTGACAAGGACGAAGTCGCCTTTCTTGTCCGGGACCGCGATGCCCAGCCTGTCGGCGTCCGGATCCGTGGCCATGACGACGTCGGCCTTGACTTCCGAGCCGAGTGCTATGGCCATCTTCAGCGCCGCAGGTTCCTCAGGATTCGGGAAAGCGACCGTGGGGAAATTTCCGTCCGGCTCCCTTTGTTCAGGCACCGTTGTTACCTTAAGGCCCAACTCTCCCATGATCCTTTCGAAGAGCATTGCTCCCGTGCCGTGGAGGGGGGTATAGACTACCTTGGCGCTGGAAGCCATGGCTTTGACCAATCCGGGCCTCAGGATGTGGGATTTGACCATGGCTACATAGTCGTCGTCCAGGCTCGGGCCGAGGATTTCCAAAAGGCCTGCGGACAGAGCTTCATCCTTATCCAATATCCGTATGGCAGAAACTTGCGAGACTCGGTCGATTATGCCTATGTCGTGGGGAGGCACCACCTGGGAGCCGTCGTTCCAATATGCCTTGTATCCATTGTAGGTAGGCGGGTTGTGGCTGGCGGTTACAACGACGCCGGTGGAGCAGCCTAGAGCGCGGACGGCGAAGGATAGGGCTGGGGTGGGGCGGAGAGAGGGAAATAGGTAGGCCTTTATTCCGTTTGCGGCGAAGACCAGGGCGGTGGCGAGGGCGAAGTCATCGGAGCGGCGACGGGAGTCATAAGCGACGCAGGCGGAAAGGGCTAGATCCCCGTGGATGGTCCTAAGGTAGTCGCAAAGCCCTTGGGTCGCCCTTGTGACTACAAAAGTATTCATCCTGTTGTAGCCTCCGCCGACTATGCCGCGCAATCCTCCCGTCCCGAACTCAAGGTCCTTGTAAAATCTATCTTCCAATTCCTTATAGTCGCCTTGGGCGAGAAGGTTTCGCACTTCCTGGGAGAATCCCGGATCTGTTTCCCTCGAAAGGTATTCATTGGCCTTGTCGAGAAGGGTTGCGCGTTCCATGGTCACTCCTTTTTGTCATTTCAGTATATATGGAGGCACGATCTTCGGCAATCAAATGAAGCGAAGCAAATCGCCGGGGCTGGACGCCAGTTCCAGGGCTCCCGCCCCGAGGAGTTCTTCCCTGCTCCGGTAGCCCCACAAGGCTCCTATGGGGCGCATGCCTCCGGAGGCTCCTGTCTTCATATCGACGCCAGAGTCGCCTACGAAGGCCCATTCCCGGAAGGGTAGGCCGAAACGCCCGGCGATTTCCAATGCTTGTCCGGGATGAGGTTTCTTGGCCTTTCCAGGAATTTCTCCCCTGACATCGACGAAAGGGAATCCTGGAAACAGTCTGGCAACCATGTCCACTGTCATTGGGTGGGGCTTGTTCGACAGTACCCCTACAGGCAGACCGCGGCCGGCCAACTCCTGGAGCAATAGCTCTATACCAGGAAAAGGCTTTGTGGTGACGATGGCATTTTCCTTGTACATGGCCGCGGCCCGAAGGGAGAACGCGCCGACCAAGTTTGAGTCCCCGGAGACTTCCTCGGGCAAGGCCCTAAGGGCAAGGGCTGAGAAGCCGTCGCCAACCATGCGTTTATACTGGTCGATGGGGTGGGGCGGAAAGCCGAACTCACCAAGGACGGCATTGACCGAGCTCCCAAGGTCAAAGATCGTGTCCGCCAAGGTACCGTCCAAATCGAATATGAACGCCTTGACGGGGCCCAAAGGAGGCGAAAGCGTGGTCAATCCGGCTTCCCATCCCCGTCCAGGTCCGAATCCTTACCTCCTGCCATGCGGTATGCCCCTTCCTTCTCTGAAATTTCCCTGTCGAAAGTCTGCAGGTCCTTGAGGATCTGGGATATCCCTTCTGTGGTGGATCCGATCATCGGCTCTCCCTGCTTCACGAGAAGATCGTACACCTCCGCGCCAAGCCGTGTGGTCAAGGTCCTGGCCTTTGATCTCAACTGCAGGATCTCGAATCTAAGCCTTCCCATCTCTCCCCATACCTGAGCCTGGGATCCTGCCTTGCTCAGGATGTCCTTCGAGGCGTCGAGTCCCTTGTCCAACAAATTCTTCAGCTGCTCGGAAAATGTCATGGCCTTGCTCCTTATTGTAAAAAATACGGTATTCTCAGAGTGACTTCAACTGGTGCCTGACGTATATTTGAGACGAAGGGGGCTAGGATCCTATGCAATATTTGATAGCGCCGGTTTTAGTCTTCGCCTTGTGGTGGCTTGGCTTCGCCGTGTACGCGGCAAGGAAAAAGGAGAAGCCGGTTTTTCTTTTCCTCTTGGCCACAGGGATAATCTGGCTTGCCGCCTCACTTGTCGGGTGGCTTTTGGAAAGCCCTTTGACCACAATCCTCCTGGTACTGCCTGTCCTAGTCCTTGTTCCCATGATGCGAATCATCAACGAATACCAACGCGGCGTCCTCTTCAGGCTGGGAAGGATGAAGGCCGTGGTCGGGCCGGGATTCAACCTGGTGCTCCCCTTCGGTCTGGACCTCCTTAGGAAAGTAGACATGAGGACATTCACCATCGATGTGTCGAAACAGGAGGTGATTACCCGCGACAATGTCCCGGTGGTGGTGGACGCTGTCGTCTACTTCAATGTCTTCGAACCCACTATGGCGGTCAACATGGTGGCGGACTATACCAAGAGCACAAGCCTCCTTGCCCAGACAATCCTCAGGTCCGTCCTCGGGCAGCATGAGTTGGATGAAATGCTCGCCAAGCGCGCCGAACTAGGCCAGATCCTGAAACAACTCCTGGATGAAGCCACCGATCCTTGGGGAATAAAGGTCACCGCCGTGGAGATAAAGGCCGTCGAGCTTGCGGAGACGATGAAGAGGGCCATGGCCCGGCAGGCGGAGGCGGAACGGGAGCGACGCGCGAAGGTGATCGCGGCGGAGGGTGAGCTGCAGGCTAGCGAAAAGCTGGCTCAGGCGGCCACCGTGATGGCCCAGGCCCCTACATCCATACAACTGCGCTACCTGCAAACACTTTCGGAGATAGCGGTGGAAAAGAATTCCACCATCCTCTTCCCCTTGCCTATGGAGTTCCTGCGGTTTTTCTCCTCCAAGATCGATGGGGAGAAAAAGTAAGTGCGCTGCCCCCATTGCGGAAGCCTGGACGACAAGGTGATCGATTCAAGGAGCCTGGCCAATGGAGAAGCAATCAGAAGGCGAAGGGAATGCGTTTCCTGCGGCCTCAGGTTCACCAGCTATGAGAGGATAGAGGAAAAGCCGCTCATGGTGGTCAAGAGGGACGGCCGGCGGGAACCTTTCGAGCGTTCGAAGATCGAACGCGGGCTGATTCGTTCCCTCGAGAAGAGGCCGGTCTCCCAGATGTCCATCGAGAATTTCATCAACGAGATAGAGGATGAGTCCGCCCAGATGGCCAAGGCCACCAATGAGATATCCAGCGAGACGATAGGCAACATGGTGCTCCAAAAGCTTTATGTCTTGGATAAGGTTGCGTATATCCGCTTCGCCTCGGTGTATAAGAAATACGAGACGGTGAACGAATTCCTGGAGGAGATCCGCTATCTGAGACGGCAGGAAAAGGCCAAGGATTAGGATGCTCGAACCCCCGCGGATGCGGGAATGGAAAGGGCTTCCCGTGGGTTTTGCCCACGGGAAGCCCTTTTTCGATTTGTTAGATTGAACTTTCCCGAGTCTCGGTTATTCCTCTTCCGCTTCGGCGGTCCTGAAAGCCTGGGCGGCCTTGATGACTTCCTCCGCGATCTTGCCTGTGATGGGAGCGTAGTGGGAGAACTCCACTTCGAAGGACCCGGTGCCGGAGGTCATGGACCTGAGGTCGATGGCGTAACGCAGAAGCTCCGCCTGGGGCGCCTGGGCTTCGACCATGATGATTCCGCCGCCGATGGGATTCTGGCCTGAAATCCTGCCGCGTCGTCCCGAGAGGTCGGACATGACATCGCCCAAGTTCTTCTCTTCCACGAAGACCGTGAGGTTCATGATCGGCTCCAGGAGGACGGGGTTGGCATTCTTGCTGGCCTCGCGGAAGGCTCCCCTCGAGGCGATCTTGAACGCCATTTCCGAGGAATCGACCGGATGCTCCTTTCCGTCAGTGATGGCGGTTTTTACATCCACCACCGGATAGCCGGCGACGACACCGTTCTCCATGGCCTGGTGGATGCCTTTTTCGATGCCAGGCAGGAAGCCGCGGGACACGGATTGTCCGAAAAGCTTGTTTTCAAACTGATATCCCGCCCCACGCTCGAGAGGCTCGACCTCGAAGACAACCCTGGCGTATTGGCCGTGGCCGCCGGTCTGCTTCTTGTGCGTGTATTCGGCTCCGGACTTCTTGGTGATGGTTTCCCTATACGCCACCCGGGGAATCCTGGTCTCGGCTGCGATCCTGGCCTGGTTCTTTATCTTGTCCAGGATCATGTTTATCTGCAGTTCGCCCATGCCGGCGATGACGGTTTCCTTGGTTTCTGCGTTGTAGTTCACCTGGAAGGTGAGGTCTTCCTCCGCCGCCTTATAGAGGAGCTCGTTCAACTTGTCCTCTTCCTTCTTGTTAGCGGCGGAGATGGCGACGAGATGGACCGGAGTGGGCAGCCGCAGGGGCTTGTAGCCTACCGAGGCGTCTCCAGCGTAGATGGTGTCGTTGGTCTTTAGGCTCGCTGATTTGGCTATGACTCCTATGTCTCCTGCGGGAAGGGCCGGCGTTTCCTCGATCTTCTTGCCCTGGGTGGTGTAGATCTTCGATAGGCGTTCCTTCCTGCCATCCCGGGCGTTGACGATGTCGAGTTCGGACTGCAAGGTACCGGTGATTACCTTTACAAAGGAGAGCCGGCCGGAGAATTGGTCGATCTGGGTCTTGATGACCATGGCGGAGGCCGGCTTGGCGGCGTCCACCGAAATCTCGCTCTCCGTTCCATCCGCGGCCAAGGCGGTCTCCGGAGCAAGATGGAAAGGAGACGGAGCGATAGCCACGGCGAACTCAAGGAAGGCTGCGACGCCGGAGTTCTTCATCCCCGAGCCGGCGAATGCCGGAACGATTTTGGCCGCGGCGAGGGCTTCCTTCAAGCCTTTGAGGATTTCCTCCTGGCTCAGCTCCCCCTCCATAAGGTACTTTTCCATCAACTCGTCGTCCCCTTCCGCCGCCGCTTCGGAAAGCTGGGCCCTGGCGGAATCGAAGGCATCCTTGTATTCCGCCGGAACGGCGGTGGAGGCTTCCTTTTGATCATGGGAAGAGGGCAGGGGATAGGCTACTCCGTTCAGCACATCGATGACGCCCTTGTACGAGGCCCCTTCACCCATGGGAATGGTCACGGGGACGCAGGTGGCCTTGAACTTGGCCTTGACGTCCTCGAGGGAAGCATTGAAATTCGCCCGATCCTCGTCCATGCGGGTCATGAATACCATGCGGGGCTTGGAACGGCTGTCCAAGTTCCGCCAAAGCTTGATGGTTTCTATCTGAACTCCGGATTTGGCGTCGATCATGACCAGGGCGCTTTCAGCCGCCCGGAAGGCGAGGATGACTTCGCCTACGAAATCCGATGATCCCGGAGTGTCGAGAAAATTGATCTTCACATTCTTGACCGAACAGTGGGTGAGGCTGGTCCTGACGGAGATCTTGCGGGAAATCTCGTCCTCGCCGAAATCGCTCACCGTCTTTCCCGAATCGACGGTCTCGGGCTTGGAAATGACGCCGCCCTGAAAGAGTATGTGTTCTAATAACGTTGTCTTGCCGGTGCTTCCGTGGCCGGCTATGGCGATGTTTCGAATATTTTCGGTGGCGAACGACATAGATACTCCTTGCAGGGCTGAATGTTGCTTCCTCTTGGTAATGCAAAAAGGAATCGCAGTATTATAATTCAAATATCCCAGATGTCAACAGTTACTTCAAATAGGCCTGTATTGACAACCTCCGAATTTTCAGCATAGCGTATCCCGGCGCGAACCGGGACGTAGCCTAGGGGCTAAGGCGTCTGCTTTGGGAGCAGAAGATCGGCGGTTCAAATCCGCCCGTCCCGAATCCCGGGACCGGGGCCCCTTCCCGGCGCCGGAACTCGCGGGATCATAGCTCAACTGGATAGAGCAACTGCCTTCTAAGCAGTAGGTCGGGGGTTCGACTCCCTCTGGTCCCATCCCGGACAGTCTAAACCCTTGACATTCCGCGATGCGGAAGGGTATAAATCGTCAGCGTCCAGCTTCCCGGCGAAGCATTCGCGACCGTCGTATAACGGCTATTACCCCAGCCTTCCAAGCTGGAGACGTGGGTTCGACTCCCATCGGTCGCTATCCTCATCCCGATATCAGCCACGCCTCCGACGAACCCCGGGCCTTTCGAAATAAGAGAACTGATTGACCACCTCTACATTTTACGGTTATAAGGAACAGATTGTTCGCTGTACCCCACATATTTTCGGTAAGGACGAGCGTTGTATGGAACTTCAAGTTCAAGAGCTGTTGAAGAAAATCAAGGACGATGGTATCGAAGCAGCGCGAAAGGAAGCCCAGGCCATCATGGAAGAAGCGGGGAGCAAGGCTGAGGCGTTGGTCGCCCAGGCGGAACGTAGGTCCGCTGAGATTGAGGCGGCGGCTAAGGCCAGGATCGAAGGGATGGAAAAAGCTTCCAGGCTCGCCCTGATCCACGCGTCGAGAGACAGCCTTCTTGGACTGAAGGAAAAAGTCGGCCTCTTCGCCAAGGACTTGGTGAGGTCCGCGGTCAAGGAAGCCTTCGACGCCGAGTTTCTGAAGTCTTTCCTCCCATCCGTCCTCGTTGAACTTGCGAAGGG
>JBFLXC010000088.1:0-10823 GCA_040757435.1 Spirochaetota bacterium | reverse complement strand
AGGATGGGGAAGCCAAGGCCTTGGAGGAGCTCGAAGCCTACGAGGGACCGGCGGGGAGGGGCCTACTCATGGACCCGCCCCAGGGGGCCTGGGACCTGGAAGGTTTCCAAGGCTTCTGCTCCTCCCTGGGAACGGGCTATGAAAGGACTAGGACAGAATCAACGGCGCTGTTGTACAAGCGCGAAGCGGACAAGCAAGGGATATCGAAGCGCCTGGCATCGCTGCCGGGGAGCCTTCCCTTCCTTCCCAAGATACTCACGCTCGTGGAGAAGCTCCCGACCCAGGCCAACTGGCCCCTGCACGTGGCGGCCTTGGAATATCAACGGGACAAATAAGGCTCGACCAACTCGGACAAGGCCAGATCGTCGAACAAAAGCGAGACGAAGCGGGATGAATCGCTTCCCAGGACAGACGACCTCCCTTGGAGGAAAGCCGGAAGGAAGCGCTCCTTCAGTTCGCTCCATGCCCTTTCCTCCCCTCCCGCCACCACGGGGAAGAATCTCGCCCCCACGGCTTGGGCGGCCTGCCAGGCGCCGAAGCTGCCTCCCACCACCAACAGGGGCTTGGTGTCGTAGCCTTGGGATAGGGCCGTCCTCAGGTAGGCGGGAAAATCACCCCTTTCCGGCCCCGCAAGGCGGAGGAACAACGAGCCCATCCCTTCCATTTCCCAGCGGTTCAAGGCTATGGACTCGGGGATGGTGGAATAGACAAGCACTTCCGCCCCGGGGAATTCCTGGGCGAGCGTCTCCAGGAAATGCCGGGCGGCGGCGAAGCAACGGGGCTGGGCCGCGGCCTCGGCCAGGAGGGACCGGGATTCCTCCAGCCACTCAAGGATGATTTTCCTAGGGCTGTCCTCGGGGGCTCCGTGGAGGGAGGGAAGGATCGCGTCCTCGTCGGGATGCTCCGCCGCCGTTACAAGCCCTTCCAGGCATTGGATCACCGCAGTCCTGCGCAAGGACGGAAAGTGGCGGTTCAAATACTTCAAGGCCGCGAGGAGGACCACAAGGGGAGGCGCCGCCTTCAGCCGGGACTCCAGGGCGAGATGGGTGAAAAGCCGGGCGCAGAGGCCGGGATCGAGGCCCCAGGAAAACAAGGCGGCGAAGGCCGGAATATAGCCTTGGCGGAAACTGGGCTCTATGCTGTCGAAAACGACCCCCTCGGACTCCAGGACAAGGAGGAAGGATTTGGCGCGCTGCGCCTCGTCCAACGGCGCGATGGGCTTTGATTCCCTGTCCCTGGCCTCGCGGTCCTGTCCATCCTTGGCCCTGTTGCCCGAAGGACGGGCCTTTCTCCTGCCCGCGATCGGGCCTGATGTAAAATAATCCAGCACACGCACTCCTCGCACCTCGGTTACTCCCTCACGTCCAGTATCGGCAGGCTTCCCCCGGGGCTTGACCGGCCGGGGCAGGGAGAATCAGACTCAAGCCCATGCAGGATAGGATTTTTGCCGATACGGAGGAAATCTTCGATTTCCTCATGCGATTCGTAAACGTTGAAAAGGGCCAGGCCACGGTATTCAAGCTGGACAGGATGTCCGCCTTGGCATCCAGACTTGGGGATCCCCAGGACTCGATGCGGTCCGTGCATATCGCCGGATCCAAGGGAAAAGGCTCCGTATCATCCATGTGCGCCCGCATCCTCCAAGCCGAGGGGCAGAAGCCAGGGCTCTACACCTCCCCCCATATCCTGCGTTGGAAAGAGAGGATAACCCTTGGCGGAGATGAAATCCCCGATGCGGCCATCATTGGGGAAATGGGAAGGATACTCGAGCTTGTGGAGGGAAAGGGGCCTGGGGATTATCCCGGGGGCGAGGAGCCCACATTCTTCGAGCTCACCACCCTCCTGGCCTTCCTCGTCTTCAGAAGCCTGGGCTGCGATTGCCAGGTGGTGGAAACCGGCCTGGGAGGAAGGCTCGACTCCACGAACATCCTTCGATCCGCCGTATCGGTGCTCACCCCTATAGAGCTGGAGCACACCCAGTTCCTTGGAAATACGATTCCCGCCATCGCCTTTGAAAAGGCAGGGATCATGAAGCCCGGGAAGCCCGCGGTGGTGTCGAACCAAAAGCCCGAGGCCATGGAGGTGTTCCGGCGCCGGGCGGCGGAGCTCGGCTGTCCCCTCATAGCCTTGGAGGAGGAGCTGGAAATACGTGAGGAGAAGGTGGGCAAGGAAGGCACCGAATGCCTGATCAAGGCGAGGAAGGGCTCCAGGAGCGTCCTCTCCTCGATGCTTCCCTCCAAGGGACTTGAGGTTAGATCACCTATGGCCGGCCTGGTACAGGCGAGGAACATGGCCCTGGCCGCGTTGGCGGCGGCGGAATTCCTTCCCGGCCTGCGCCTCGCCTCCATTGCCGAAGGTCTCGCCAAGGCCAGCCTCCCTGCGCGTTTTCAGATCCTGCCCACCGACCCGCCCGTGGTCCTTGATGGAGCCCACACCCCGGAATCCGTCAGGCTGGCCCTTTCCACCATGGAGGAGATTTTCCCTGGGCCCAAGGTTCTCCTCTTCGCCTGCGCCCAGGATAAGAAACATGGGGAGATGGCAACGATCTTGGCGCCCTCTTTCGAGACCATCGTGGTCACCAAACCGGGGAGCTTCAAGGCCAGCGATCCTGTACGCGTGCTGGAAAGCTTCAGGGCCTACGCCCCAGGTGCCGAGCTCGTGGAGGACACCCGGGACGCCATAACAAGGGCGCGTTCCCTGGCGAGCCTCAGGGGATGGCCCCTGCTTATCGCAGGTTCCTTCTACCTTTGCGCCGAGGCGCTGGAGAGCATGAAGGCTTAAAGATATTTGATATGCCGCCCCAGGCCGCGAAGCAGCTTAAGTAGCTTAAGATGCCCAAGTTTCCCAAGCCGCCGAAGCCGCCTAAGCCGCGCCTAGAGGAGGGACAGGAAGCTTTGGACAAGGCCTATCGCCGCGCCCAGGATTCCTCCAATGAGGGTTATCCACTGAAGTTCATCCTTGACCACCTTGAGGATGAGGCGTTCCACCTCGGCCATGTCCAAGGCTTCAATGCGCTCCACCACCATGGTCCTTATATCCAAGGCCTCTACCAGCCTGTCGGCCTGGTCAGCCACGGCTTTTACGATGACCTTCGCAAGGCTCCGGGAAAGCACCTGGTAGGCTGACCGGTCCATGCCCAAAAGCTGGCCTATGGATTTTCCTTCCGCCGCGCTTCCAAGGGCGAGGAAGAAGGAATCAAGAGCCGGGCCGGCCAAGGACATTCCGGCCGGCTTGGACCCTTCATCCCGGCGGTCCATGGCTTCCAATCTCCCAAGGCGGCGGAAGGCGCCGAGCAAGGAAGCCGACAAGCCGGGAAAGACTTCACCCAAGGGCCGAGAGCCCAGTGCTCCATACTTTTCCGAGGCTCGGAGGAGAAACCCCTCCCTGTCTCCCTCCAGGCCCTCGAAGAAACCTACGGCCGCTTCCTTGAGGGCATCGAGGGGAAGAATCCCGAAAAGCGCTGACTTGCCAGGTTCAGGCTCGTGCACGGCCCACGCCACACCCTCTGGAGTTGTGCCTGCGAGCAAGGGCAGGTTCCCCTTCCCGCCTCCCCGCAGGAGGTGGACGGCCATGGCCTCCACTATCCCTTCCTTGGCCGTCTTTTCCCTCAGGACGCCCATGAGTTGGCGGGAGAAGTCATCGATGGTCTGGGGCATGGTATCCTCGAGGGTTTTTTCATAGTTGGCTACGCCGACGATGAGGCGTTGGACCGTCCCGAGCCTGGAGATGGCTGACCTCACCAGCTCCATGGCGCTGGCCTCCAGCTTCGCCCTGGTCTCCTGGGAGGCTAGGAGAGCCTCGAGGGGAGGAAGGAGATTGTCGTACAAGGTCCTCGCGCCAAACAAGGCCAAAGGCTTCAAGGCTTCGGAGGGAAAAAGACCGGAGGCCTGCGATGGGGAGGTGCCGGACGTCCCGCCGTCCCGGCCTGCCAAGCCAGCAGCCAGGCCGTCTATGAAGGCGGAGAGGTTTTCCCTCGAAGCCTTGGGCCCGAAGCGGTCCAGGAAGGCGGAAACAAGGGCTGAAAAACGCTCCCTGCCCACGAAATCCTCAAGTTTCAGCGCCGCAAGTTCCTCGGCAAGGGAGGAGAACGCGCCGTCCAGGGCGCGCCTGAATTCCTCGGAGCCAAGGAAATTCCTCGCCAGGCTCCCGAGGAGGGCCTGGGTCTCCGAAGGTGGCTTCCCCTGACCGCTCCCCTGTCCCCTAAGGCTTTCCGCGAGCTCCGCGGCCGGGGTTTCCATCATGCCCGAAAGAAGAATTTCAATCGATTCGGAAAGCTTCTGCGCCAAGGCCTCGTCGCCCAGGCGGCTTTTGAACACCTGAGGCGTCAAAAGCTCCGTTGAGACCGTGGATCCTATGCTTTCCGTCAGTCTATGGCGTTCCCTGGGCAGGATGCCCGGCGTGAAGGGAAGGCGTAGCTTGCCCAGGTAGACGGGAGCCAAGGGCCGGAACAGCATTTTAATCGCCAGCCAATTGGTGAAATAACCTATGACCGCCCCTACAAGGGGCGGCATTATCCAGGTCTTGAAAATTTCCATGCCTTCCATGCCTTCGCCTATCGGCCGGTCCGGGATTCCAGGGCTTGGCCCTTGGTCTTGTGGAAGGAAAGGTCCCCCTCATGGATCCACCCCGATCTTCCTTCCTCCTCATAAAGGTACCAGAAGCCTCCCTGGTCCCGCCCTGAGGGATCGATCTTCCTCGCCTTGGGCGCGAAGACAGTGCCCCCTGAGAGCTTCCCCGCCTCCGGGGACGTTCTCAGGGCTTCGGTCTTCAGGCTGGCGAAGGCGGTCGTGACCAGGGCCCAATCGAATTGCCTTTCGATGTCCAGGTCGCTCGGCAGGTCTATGGACCTGGGAAGGGCCTTGGAGCAGCCGTATGCCAAGGTCGAGAGCGCCGCTATCGTCGCGAAGAGGATAATCAGCTCCGAGGGATTTCTTTTTCCGGCCATCGCATTTGAATGTACAAAAAAATCGGCTATATTGAAAGGAGTATATGAAAGCTCGCCCGATCGCGCTTTTGATTTCCGCCATGCTCTTTGCAGCGGGATTTCCAGGTCCTAAAGCCCTGGACTTCGACGCCGGCGTCGCAGGCTCCAGGATCGCTCTTCCGGGTATGGCCGGAGCCTGGCAGATTGGCCCAAGGGTATCCTTCTCCCAGGACTTCTACCCCTTTGGAAGCCCAGGCGCCCTGGTTCCGGCCCTCGGCGTATCCGGAAGGTACCATGGCTTCGGGGCATCCAGGCCGGCCGAGGACGGAAGCCTCTACCGAGCATGGCAGGCTGTGGGCTTGGGCGCCTTCCTTGGCGCCAGGTACAGCCGGGATTCCCTGTCCTTCAGCTTCGACCTGGGAGCCTACGCAAACGTATCTAAATTCTCGGGCACGGGCCTCCTCGGCGCCCACCCATCCCTGGCGGCCTCCCTGGGGGCAAAGCTCGCCCTTTCCGATAGACTGGGATTTGGAATATCCCTTCCCTTCGAATACGCCTGGAAGGGGGGAGCGGGAATAGCCACCGCCGGCTTTTCCATCGCCGGCGAAATCCGTCTTGGGAGGAAAGAATGAGGCATCCCTCCCCCACCCTTAGGCCAGCCCTCCTGCGCGGCATCCTGGCTTCGACCCTGGCTCTCATCCTCGGCTTCTCCTGCGCTTCCCCCGATCCGGGCGGCTACGGCAGGTCAGCCCTGGTGATCGGCATCGCGGACTACGATGACGTGAGCGACTTGAGCTATACCGACGACGACGCCCGGGAGATGGCCGCCCTCCTGGAGGGCCAGGGATGGGATGTGATGCTCCTTTTGGATTCCCAGGCTACCAAGGCGGGAATCCAAGCCGCCATACAGAGCCATTTTTCCGGCCTCGGAGCGGGGGATACGGCCTTGCTCTTCTATTCAGGCCATGGAGACGCCATAGGAGGGACTTCCTACCTCGCCCCCTGGGATACGGCCTGGAACCAGGATTCCTCCCTCAAACTCAGCAGTCTCATATCCCCTCAGGATATTTCCGCATGGTTCTTCGACGGGGTGGCCACGGACAACATCATCTTCATCATGGATGCCTGCAACTCCGGGGGATTCATCCCGGACAGCGAGTCTTTGGACGCGATCAACCCCGCCTATGTCCCGGGATTCAGCCCCTCCACCTATGTCTCCCCCTTGCGCGCCTTCGCCGACCTTGGGGATCTCCTGGGCAGGAACGCTCAGGCACAGGGCCGGGCCGCCCCCATAGTGATCGCCGCCGCGGGCTCGGAGGAATCCTCGTATGAGGACGATCTCCACCAAGGCATCGACCTGAAGTTGGAGAACGGAGCATTTACCTATTTCCTGCTGGAAGCGGCGCAGAGGGGGGACGGGAACGGCGATGGCTACGTGACCGCCACGGAAGCCTACACCTACGCCGCCCGGGCCTTGGACAGGTATTGGAACTTAAGGGGAGGTTCATCCTTCCACCCCCATATCTCGGGAGGACTCAGGGATTTGGTGCTCTTCGGCTACGAGTGAGCTATGAGGGAGGCTGGGAGGGCCTAAAGGTCCACGAAGTCTGATTTTTCCGAGGAAAACTCCGGAAAGAAATATACCACCACCCCCGAAGCCCTCACCCTGAGCTCAGCCAGGCCCTTGGAAGCCATGGCGTCCAGCTCCTTGCGGGCCTGGTCCACGGTGATTTCGCTCTCGATGGCCACTTCACCCGGCGTCACCTGCCCGCCGTTCTTGCGGGCGATCTTGAGGATGACCTTCTCCGTGGATTCGGGCTTGGCGTAGCGGAACTCACCGCCTGAGACCGGCCTCGAGGCCTGGGCGAAGCCCGACTCTATGGCGAGGGCGGCTTCGTACTTGATATTGGCTTCCCTCACCTGCCTGGGCAGGGTGAGGACGTCGTAAAGACAGCCGGCTCCGGCGAGCCCCCCGGTCACAAGCCATAGGAAGCCAGTGCCGACCTTGCCAAGGTAGAATCTATGGAGGCCCAAGGCTCCGAATCCAGATATGGCCCACAGGGCGTAGGCTACAGGCAGGCTGTATCTCAAGGCAGTCTCCGAAAAAAAGCTGATATCGTACTTCCTATAGTACCACGATGGACTTGAGAAGGACAATGTCCGGGTGAAATTTGACCCATATCCGTATAGATTTTCCCGGGCTATCGGGGTAATATGGACCGATTATCCGCACTTCATCGGAGATGACTATGCGTCCAAGCGTTAAGGAACTTTTAGGCGTCGAGGCCATGGGCCAGGATGCGACAGTGATGGGATGGGTCAGGACCAAGAGGCAGACAAAGTCCGCGACCTTCGTGGAAGTGAACGACGGCTCCTGCATGGCCAACATCCAATGCGTCTTCGACGCCGAGACCGCGGGGAGACCCGAGGTGGCCTCAGCCCTGGAAAAAGCCACCACCGGAGCCTCGGTGGCGGTGAAAGGCTCCCTCATACCATCACCGGCCGCGGGCCAGAAAGCCGAACTCC
The DNA here is from genome assembly GCA_040757435.1 of Spirochaetota bacterium. Taxonomy (GTDB): domain Bacteria; phylum Spirochaetota; class Spirochaetia; order Treponematales; family Rectinemataceae; genus VKGY01. Next base: position 3,373 of record JBFLXC010000088.1, on the reverse strand, counting down.
GCGGAGCGGCCATCGAAGTCATAGGCGAGGCCGCCGCCGACTCCTACCCCTTGCAGAAAAAAGCCCATTCCCTGGAATTCCTGAGGGAAATCGCCCATTTGAGGCCCCGGACCAACACCTTCGGCGCCGTGGCCAGGGTGAGGAACCGCATGGCCTTCGCGGTGCACCAATTCTTCCAGGAACGGGGCTTCTCGTACATCCATACGCCCATCATCACCGCCTCGGACGCCGAGGGAGCCGGGGCAATGTTCCAGGTGACCACCCTGGACTTGGAAAAAATCGCCTCCTCGGGCGCCGTGGACTACGGCTACGATTTCTTCGGCAAGCCGGCTTTCCTCACGGTCTCAGGCCAGCTCAACGTGGAAACCTATTGCCAGGCCCTGGGAAGGGTCTATACCTTCGGCCCCACATTCCGGGCTGAGAATTCCAACACCACCCGACACCTTTCGGAATTCTGGATGATAGAGCCCGAGGTAGCCTTCGCGGACATCGAGGACAACATCGTCCTGGCCAGGGACTTCATCCGCCACTTGGTGAAAACCGCCCTGGAGGATTGCGCCGAGGACCTTGCCTTCTTCGACGCCCGCATCCAGCCCGGGCTCATGGACGGCCTAAAGGCCGTGGCATCAGGGTCCTTCTCCCGCATGAGCTATACCGAGGCTGTGACCGAGCTCGAGAAACACAAGGGCGCCTTCGAATTCGAGCCCTATTGGGGATGCGACCTCCAGAGCGAGCATGAAAAGTTCCTTACCGAAAAGGTGGTGCAGGGCCCCTTGGTGGTCACCGACTATCCCAAGGAAATCAAAGCCTTCTACATGAAGCAGAACGACGATGGAAAAACCGTGGCCGCCATGGACGTCCTGGTTCCCCGCTTCGGGGAGATCATTGGCGGTTCCGAGAGGGAGTGGCGCCTGCCGCTGCTCCAGCGGCGGATAGAGGACCTGGGACTCAATCCTGAAAGCTACCGCTGGTACCTGGACCTGCGCCGCTTCGGCTCAACCCCCCACGCTGGCTTCGGCTTGGGCTTTGAGAGGCTCCTTCTCTACGTGACGGGAATGACCAACATCAGGGACGTCATCCCCTTCCCCAGGGCCCCGAAGCTGGCGGATTTCTGACCATGGCGGGAAAGGCAGGACTTTTAAGGCCCTGGCGGTCGGCGGCGAAGAACCGGGCGGCCGCGCTCTTGCTCTCAGCCTTCCTAATCCTTCCCTGGGCCCTCCCGGCCCAGGTTGCCGCCACGGCGAGGGCGCTCCCATCTCCGCCTGCCATCAACGCCCGGGCGGCCGTTTTGATCGACGCCGCCACGGGGACACTTCTCTTTGCCAAGAACCCCGACCTGGCCCTTCCCCCAGCCAGCCTCACCAAGCTGGTGACCCTGCACATCGCCCTGGAGGAGATCGCGGCAGGCAGGCTCTCCTACGAGGAGATCCTGGAGATCGATCCCCGGGATTGCTCCCCCCAGATTCCCTACGGCTCCTCCATCATGTACCTCTATCCCAAGATGAAGGTGAGCGTGCGTGACCTCATGCTGGGGGCTGCCGTCGTCTCCGGGAACGACGCCGCCTACGCCCTGGCCCGGAGGATTTCGGGATCCAACGAAGCCTTCGCCGCCAGGATGAACCAGGAATTGAAGGACCTGGGCTTCGACGGACTGACCTTCGAGGAGCCTTCGGGCTTGTCGGAGAGGAATCTCGTCTCCGCCCGGCAATTCGCCCAGTTCTGCAAGCTTTACATGGAGCTGCACCCCCGGGCCCTCAAGGAATTGCACTCGGTCAAGTCAATCGAGTTCCCAAGGCAGGAGCATAGCGCCCCGGGCTACGTCCCGGAGGGCAGGATCGTCCAATACAACCGCAATCCCCTCATCTTCAATTATCCCGGAGCGGACGGCCTCAAGACGGGGTACATCATCGAGGTAGGCTTCAATATGGCGGCGACCGCCCAGCGCGAGGGCACGAGGTTCATAGTCGTTACCCTGGGGGGGACCGGAACCGCCTATTCCTCCGGCGGCAACCAGAGGACCAAGGATGTGACCAACCTCCTTGATTGGGCCTTCAAGAATTTCGCCACCGTCTCCATGGATCCGGGGCCTCTCCCGGAGCCCCGCGCCTGGTTCGGGAGGAAGCGGACGGTAGCGCTGAAAATGCTCCAGACCAACGCCGTGACCGTTCCCAGGGATCGTATTCCTGAATTGAACATACGGGTTGCGGCGCCTGCCTCGGTGGACGCCCCCGTGGAAAGGCTCGCGAGGATCGGAAGGCTCACCTACTACCTTGGGGACGACGATGTGGCGGTCGTAGACCTGGTGGCTTCCGAGGCTGTGCCAAGGGGCAACATCTTCCGCCGCGTCTTCGACGGCATTGTGCGGTTTTTCGTGAATATATTCGGTGCCAAGGACGAGGGGCGTAAAAACTAGGGGTTCAGGATCTCCACGGCTCCATCCTCATACCGCACGAAGCCTTCAGCCGCCAGGGCCTTGGCTCCCTTCTCCACGTCTTCCCGGGAAAAGGGCAGCCGTGCGTACAGGGCTTCGACTTCGCATCTCCCCGATTTTATGACCTCCCTGAGCAGCGCTCCCCTCACCCGCCGGAAGGAAGTGGCGAAATCGGACTGCCTTCTGTAGGTGGAGGCCTTGGCTCCATGGTTCTTTTCGCTTTTTTTCAGGAAGGCTCCGTAGTCCATGAGGGCGTTGTGCCACTTCGCCGGGTCGTCGCGGTCGAGGCAGGCGGCCGCTATGGGATAGATGAGGGAGTCCGCCACCTTTTCATGCTCGGGGAAGAAGTGCCGGATGTACACAGTCCTTATGTTTGTCTCAAGGAAGACCGTGGGTTCGTCGAAGGCGAAGGCCAGGACTGCCCGGGAGGTGTAGATCCCTATGCCGGGCAAGCTCCTCAAGGAACCTTCGTCCCTAGGGACCATGCCTTGGTGGACAGCGACGATGGCCTCGCAGGCCCGCTTCAGCGCAAGGGCCCTGCGGTTGTAGCCAAGGCCGCTCCATAGGGCGAGGACCTCGGGCTGGGGAGCCTGGGATAAGGATCCGGGATCGGGGAATTTCTCCATCCAGGCTTGGTATTTGGGGATGACCCGCGGGACCTGGGTCTGCTGGAGCATCGTTTCAGAGACAAGTATGGCGTAGGGATCCTTGGTTCGGCGCCAGGGCAGGTCCCGGTAATGCTCCGAAGCCTGGCTGTATACCAGGGCTCGGAAATCCCCGGGCCTTTCAGGAATAGATGTGGGCGAACTCGTGGAGCAGCTCCTCTGCCTTTCCCTTGCAGCCGCCGCAGACCGTTCCGATCTTGGTCGCCTCCTGCAGCTGGGACCAGTCCCTGGCGCCGGCCTTCACGGCTTCCTCTATGTCCTTGTCCGTGATGTTGAG
>JBFLXC010000087.1:0-10830 GCA_040757435.1 Spirochaetota bacterium | reverse complement strand
TCCTCTTTCCCTGCCCCACCGAATAACCCCCAATCCTGGTAAATACTGCCTCACATCCTGATTGATCCTGTCTTGTTCTTTTCCTGGTTGATCCTGTCATGTGCTCATCCTGGTTGATCCTGTCGAGTGCTTATCCTAGTTGATCCTGTCGAGTGCTCATCCTGGTTGATCCTGTCGAGTGCTTATCCTGGTTGATCCTGTCATGCGCGCTCTCCGAGGCTACCTGGCGCGCGCCTTGCCTCCGGGCGGGCCGGGGTGCTAGTCTTTCCTTCGTGAAAAAATCCGTTTTGATCCTGTTGATCCTGTCTGTCTTCTCTTTTTCCTACCCCCTCCTGTCCCTATCCGCCCAGTCCCAGCTGGCCGTGGAACTCGGGCACCCGGTCTACGCGACAATCGAAGCCGCTGAGCTCCGGGGCGTCCTGACCCGACTCTCCTCCGTCAAGCCCTACACAAGATCCCAGGTCGCGGAATTCCTAACCCTCATGGCCGCCGACCTCGCCCGATTCTCTCCCTCCGAACAAGCCGAAATCCGCTCCCTTCAAGCCGAATTTTCCGCCTCCCCCAAAGGCCCCGCCTCCGAGGCGCTCTGGAAGTCCCCCAACCTCAAGGCCGCGGTGGGCGCCAACGTCGTCGCCGAGGGGCGCGCCGGAACCGTCGACGCGGCCCAGGACTGGCACCTCAACTCCCTCTTCCAGCCCTATGTGAAAATGTTCCCCGAGCCCTGGCTCTCCCTCTGGGGCACAATCGGGATCACCTACGATAAAGTCAACCGAGACCTCTTCCTTCCCTACAGCTTCACCAAGCAGTGGGACGCCTACCACAACAAGGTTTCTACCAGCCCCTACTCCGACGGCGAGGAGCCCTATCCCACCTGGAGCTTCGACTTGCGTTCCGACATCTCGGGAGCCACCCAATCCGGCGCCTTCCGCTTCCGCCTATCCCGCTTCCGCCGCGACTGGGGCATGGGCGCAGGCTCCCTGGCCCTTTCCGGCACCGCCCGGCCCTTCATGGGCCTGGAGTACCAATTCCGCCCCTCCGAAATATTCGCCATCTCCCACCTGGTGGGGTCCCTGGGCAGCTGGGAAACCGCAAACGACCGATCCATCGCCCAGGATTCCTCCGGCAACTACACCGCCATCACGGGCCAGAAAATGTTCGCCATCCAACGGCTGGAGCTCTTCCCCTTCCCATGGTTGACCTTGAGCGCCAACGGGACCATGGTGGGTTCCAAGCGCCTCGAGCTCGCCTACCTCTCGCCCATGATGTTCGCCGTCGAGTACCAGGTGACAATGTCGGACATCGACAACATGGCACTCCAGGGCGATTTCCAAATCCTCCTGAAGCGGTTCGGAAAGCTCTACGGCTCGCTTTTCATCGACGAAATGGAACTCTCGGGCTTCGACGAGTGGTTTTCCCGCCCCCGGAACATGTTCGCCTACCAGGGCGGAGCCAAGCTGGCCGTCCCGGGCCTGCCCTTCGGCCTTCTCACCGCCCAGTACACAAAGATCGAGCCCTTCGTCTACGCCCACTATCCCACCTGGACCTTCGACTCCCGCCTCAGGGTGGACACAGCCTATACGAACGACGGAGAAAACCTCGGCTACCACCTTCCCCCCAACTCCGACGAAATCCTGCTGCGCATTGAGTCCAGCCCCGCTCCGCGCTGGCGCCTCGCCCTTTCCTACAGCCTCATCCGCCACGGCGACAACAGCCCGGCTTCGGGCCAAACCTTCCTCACGGATCTCCAGATCTACGGCGATGTGGACAAGTACCAGAACTATGCCCAGATCCCCAACTACCCGGACAAGAATTTCCTCAAGGATGGAATCTACGACTACAACCACTCGGGCCGCCTTGACCTTAGCTGGCGGCCGGCCTCCCTGCCCCTGGAGCTGAGCCTGGGCTACGGCCTCTCTTATACCTATTGGGACGATGGGGAGGATAAGGGCAGGGCGGTTCCTGGTCCGGTTTGGAGGCACATTTTCAGATTGGGCGTTACCTACCAAATGTAAATCCGGGTTGCGAATAGTATAGACCAAACGCAGATATACTTGCGTTTGGTCTTTTTTTGATCCATACTATCCCTATGATTGAACGAGAGTGGTGGAAAAACCAGATACTTTCATTATGGGAGCGACGGCCTATTGTATGGCTCTCCGGGGTGCGCCGGGCAGGGAAAACCATGCTATGCCGCAGTGTGGAAGGGATACGGTATTACGATTGCGAGCTGCCCTCGGTTCGCAGGGAGTTGGAAGATCCTGAGACCTTCTTGAAATCCTTGCCGGAGGGCATGATCGCCCTGGATGAAATCCATCGCCTGCAGGACCCCGCGGCATTGCTCAAGATAGCCGCGGATTATTTTCCCCGCGTTAAGATCATAGCCACTGGATCTTCCACGCTTGGGGCTTCGGCAAAATTCAAGGATACCCTTGCGGGAAGGAAGAGTGAACTCCGCCTGACGCCCCTGTGCGAAAAGGATTCCAATTTCCCCGGCTACGGAGACAGAAAAAAACGCTTTCTTCAAGGTGGTTTGCCCGGATTTTTCCTGGATGACGAGAGGGACGACAAAGACTATTCCGAGTGGATGGAAGCATTTTGGGCCAAGGATATACTTGAACTTTTCCGCCTGGAGAGAAGGGAATCATTCCTGAAATTCGCCGAGCTGCTTCTCGCCCAAAGCTCAGGGCGCTTCAATTCTGCGGCCTTCGCAACCGCATGTGGGGTATCCCGGCCAACTATCGTCAACTATCTGGCGATTCTGGAAGCCACCCATCTCGTGTGGGTGCTAAGACCCTTCAATGCGCGCCATTCCAAGGAAATACTCTCCACTCCCCTAGTCTACGGCTTTGATACAGGCTTTGTCGCTTGGTCCCAAGGCTTGCACGAGATTTCCCCCAAGGACAGAGGTTTTTTTTGGGAGCATTTGGTGCTCAACGAACTCAAGGCCCGCCTGCAGGATGAAGCTATCCTTTGTTGGAGAGACAAGCAGGGAAGGGAAGTGGATTTTATCCTTAGGCCCAAGGGGAAGCCTCCCGTGGCAATCGAAGCAAAATGGTCGTCCTCGGCCTTCGATCCAGCGGGCATCAAGGCATTTCGAAGCCTTCATCCCGGTTCCGAAAACATCGTCGTAGCCAACGATATCAGCCAGCCCTACACAAGAGAGATAGCGGGTCTTCCGATTCGTTTCTGCCCATTGGACCAGGTGGCTGATTAGCGTGATTGGTCCTCACCGCAGCGGGTCGTTGAAGCCTTTCTTAGTGTTTCGAAGCTTGTGTCTGATTTTATCGAATACAGCCTAGTTGTCAGGAAAACCAACAGCAGTTGGGTTTCAATCGGATGATTGGGGATTTTGAAGCTTAATTATTTGACGATCACCTTATTTCAACACAAGCTTCGTGACACTAAACCTGAGCTCACCTCAACCTGTCGTTAAAGCCTTTAATCCTCGGCATCGGACCTTTGTAAAGGCCTTTGTCCCCTTCCTCCTGATCGATGCAAACTTGCATGGCCGCCCGTACTTTGGCAGCCATGGTTTGGGCGGCATGAATATCAGCCGCAAGCCTTCCTGAAGAAGGTGGGGGGCTTATTGGAGCGAGCAGATGGACTTCAGCCCTGACGCCTAGGATAAAAGGACCTACGCTTCGTTTCTTGAGGACGGTTACCATGGGAAGGACGGATGCGCCTCGGCGTATCGCGAAATGGAAGGCTCCCGGCTTGAATGGCTTGATGGTTTGGTTGCGCAGGAAGCATTCGCCTTCGGGATAGAAATGGCAAAGACCTCTGGTGGAAAGGGCTTGGGCGATAGCGATATCCACGTCTCCCAGCCTCGCCTTGTCTTTGGGAATGGGCATCCCACCGAAAAGGCGCACCAAGGTGCCCAGCCCTGGGCTTGCGATGGTTTCCTCCAAGGCGGTGAAATAGGTGCGGCGAGGAGCTAGGGCAATGGAGTGGAGCATTGGGTCCAAAAGCAAGGCATGGTTTGACACGAGGATCAGAGGAGCCCTCTCTCCTTCGTTGTTCTTTGCCTTGAGTGCTGTTTTGGCTTTCGGATCCTTTCGTATCCTAAAGCCGAAGACAATAAGGGCAAGAATATAACCCAGGATGTCCGCGAGCCAAGTCAGCATGAAAGACGCGGCCAGGAAGAGGGGTTTTCGAGTCAGCAGGGGGTCTCCTGGCTTATATCCCATGGTCCCTCTCTTTAGTGTTACGAAGCTTGTGTATGAAAGCTTCGGAATACCCCAATCTTAAAGCATAAAATAAATGTGTGGAATCAAGTTTTCCGTAATCTCATTCTCAACCCGGCCATTTCGACTTATTTTCAATTCTTTAACACAAGCTTCATGACACTTGCCGGCCTTTCCACTCAATCCCCTTGCCCTGGGAAAAAATCCTATGGGCCCGCCAAGCCGCGGATAAAATGTTCACATAAACCACCGGGTATAGCAGTGGAATATACCAAGGGAGCATTCGCTCCAAGGAAACCATGAACCAGGTGAACATGCTTAGGAGCACCGAAAGGCGGAAGACCGGCTGCAGGGGGATGAGGGCCTCAAACGCCGGGGGTATCCATATCGAGAGAAGGATGGGGAGGAAAACGATGATCGGGAGAATTATCGTTGCCGCAGCGAGAATGGGGAATTTCTTTTCGATATAGTCGTAGACATTCTTTGAAATGCCCGTGATCGCCTGATCGTAATTCTTGAACATCCTGCAGGTCACTTGGTCCTTCAAGTCCGCGAAGGCAACCCGATAGCCTAGGCGCTTGAAAAGCCGAGCGAGATGGATATCCTCGGAAACCTTGTCCTTGACCGCCTCGTAGCCCCCGCTCATGCGATAGGTGAAGCGGTCGATCAAGACGAATTGTCCGATGCAATGGGATATCCGCGGTAGTTTGCTGGTAAGGATGAGCCAAAGGGGCATGTAGCCCATGGTGAGGAGATAGATCATCGGGAAGACCAGTGAGTCGCCGAAGGTGGTGGCCTTGTGTCGGACATATCCCGAGACCAGGTTGGCGGAGTAGTACTTGGCCATGCCCATCGCCTTGGCGACGCTGTCGCTCCGGTGGACCGTGTCGGCGTCGGTGAAGAGGAACCAGGAGCCGCGGGCTTTGTTTGCAAGCCGATGCAAGGCGTTTGGCTTGCCGTACCAGCCTTCGGGCAAGGCCTTGCCGTGGATCACCGTCACTATGTCGGGATAGCGTTTGGCGAATCGATCGGCTATCGTACCAGTCCCGTCAGAGGACTGGTCGTCGTATACGATGACTTCGAAATCCTCGTAGTCTTGGCGCACCAGGGAGGTCAGGCAGGCTTCAAGGTTGGATGCCTCGTTTCGGGCCGGGACGAGGATGGAAACCATATCGCCCTTGTCCTGCTTGGCGACGAGGGAGCTCCACATGAGCCAGAGGGTGTTCGCCGCGGTAAAGGCAAGCATATACAGGGGCACGGCAAGGCAGAGGATGGCGTAGACTGTCATTTTTTAAGTTTTCCCATCTGGTCCAAAGCGTAGCGGTTGCGGGGATAAAGCTCAAGGGCCGCCGCGAACCACGCTGCCGCGTTGGCCTTGTCCTGGAGTTTTTCGTACGCCGTGGCGAAGCAGGCCCGCAGGTCGAAAAGCTCGTCCTTCGCAAGTCCTTGAGGGTGGAGCTCCATGAGCTCCCGGGCCAGCCGGAGCGCTTCCTTGGGATCTCCGCCGAATACAGCCGGCGGATAGGCCCTGGATGAGGCGACGATGAGCCTCGCTCCGACATTGCCCGGCTCAAGCTCCAATATTCTTTTTGCCAACGCGGGCACCTTGGGTCCGTTGGCGATCAAAAAAACCACGTCCTTTAGGATGACAAGCTCCGAGAGCGCCTTGGCCTTGGCGAGCAGTCCGGCGGTTTCCTCCGCCGCGTCCCCCACCTTTGCATTTCGGGTTTGAAGGCCATCCAAGTAGCGGTCCGCTGCGGCGACAGCCGTCTCGAAACCCTGCGCGGCCCTTTTCTTCTCCCCGTTTTCGTTGCGGCTCCTGGCCAGGAAATACTCGATCCGTGAGAGGAGAAGGTCTCTCTCCCCATCCGAAGGCAGCATGACCCGCGCCGCATCCGCCGCCGCCTCGATTTCCGCGGGGGAGGCGCTGTCGTATACCGCGTCCCGAAGGGCGCTGAGCCTGCGTTCCAGTTCCGGCGCCGCCCCTGATCCTTCGCTCGAGGCGGCGGCGGGGATAAGCGCCAGCGAGAGGAGCGCGGCAAGGATGAGGGTGTGCGCTTTGGCGCGAGGGATCATGGGATAAGAGTACGTTTGCCTTCGGGGAAGGTCAATGCAGGTAGTGTCACGAAGCTTGTGTTTGAAAATTCATCGCACGTGCGAAGAACAGGGGTAGAAGTAGTATTCTCTCAGTTTTTTTGTCTCTTGCAAAATTGTTCAATTTTTAAGGATTATTTGCACAAAATCAACACAAGCTTCGTGACACTTTCATGAGTATGCAAATTTTGGCATATACTCTGCGTAATTTTTCATAGGAGTCCGGGCGGCCTTCCTCCAAATTCGCTCCAGTGGTGGCGAAAGGTTGGATTTCGATAGAAACTCCCTGTTCTTGAATAAGCTTCCTATTTGCTTTTTGATCAGTTCCTGATCGATGCCAGATGCCTCTCCGTGGGTTCTTTTTTCCGTAACTTTGGCATTGATGCGGAAAGGCTTGAAATAATTGTGGTAGGCGATATAGCACGCCAGCCTGGACAAACCATTCGCGACATTCCGGTTGTAGCATACAGTTTCCCGATGGTGGTTTGCCTGATCCTTTCTTATTAACCGATCGATATAGTTGGAAGGAAATAGTGGGTTCGACCTGTCCCGAGGCAGCTTCGACCAGACTTGGATATGGGCGACACGGCGGTCAGCGTTTTGAGTACGGAAGAGAGGGTGGCGGAAGAGGATGTGTTGATACTCGGGCTTTTCATCAGTGATGAGCACCAAAGGAGATGCCGGGCGCGGAGGGCGGAGGATTGCCAGAGTGTCGAGGTTGTCTCGGAAGGTGCGGCTTACGGCACCCCGTTCAAGCTGGACTGAGCCGTAGAGCTTGTGCGCTTTCTTGGCCTGGTCCGATGTCATGACCCCGGAACGTCTCCTGGAGGCGTGGGAAACCTCGAGGACCATCTGGGAGCGGGCGGCTACGGAGATGGTGATTTCACTCGGGAAGTACTGGGATCTATCGAAGGAGACAAAGCCATCGATGCAGATGTCTTCGTGGTTTTTGGCGAGGGTGCGGAGGCGTGCGTGAAGGGCGAGAGATTGGCGGGCAAGCCGATCCAGGCGGTTTTGTATGGTGGAAGGGGATACGTGTAAGGCTCTGGAAATTGCACGTCCGCTTTGGGCTTCGGCATGGCGTAGAAATATTTCTCGCAGGGGAACGAGTTTCTTCGCATAATAATTGGTACTGAATGTCTGGGTGGAGAAAGACTTGTGGCAGCTTGTGCAGATAAAACGAGGTACTAGGCCAAATGCCCTAGTCGGGTAGTATCCATTCGGCCGGAACCAGGATTCGTGAGGGGGTGGGGTGTGACAAGCGCACGATGGATTAGGACAGAAAGGAATCTTTCCCATAGGTTCTCCGGGAAGTGTAGTATCGATGAGATACACGTCTAGGATTCTTATGTTTGCTTCAAAGGTTTAGTGTTACGAAGCTTGTGTTTTTCTATTTAGTGGGATAAGGAAATACTGGATTAATTGAATTATTGATGGTGTTTATTCTTAACTATTCAATTAATTATTCTATTGAAATTAGATAAGAATGGTTTGCACACAAGCTTTGTGACATTGGGCTAAGCTTGCATATCCTGGGTCAGGGCACTACATTTAGACCTGGAGGAACCCCATGTGCGATACCCTGTACTTTGCTCCCGGCCGCCTTTTCGGCAAGAATTCTGACCGACATCCTGCCGAGCCCCAGACTCTTGTGCTTGTTCCCCGCGGCGAGGGCAATGGTGGATTGTCCTTCGCCCTATCCAAGCCTTCTTGGATATCCGGTGGCGAGATGGGGATCAACGAAGCGGGGGTAGCCATAGGGAACGAGGCTGTATTTTCCAAGTATAAACCCGCCAAGGACGGCGTCCTAGGGATGGAAATATTGCGCAAGGCCTTGGGGATGGCCAAGACAGCCAAAGAAGCTGTGGATTTCATCTGCGCCTTCGTGGAGGCCAACGACCAGGGAGGGAACGGCGCCTTCAAGGGCTCTCTCTACTACGATAATTCATATCTCATAGCGGATTCAAAGGAAGGCTACGTATTGGAGACTGCCGGCAGGCGCTGGGCGTGGCGGGTTGCCGAACCTAGGGACGCCATATCCAACTGTTACTGCATAGAAGAGGATTATAAACGCCTGGATACCCAAACCCGAAAGGAAATCGCCCCGGTGAACGAGAGGGCGGCATGCTCCGACGAGGCCGACCCGGGCAGGAAGGGCGAGAAGGAGTCCTTCAAAGGCCATGTGGAAAACCGCTTCTACCTCAGGTTTTCCAAAGCTGAAATCCGAAGGGCACACGCCATCTCCCTGCTCAAGGAGCTCAAGGATTCGGAATCGACACTTCCTTTTCTTGCCGCGCTGCGCTCCCATGGCAACTTTAATCCTCGATCTCGGTATTCCAAGAATATGGAAAGCCTTTGCGTCCACGAAGGGCTTCTGCCCCCAGTGTCGGCGACGACGGCTTCCATGGCTGTCCAGTACCTAGGGGAGTCAGGGGCGGTTATTTGGTTTACGGGTACCTCTTATCCCTGTATTTCCCTTTACAAGCCCATTTTATTGTTCAACGGCAATTTCCATCCGTTATGGAAAGCCTACGACTATGCCGAAGGATCCGCCGCCGAGGAGTATTGGAAGCGTTGGCGAAATTGGGTGGTCGGGCAGAGAGCGGGGACAAAATGCCTGGATCCGAGTTTCTTGGCCGTTCGGGACCAGGCTCAGGAAGCCTTGGCTAAGATTGCCCGCAGGGCTTTCGATTCCCTTGAAGGGCGGACCGAAGGCTCATCGGCGACTTTGTCGGTCCTCGCTCAAGAGGCGGGGGCGGTGATCGCGGGCTGGGAAAAAGACTGCGGTATCCAGGGCTAGTGTATCGAAGCTTGTGTATAAAAATCTGTATGGGGTTGGCTTATCAGAGGGAAAGGAGAATCTGTGGATTGCTAAGGGATGAAATTCATCTTTAGCTTGAAAATGTTGCGAATCCGATTTGAGCGTACACAAGCTTCGTGACACTACATAAATATTTGTATCGAATCGTCATTTAACTGAAAAACTGTTTTACGACTTGACCTATCCCCGCTTCGGTTCCACACTGGGGTAAACCATATTTTCCCCAAGGAGGATCTTCGACATGAAAAGACTCGTTACCTTTTGCGTGGCATTGGCGGTGGCAGGCGCAGCGGTGTCGGCCCAGATGCCCTTAAATCTCTACGGCCGCGGGGCCTCGGGCACCCGGGGCGTGGTGGCGGCGGCGAAGCCTGAAGCCTCCCAGGTGGGAGTGGAAATTCTGCGCAAGGGTGGCAACGCCGTGGACGCAGCCATTGCCACGGCCTTCGCACTGGGTGTGCTGGAACCCAACGCCTCGGGACTCGGAGGCGGCGGATTCATGATCATCAAGATGGCGGACATGAAGGAAGCGGTGGTTGTGGACTTCCGGGAGAGGGCCCCCGGAGCTTCCAAGGCCGACATGTACCAGTTGGACGCCTCAGGCAGGCAGGTGGGCAAGAAGTCCTTCGAGGGCGGGCTTTCGGTGGGAGTACCCGGCGAAGTGAAGGGGCTTCTCTACGCCTTGGACAACTACGGCTCGAAGAAGCTGGACAGGATGCAGATCCTCGATCCGGCCATCAGCTGGGCCACCAAGGGCGTTCCCGTCACGGTCAACCTGGCTTCCATCATCAAGGACAACTTCCAGAAGCTCGTTGAGTTCGAAGAGGGAGCAAAGATCTATCTGGACGAGGGGCTTCCGTACGAGATCGGCGACACGATTAAGAATCCAGGCCTCGCCAAGGCCCTGGCCTTGATAGCGGCGGGTGGGGAGGAGGCATTCTACAAGGGACCCATGGCGGAAGCCATGGTGGCGGAAGTGCAGAAGCGCGGCGGCATCCTCACTCTGGAGGACCTTGCCAACTACGAGGTCAAGATCCGCAAGCCCGTGGAAGGCACCTATAGGGGATACAAGATCCTCTCCGTGCCTCCCGCCTCCTCGGGAGGCGCCCACCTCGTACAGATGCTGAACATACTTGAGAACTTCGATGTGGCGAAGTCGGGACGGATGACAGCCGCTACCGCCCATATCTGGGCCGAGACCATGAAGATGGCATTCGCGGACCGGGGAAAGTTCATGGCGGACACGGACTTTGTGAAGGTTCCCCTTTCGGGGCTGACCAACAAGGCCTACGCCAAGGAGTTGGCGGCCAAGATTGACCCGGCCAAGCCGATGGCCAGCGCCTCGGCAGGCGATCCCTCCAAGTACGAATCGGGCAGCACCACCCATCTTTCGGTGATGGACAAGGACGGGAATATGGTGGCCATCACCAAGTCCATCAACTACTTCTTCGGTTCCGGCGTGGTTGTTCCCGGTTATGGCTTCATCATGAACGACCATATGGACGATTTCGTGTTCCGCCCGGGCACCGCCAATTCCATCGAGCCCGGAAAGAGGCCGCTATCCTCCATGAGCCCCACTTTGGTGCTTGATCCCCAGGGCAGGTCCTTCATGACAATAGGATCCCCGGGCGCGACCAGGATCTTCCCGGCGGTGGCTCAGATCATCTCCGATGTGGTGGACTTCGGCACACCCATCCAGGAAGCCATCTTGGCTCCCAGGATCTTCCAGATGGC
>JBFLXC010000086.1:0-11006 GCA_040757435.1 Spirochaetota bacterium | reverse complement strand
AGGAATAAAAAAAAGGGGGCGGCCGCGTCGCGGCCCCCCCCGTAAAAAGCCACGGGATGGCTTACTTGGCCGCCTTGAGGGCCTCGATGGCAAGGGATACGGCGTTGGCGGTGATGGAGACGCCGGAGACCGCGTCGGTCTTCCCGTCCTTGTTGAGGGCGATCTTCGCGGGATCTCCCGCCTTGACGATGGCGTCACCGAGCCGGGCGGCCTGGACGTTCCACTCGCCGTTCTTGGCGTTCATCTTGTAGGTTCCGGCCACGCTCTGGACCAGCTTGGACTTGGCTCCGGCTTTGTTGGAGATTCCGTTCCACAGGACGTCAACGACGCTGCCGTTCACCACCGTGACAAGGACGGAATCCTTCCAGCCCGAGCGGTCGAAGGCGGCCTGCTCGGCGTAGTACCAGCCGCTCTTGTAGGGACCCTTGGCCACCGGCGCGGAGGCCAGGGCTTCCTTGGCGAGGAGGAAGAATTCGGAGACGGTCATGGTGCTGCCTGAGATGGCGTCGGTCTTGCCGTCCTTGTTGATCTTGGAGAAGTTGATATCCTGGGTCTTCACCAGGTACTCGGCGGTCGCCTTGGCCTGGGCGTCCCATTCGGCCTTTATCTTAGAAGCCTTGATCATTCCGTACTTGCCGCCCGCTGCGTGGGAGGCCTTGTCCGCGGCGCCGGGAAGGTTGGAAACGCCGTTCCATGTGGCTTCCACGATCTTTCCGCCGGATACCACCAGGACCACCTGCTCCCTCCAGCCGGAGGAGGAGAATTTGTCATCCTGGGCGAAGTAGGTACCGTCCTTGACCTTGGAGAGGTCGACCTGGGCGGCGGCGAGGCCGACGGCGACAAAGAGGGCGAGGGCAATCAGGGCAAAACGCTTCATTGTATTCCTCCGGAAATGCGATAGAGTGTTCGCTATATATTACAGCGTTAATTCTATCTATATAAAACCATCTATAATCGAAAATGTCAACCTCGGGGTCCGCGAAATCCTAGCCCGCCGAACCTGCCCAAGAATCGCCGCATTCCTTGACAGGAGAGGAAATTCCTTTTAGTCTCGAGCGATATCACCTTTCCAGGAGCGTATGATGAATCAATTGGCCCAGGAACTCAACGCCATCCTCGCGGGTTCTGCGGCGGAACGGCTGCTCTCAGACATGGGGCGGAGGATGTATTTCCCCAAGGGCATCCTTACCCAGAGCGCGGAAGCCACGGAAAAAGCCCACAAGTACAATGCGACGGTCGGCATGGCCTACGAATACGGAAAGCCCATGATGCTCGACGCCCTAAAGGAAGCCCTTCCAACCCTCAGCGCCACCGAAGCCGTGGCCTACGCTCCCACGGGAGGCGTGGGGGCGGTGCGCAACCAGTGGAAGGAGGCGATGGCGAAGAAAAATCCCAGCCTGAAGGGCAGATCCTACTCGCTCCCCGTGGTCGTCCCAGGGCTCACCGCAGCCATCTCCTACATCGTGGACATGTTCATCAACCCAGGGGAGGAAGTGGTGGTCCCCGATCTCCACTGGCCCAACTACCGCCTCATCATCGAAGAAAGGAAGCAGGCCAAGGGCCTTACCTTCCCGATCTTTTCCGGCGAAGGCTACAATGTCCAGGGCTTGGCGAAGGCCATGGAGGAGTCCTGCGCCCACAAGGGCAGGGCCGTACTGGTCCTCAACTTCCCCAACAATCCCACGGGCTATTCCCTAACCTTGAAGGAAGCCGCGGACATCCAGGCCGCCCTGCTCAGGTTGGCGGAGGCGGGGAACGACATCCTCGTCATCACCGACGACGCCTATTTCGGCCTGCAGTACGAGGAAGGCCTTCTTGAGGAATCCATGTTCGCCCGCCTCGTGGACGCCCATGAGAGGATCCTTGCAGTCAAGGCCGACGGTCCAACCAAGGAAGACTATGTCTGGGGCTTCAGGACCGGCTTCGTGACATTCGGGGGCAAGGGGATTTCCGCCGCCCAATACGACGCCTTGGTGAAAAAGATGATGGGGATCATCCGGTCCTCCGTCTCCAGCTCCTCCGGCCTCGCCCAGCATCTTCTCCTCAAGGCTCTCCTCTATCCCGGCTACGAGGACCAGAAACGCCATTACCGGGATGTGTTGAAGGGCAGGTACGCGGCCATGAAGGCCTACTTCGCCTCCCATTCCCTCCCGGATTGCCTTGAGGTGCTTCCCTTCAACTCAGGGTATTTCATGAGCTTCCTCTGCAAGGGAATCTCCGCCGAGGCCCTGAGGCTCGACCTTCTGAACAACCTCGGCATCGGGACGATTTCCATGCAGGACAAATATCTCCGCGTCGCTTTCTCCAGCGTGGAGGAGGAAAAGATGGCGGATCTTCTGGACGCGATTTTCGCCGTAGCCCGGAGCCTGGCTTAAGGCCGGATTCGGGACCGGTCGCACCTTCGGACAAGGTCAGGGAAGGAGCGCGATTTCAGCCACCACCATGCGGTGGTCGGAAACGGGAATCGCGCCCTTGCCCGGTCCTCCCTCCACAAGCCTGACCATGCCCTTTCCCATCCCGGCGCCCAGGCCTGGGGAGAGGAGGATATGGTCCAGCACGCTGGAATACCTGGAATCCACGAAAGTGGGAGCGTTCCCAAGGACGGAAAGGTTGGCTGGGAAAAAATCGTTCTGGGCTTCCTGATCCTCCCTGAGGGCCAGGATGGAAAGGGTGGAGCCTTTTCCCTCAAGCTCCTCTTCCTCGGTAGTGTTGAAGTCCCCGGCCAGGACTACCATCGCGCCTGGCAGTCCAGGGCCGTAGGTCTCCTTGAGGTATGCCGCCACCGCCTCGGCCTGGTCCTTTCGCGCCTTTTGGGAAGCCTGGTCCGCCATGGCCTTGAAATGGAACCCGTAGACATCAAGCGAGGCGCCGTCCAGCTCGATCCTCGCGGCTATCCCTGGCCTGGGCCAGAGCGAAGGACCCGAAGGAGTCAGGATGGGCCCATGCTCCGTGATTTTCCGGCGGGAAAACACGGCTAGGTCGTCGCTTCCCTTCGCATCCACCACGGCGGTGTAGGGCATTGACCAGCCGGCCTTGGCGAGGGCCACGGAGAGGAGGGCTATGTCGCCCCCCGTCCCCGAGTCGGCTTGGATTTCCTGGAAGACGATGACATCGATCCTCTGCGCCGCTATGGTCCCCGCTATGCTGTCATGGAAGGAGAGACGCTCGCCCGTGCCCGAGTCCGTGGCCGCGCAATCCCTGACATTCCAGGTCGCGACCCTCAGGGTGCTGGGTTGCGCCGACTGGACGGGGACCGGGGGGGCCTTGGCGTCCAGGTCGAGCGCCACGCCTATCCCCACAAGCCCCGTCACGGCGGCGAAGGTGAAGACTCCAAGGATCGCCGTCAGCCTGGAGCCGAGCGTGCCTTTCATTCTCCCGCGGCCGTCACTTGAGTATGTAGGAGCTCAAGGGAGGAAAGCCGTTGAAATAGATAGAGGAGTAGCTCTGCGTGTAGGCCCCGGTGGTGAGGATGTAGACCCTCTCGCCTATCCTGGTGGTGTCGGGCATCAGGTAGGTGGTCTTCTCGTAGAGTATGTCCATGGAATCGCAGGTGGGGCCGGCGAGGATGACATCCACGGGATTGCCCTGGCCTTCGAAGTAGATCGGGTACTTGATGGCCTCGTCCAGGGTCTCTATGAGCCCGCCGAACTTGCCGATGTCGAGGAAGACCCAGGGGTAGCGCTCATGCACCGACTTTTTGGCGATGTTGACGATCTCCGCGACGATGACCCCCGCGTCGCCCGCCATGGAGCGGCCTGGTTCGATGATGATTTCCTCGGGCCAATCGTTCTTGAAGCAGTTGTCCAGGAAGCGCTTGATGTCCTCGGCGTACTGTCCCAGGGTGTCCGTTGGTTCGATGTAGTTCGCCGGGAAGCCGCCTCCCATGTTGATCATCTTCAAGTCAACCTTGAGGTCGTCCCTGGCCCAGGTGAAGAGCTGGGAAACCGTGGTGAGGGCGCTGGACCACTGTCCCACGTCCCTCTGCTGGCTGCCGGGATGGAAGGAGATACCGTAGGGGACGAGGCCGAAGCGCACGGCTGTCTTGATGAGCTGGCGGGCCAGGTCGGGATGGGAGCCGAATTTCTTGGAGAGGGGCCAGTCCGCGCCAAGGCCTTCGGTGAGGAGGCGGAAGAACACCTTCGATCCGGGAGCGGCCCGTGAGATCTTGTCCAAGTCGGTGATGGAATCCGTGACATAGAGGCGCACGCCTTTTTCGTAGAAATAGGCTATGTCCTTTTCCTTCTTGATGGTGTTGCCGAAGCTCATCCTGTCCGGGGAAACCCCCAGTCGCAGGAGCTGGTCCAGCTCATAGCGGGTGGCCACGTCGAAGCTGGAGCCCAGGTCCCTAAGGAGTGAGACCACGGCGTCGTCCGGATTGGCCTTCACGGCATAGTACACCTTGGCGAAGGGAAGGTGCTTCCTGAGATCCTCGTAATTTTTTTTGATCACGTCCAGGTCGATGACAAGACAAGGGGTCTCCTTGTCCGCCGAGAAGGCCTTGATGCGCTCGAACCTTTCCCTTGGCATGAAATTTTCGAGCGGGAAGTGGTACTGGTCTTTCACTGCCGTACCCCTTTAACCTCAATGATACCCGCCGGCAAGTGCGGCGGGCGGCCCGTCTCACCGGGGTCCGGCGACGTTTCCAAGGCAACAATACCTATGGACTTGCCCAAAGGTCAAGCATGTAGTATAGACAGGTCATGACGGGATTTTTTATCAAGAAGGCATTTTTCGACGGCTGGGACAACCTCTTTTCCCTCGCCGGGCTCAACCTGGGCTACGTGGCAATCCTCTTCCTCTTCGCCTTCCTCCCCCTGTCCGCCGGCGCGAGCAATCTTGTTGTCTTCCTCGTGTCGGGCGCCGGAATCCTCGTCTTCTCGGTATGGCATTCCCTGGTGAGCCTCGCCATGGCGGACGCGGCGGATTACAGGAGCCTCGGCTTCAAGGAAATCTTCGCCAGGTTTCCAAGAGCCCTGGGGCCCGGACTCGCCCTGGGGGCGGCAAACCTCCTGCTCTGGTTCGCCGTGGTGGTTGCGATCCCCTTCTACCTCATGCAGAAAAGCTTCCTGGGACTCTTCCTGGCCAGCCTCCTCTTTTGGGTGTGCCTAGGCATCTTGGCGGCCCAGCAGTACTTCCTCCCCCTCATGGCCCGAAGGAACAAAGGCATCGTCTCCAACGCAAAGGCATCCCTGACGCTCCTATTGGACAACCTTGGATTTTCCCTCCTGCTCTGCTTCCACTCGATCCTTACCCTCCTGGCATCGGTGCTCCTAGCCTTTCTCGCCCCGGGGTTCTCCGGCCTGGCACTCTCCGGCCAGGTGGCGGTCAAGCTCCTCCTCAAGAAATACGAATGGATCGAAGCCCAGGGCGAGGCGGGAAGGAAAAGGGCCAAGATTCCCTGGGATGAGCTGCTGGAGGAGGAGAAGGAGATGGTCGGCAAACGGACGCTCAAAGGGATGATTTTCCCTTGGAAGGACGGAAAATGAAAGAATTGGGTAGGCGCGGCTTGGGTTCTCGCCCCTTGTCGAGGAACCAAAACCAAAAACGGGATGCGGCGCAGGAAGCGGAGGCTCCCTCCTCCGAGGGCGTAAAGGCCGCCGAACTGGCTTTGGACCGCGAGGAAAAGGCGAGAAGGGCTCTATCCACTGTCCTTTTCGTGCAATTGCCCAAGGAGAGCCTTTCATCGTTGGGCATCGGCGAGGTGGAGGATGGCTTCTCCATCCCCGTCCAAACCCCAGGCGCGGTGGCGAAGTTCGACCTTGGGATGATCACCCCGGAAAGCATTGTGACGGGAATATTGAGGGTTCTTGCCTGGAAGCCTGCGATAGCCCAGGCGGAAGCCTACAGGACTATAGCCACAAGCCTCAGGCCGAGCCTCCTGGCGGAGCTCTCAGACGCGGGCTATGCCAAAGCCATGGCCAAGGAATGGGATATCGCCGAGGAAATATTCCTCGCCCTGACAGGACTTTTCCCCGCGATGCCCGAACCTCTGCTCGACCTGGCCCTGCTCAGGGAAGAGCAGGCCAAGATCTTGAGGCAGGAAAGCGACGAGGAAGGGGCTGAAGCCCAGGAGGAATTGGCCCACCAATGCTATTCCAGGCTCCTCTCCCTGGAGCCTCCCTTCACTCCCGCCTTCTTCCACGCCGGCTTCTTCTACATCCGAATCCATAGGTACGACAGGGCCCTTTCCCTCCTCACCACCTTCGTCGGCTTGAGCGACGACGAGGAAAAGAAGTCGCAGGCAAGGAAGGCCGCGAAGAAGCTGGAGGAACTGGGGTACCTGGACGACACCTTCAAGGAAGCCTACGACTTCATCCGCCTCGGAGAGGATGAAAAGGGCCTCGAGAAGGCCCTCGCCTTCGTCCAACGCCATCCAAAGGTGTGGAACGGCTGGTTTTTGGTGGGCTGGGCGCGCCGGAAGCTGGGCGATTGGGACCTGGGCGCCCAAGCCTTCCTCAAGGCCGTCGAACTTGGAGGCCGGGAAGCCGATACCTACAATGAACTTTCCCTATGCCAGATCGAGTTGGGCCGCTTCGCGGAAGCCAGGAAGAGCCTTGAGAAGGCCCTGGCCGCGGAGCCGGAGAATGTGAAGATCATAGTGAACCTAGGCGCCCTTTCCCTCAAGACAGGGAGAAAGGGGGAGGCTCTGGGCTTCTTCAAATCCGCCCTCGAGATAGATCCCAACGACGACGTGGCTCGGCGATGGATCGAATCCCTTGAGAACGAAGGGCCGGAGGAATCGGACGAAGAATGAATGAATCGGACCGAGGCGTCCGGCCTGGCGGAGAACGGTTGCTCGCCCTTATCCTCGAGGCTACCTCCATACTGGCTTCGTATCCGCAGGCCCTTCGTCCAAGATCTCCCCAAGGCCGTCCAGGCGGCCTGGTCCTTCCTCCCCAGCCCCAGTGCATCCTGGTTCCGGACCTCCACGCCCGGGAGGATTTTCTCCCCCAGCTCCTCGACGCTTCCGTTCCCCATGCCCGGGGAAGGCGGGTGAGGGACCTCTTGAAGGAAGGCGAACTGGGAGTGCTGTGCCTTGGCGACATCCTCCATTCCGAGGGGGAAGAGGCGAGGAGCCGGTGGATGCGCGCCGCGGCCAGGCTTCTGGCGGAGGAAGAGTCCAAGGCCTACTCAGGCCCTGAGCTTGAGGATGAGATGGGCCGGTCGATCCGGAGCCTTGAGGGGGTCCTCGCGGGCCTGGTGGAGTTTCCGGGGGCCTTCTTCTGCCTCAAGGGAAACCATGACAACATGGGAAACCTGGATGAGGGAGGGGACAGGCCTTTCTACAAGTACGCCTTGGAAGGCATGATGGGCGCCGCATGGTTTTCCAGAGCCTATGGGGCGGAACTTTTGGGAGCCTTGCGCGAATACGAGA
This sequence comes from Spirochaetota bacterium, assembly GCA_040757435.1. GTDB lineage: Bacteria > Spirochaetota > Spirochaetia > Treponematales > Rectinemataceae > VKGY01. The sequence goes on along the minus strand of JBFLXC010000086.1, from coordinate 3,631 downwards.
GGTCCCTGCCTCTCGTAGCGGCGGGTAGGGGATTCTTCGCCTCCCACGCCGAGCCGCGCAGGGAAATATCCCTTTCCCAGCTGCTGGAGTATCGGAGCCATCCCCGGCTCGTGTACGACCTTATCTGGACTGCCGACGGGGAGGCGGAGGAAAACTCGGTCGACAGGAGCATCATGGCCTTGCAGCCCTTGGTTGAAAAGGCTTTCGGCCCCGCGGAAATGAAGCGGGGAGATGTTTTCTGGTTTTCCGGGCACAGACCGGTGGGCCATGGCTGGAAGCCTCGGACCGACGGCTTCGTCCAGATCCACGACCCAAAGAGGAATCAGGTGCTTTGGGTGGGGCAGGCGGGCGGACCGAGGCTTTGGGTGGTGGGCCGGCAAGGACTGAGGCCCGCGGAAAGCCCCGCCGGTCTTGACCGCCGAGGTGCCTGGCACTAGTATTCCCGCCTATGGCGTCGAAAAAGAAAAGATCCTCCAAGGCTCCGAATTCCGGGTGCCTTGTCGTCTTCGCCCTCATCCTGATCATGGTCATCGTGCTGGCGGTAAAGCTTCCGGACATCCTCAGGACCTTGGAGAAGACAGACTTTTTCAGCCTCGTGGCCGGCAGGAAGCCCGGCGCCGCCATGCCCGCTCCTCCTTCCCCGGCGGCTCCTCCGGTGTCTTTGACACCTCCCTCTCCCCAAGCCATACCCGGCGCGAGTTCCGCTCCGGCCGCCCCCCGCGCTCCCGAGGCTCCCGCGTCTTCGCAAACCCAGGCCGGGCCCCAGGCCCCCGCCTCGTCCGCCCGCACGGGTCTCTTGTATTTCGTGAAGATCGAGGAAGACGGCCTTATCTCCTCGAGGGAAGTCAAGCGAGGCATACCTTCCACCGACTCCCCCCTGACGGACAGCCTCGGCGCCCTCCTCGCGGGTCCCAACGAGGGGGAAATCCGCGCCGGCCTCGTCTCCCTCATCCCCCGGGGTACTAAGATTCTGGGGGTGCGGCTCCAAGGCAGCACTGCGGTCATCAACCTGAGCGAGGCCTTCATGTACAACCAGTATGGAAAGGAAGGCTACCAAGCCCAGCTGAAGCAACTGGTCTACACCGCCACCGCATTCCCGAACGTCCAGGACGTCCAGGTCCTGATCGAGGGGCAGAAGAAGGAATACCTGGGAGGGGAGGGCGTATACGTCGGCTCGAGCCTCTCGAGGAACTCCTTCTAGGCGGCGTTGCCCCAAGAGGCTTCCTTGCCCCGGGCTTCGTTGCGGATCGGAGGCTATGGTGGTATAATCCCAGCACACTTGTCGACCATCTTCCCAAGGAGGATCCTACGCTTACCACCGCTTTGCACGACTGGCACATATCTAAGGGCGCCAAGATGGCTCCCTTCGCAGGCTATGACATGCCCATCTCCTATCCCACCGGAGCCCTGGAGGAGCACGCCATAACCAGAAGGTCGGCGGGCCTTTTCGACATAGACCACATGGGGCAATTCGAAGTCTCCGGCCCCGGGGCCGACCTTTTCGTATCCCGCATGGTCAGCGCCAGGACCTCCGACTTAAGGCCTCCCCAGGCGCGATATTCCCTCCTGCTGGACGAGAATGGCTTGGTGCTGGACGACCTCTTCGTATACAAGATGCATTCCTCCTGGTGGATTGTGGTCAACGCCTCGAACCGCCTTGAGGATTTCGCCTGGCTGACTTCCCATGCGGGCAAGGACGTGGCCCTGGTCGACCGCTCGGAGGAAACCTACATGATAGCGGTGCAGGGACCCAAGGCCATGGATCTATTGGGCCGGGCGGCCAAGGGGGGGAGGCTGGACGCCGAGCGTTTCTGCTGGTCCGAGACGGAATTTTGCGGAGTCCCCACCTTGTTCGGCCGCACGGGCTACACCGGAGAGGACGGGGGCGAGCTGTTCTTCCCCGCCGACAAAGCCCTCCACCTCTGGACCAGCCTCCTGGAGCTGGGCGATTCCCTGGGAATCGAGACCAAGCCCATCGGCCTGGCCGCCCGGGACTCGCTGCGCTTCGAGGCTGGCATGCCCCTCCATGGCCACGAGATAAGCCCTTCCATCAACGCCATCGAGGCGGGATTCAGGTGGGCCTGCGACTTCGGCAAGGATTTCGTCGGCAAGGCGGCCTTGGAAGCCATTATGGCCAAGGGGGCGGAGAGAAGGCTCGTGGGCTTGGAAGTGGAGGGCGGGGTTCCCCGGGAAGGCTATGAAGTCCGCGAGACGGGCGGAGGGACCGCAGGCGTTTGCGTGGCGGGCATGTACTGTCCCACGGTACGGAAATACGCAGCCAACGCCTTTGTGAAGCCGGGGCTCGCCAAGGAAGGCCAGGCCCTGGAAGTGGTCATACGCGGCCAGGGAAGGCCCGCGAAAGTGGTAAAGCGTCCGCTCTACCTTCCGGCGTACAGGAGATAGGATCGCGCCCCAGGGGCGCATGCAATACAAACAATGCGAAGAAGGAGAAACCATGAGTATCGATGCCGCGGCGAAATACGCCGAATCCCATGAGTATGCGAAGCTGGACGCCGGATTGGTCATCGTCGGCATTTCCGACCATGCCCAGGAGGAGTTGGGGGATATCGTATTCGTAGAGCTTCCAAAGGTGGGCAAGGCCTTGGCCAAGGGCCAGGCGTTCGGAACCGTCGAATCGGTCAAGGCCGCCTCGGACCTCTACATGCCCGTTTCAGGGGAAGTGGCGGAAGTGAACCCGGAGCTTCAGGCCGATTCCGGCCTGGTAAACCGGGATCCCTACGGCATGGGGTGGATGATCAAGGTGAAGCCGGGAAACCTGGCCGAAATGGATTCCCTCCTCTCCGCGGAAGCCTATGGAAAAACCATCGGGGAGGCTTGAGCCGTGCCCTTCATACCAAACGCCGATTCCGACCGCCAGGAGATGCTGGCATCCATAGGCGTCTCGAAGGTGGAGGATCTTTTCGCCGACATTCCCAAGGCCAAGCGCTTTCCCGACCTTGCCCTTCCCAAGGGAATTTCGGAATTCGAGATGCTGAAGGAGATCGAGACCCTGGCGGAGAAGAATCTTGCCGCCAAGGGAAAGGCATGGTTCCTGGGAGCCGGGGCCTACAACCATTTCATCCCCTCCCTTGTGCCCGCCTTGGCCTCCCGGGGAGAATTCCTCACCGCCTACACCCCCTACCAGCCCGAGGTTTCACAGGGAACACTCCAGGCGATCTTCGAATACCAGAGCATGGCCGCCTCCCTGCTGGGTGTGGATGTGGTCAACGCCTCGCACTACGACGTGGCCACGGCCCTGGCAGAGGCCATCCTCATGGCCTGGAAGCAGGACGAGGACCGAAGGGTCGTCTATCTCCCCTTGGACATCCATCCCGAATACCGCGGAGTGGTCGAGACCTATGTCTCCTCCTTCCCCATCGAGATCCGATCCTACCGGGGCGATCCCGAAGGAGTCTCCCCTGACCAGGGAACAGCCTGCGTCGTGGCCGGCTATCCCACCTTCTCGGGGGAAATCCACGATTTGCGCAACGCGGCCCAGAAGGCCAAGGCCGCGGGAGCCCTCTTCATCGTCCAGGCCGATCCCCTTCTCTGCGCCCTCCTTGAGAGCCCGGGCGCCCAAGGCGCCGACATCGTAGTGGCCGAGGGACAGAGCCTAGGAAACCCCATGAAC
>JBFLXC010000085.1:0-11168 GCA_040757435.1 Spirochaetota bacterium | reverse complement strand
ACCTTGTTGCCGTTGCGCGACACCTTAAGGACCGGGCTTGAGGAGGAGTATTCACGGGGAGGATTCGGCAGGTCGAACTCGAAGACCAGGGCGTAGGAGCCGAAGGCCTCCTTGGCCGCCTTTTTCATCTCCGGATCGAAGGCGGGAAGGGTAGAGCCCAAGGTGAAGGAGAGGCGCGAACCCGAGGCGGAAGACTCGTGCCTGGCCATGGTTCCCTCTGGGTCGAGGTAGGCTGCCAAGGCTTTCAGGGAATCGAAGGCTATCACTGTCTTGATCACGGTGTCGGAGCCATCCTTCCTGCTGGACCAGGAGACGAATGTAAGGCCTTGCGCGCCCGCCAAGCCGCGGCGAACATCCTCCTCCGACAGGGGGACAGGAAGCATGTCCTTGTTCCCCTCGAGCTGTCCAAAGGCCACGAGTTCCTCGGAGAGGCGGTATTCCGCGGAAACCCTGCCCGAACCATCCTTGGATATCTTGACCTCGCTGGCCATGCCCATGCACGATGCCAGGGCAAACACGCACAGAAGCCCGATCACGATAGCCTTGCTGTCAATTTTCATCCTTCCACCTCAAGTCGCCCGCGGGCTCTCGGATCCGCCGCAGGCATCAGTCGTATACTTCCGAATGCATCTGGGATTCGTGGATTGTGACGGGAAAGTTGTCTTCCACGAAGTCGACAACCTCGGCAAGGACCTTCTCCCCGAATTCCCTTGAATTGGATACGAAGGCCGCCCCCACCTGGGCGAAGCGGAGCGAATCCTGAAGATCCACTTCCGCGCAGGATAGGCGGAATTTGCGCTGGATCCTGCTCTTCATCCCCGATACCACCCTGCGCTTGTCCTTGATGTTCGTAGTCTCGGGCAACTCGACGATAAGCAGCAGAAGCGATACCACCATGTGCTGGAAATACTATCACGGTGGAGGATTCTTGACACCCCCTCCAAGGCGCGGATATTGTTGGTCGATATGAAGCGCAGACTGATTACCTCGGCTCTCCCCTATGTCAATAACGTGCCCCACCTGGGGAACCTCATACAAGTTCTTTCAGCGGATGTGTTCGCCCGGTTTTGCCGATCCAGGGGCTACGATACCCTCTACATCTGCGGGACCGACGAATACGGAACCGCCACGGAGACCAAGGCACAGGAAGAGGGGGTGACACCCAAGGAGCTCTGCGACCGATTCCACGCCGTGCACAGGGACATCTACTCCTGGTTCGGCATCGCCTTCGACAAGTTCGGCCGAACCTCCACCCAGGACCATACGGAAATAACCCAGTCCATTTTCCTCGACCTGGAGCGCAACGGCCATATCAAGAGCGAAACCCTGGAACAGCTTTTCTGCGATTCCTGCTCCCGCTTCCTCGCGGACCGCTACGTCAAGGGCACCTGCCCGGCCTGCGGATACGAGGGGGCCCGGGGAGACCAGTGCGAGAAATGCGGCAAGCTCCTGGACCCCACAGACCTCGTGGGACCCAAGTGCTCCACCTGCGGCAGTCCCCCCCATCCCCGGTCCACGACCCATCTCTACATAGACCTCCCGGGCATAAAGCATAAGCTCGAGCCCTGGATATCCCAGGCGAGCACAAAGGGATTCTGGGCCAACAACGCCGTCCAGATGACCCAGGCATGGCTGAGGGACGGGCTCAAGCCCCGGGCCATCACCCGAGACCTCAAGTGGGGGATCCCCGTTCCCAAGGCCGGATTCGAGGACAAGGTATTCTATGTGTGGTTCGACGCGCCCATAGGCTATGTCTCCATGACCGCCACCTTGGGCAGGGAGAAAGGCTTCGATTGGAAAACCTGGTGGCAAAACCCCGGGGAAGTCGAGCTTTTCCAATTCATAGGAAAGGACAACATTCCCTTCCACACCGTGATCTTCCCTTCAAGCCTCCTGGGTTCGGGAAGGGACTGGACGCTCCTCCACCACATGTCCTCCAGCGAATACCTCAACTACGAGGCGGGCAAGTTTTCCAAGTCCCAAGGCATAGGCGTGTTCGGCACCGATGTCATGGAGACGGGCATCCCCGCCGATGTTTGGAGGTTCTACATCTTCTGGAACCGCCCCGAGACTTCGGACTACACCTTCACCTGGGCGGACTTCCTGGAGAAGGTGAACGGGGAGCTCATAGGAAACCTCGGCAACCTGGCGAACCGCACCCTCACCTTCGTTTCCCGGTATTTCTCCGGCAAGATTCCCCAAGGCCGCCCCGACGAGGCCTTCTGGGCCAAGGTCAAGGATTTGGAAGCCAAGATCGCTGAGCACCTGGAGAGGGCGGAGCTTAGGGAAGCCTTCAGGACCATTTTTGAGATTTCAAACCTTGCCAACAAGAGGTTCCAGGACGGAGAGCCCTGGAAGACCAGGACCAACGACCCTGAATCCGCCGCTTCCCTCCTGCAAGACCTTTGCCACGTGCTCAAGGACCTCGCGATCCTCATGGAGCCCTATATGCCCCAGTCCGCCTCCCGGCTCGCCTCGCTCTTGGGAAAGACCTTGGGACCCGAAGGGCTGAGGTGGAAGGACCTGGGAGCCTCCGAAGGCCTTGAAGCCGTGCTTCCTCCGGAGGTGCTTTTCGCGAAGCTGGATGAGGCCTACATAGCCCAGCTTCGGGAAAGATATTCTGGCTCCCAGAAGGAAAGGGCGGCCAGGGAAGTCCAGGCGGAGGCGGACAAGGGAGGCGGCAAGGGAAACGAAAGCCCCGCCCCCGGCCCGGCCGAGGAAACCAAGCCCTCCATATCCCCCTTCGACCCATCCTTCGCCGACCGTTTTTCCAAGACCGTTCGTCTCCGGGTGGCGAAGATAATCAAGATCGAGCGCCATCCCAAGGCGGACAAGCTTTACATCGAAACCTTGGACGACGGCTCCGGCGCCGAGAGGGTGATAGTCTCCGGCCTAGTCCCCTTCTACAAGGAGGAGGAGCTCCTTGGCCAGCACATAGTCCTTGTGGACAACCTCAAGCCCGCCAAGCTCAGGGGAACCGAATCCAGGGGCATGCTCCTCGCCGCCTCCAGGCAGGGCGAAGGCGGGAAGGAAGCGGTGGAAGTCCTTGTGGCTCCCTGGGCTTCCCCGGGCGACCTGGTGGAAGTCAAGGGCATGCGATGCGAGGCTTCCGCCGAGGATCTCATCGACGTTGAGGGCTTCTTCTCCATTCCCATAGTCGCGAAGGGCGGCAAGGCCTTGGTCGGCGGACTGCCCCTGGAAGCGAAGGGCAGGGAAATCGAACTCTCCGCCGTGCCCGACGGCGAGATTGGATGAAACCGAGAGGATCCCTCGGCGGTTCCTCCAAGGATGGATATAGGCTCCTGGATATGGAGGCCGCCCAGACGGCCTTGCTCGATTGGGACAGGGAAACGGCGAGCTTCATGCAGTCCTCCCTCTGGGGGCGTTTCAAGGCCCGGACGGGGTGGAGGGCCTTTCTCCTTGTGCCCGGAGATTCGGCTCCTTCCCCTTCCGAGACGCTCCTCGTCCTGGTCCGTCCCCTCGCGGCGGGTTTCAGCTTCGCCTACATCCCCCACGGTCCGGCCCTCCTTTCTCCGCAGGTTGAGGCCGAGCCAATCCTGGCTGGGATAGGCCAAGCCCTGGCCGGAATCCTGGGACCCAGGCTGGTCTTCGTGCGCTTCGATCTTCCCCAGGATTCAGAGGAGCTCCCGGAGAGCAGCATGCTTTTCCCCGCCTCGAGGCTGAAGAGGGGGAGAGCGGTCCAAGTGCCGGACACCGTCGTCCTCGACCTGGGGAAAGGCGAAGAGGAAATCCTGGCCGCCATGAAGCCGAAATGGAGATACAACATACGGCTGGCGGAGAAGAAAGGCGTGGCTGTATCCCGGGAAGGGCTTAAGGCCTTGGATGTTTTTTTCGACTTGTACAAGGAGACAGCCCGGAGGGACGGGATCGCCATCCACTCCAGAAGCTATTATGAAACCTTGCTCCGCCTGGGATCTGAGCCTGAGTTCTCGGGAACCGACATCTCCCTGTGGGTGGCGCGCCACGAAGGGCAGGCCCTGGCGGCGATAATCACCATGTTCCACCGGGGCAAGGCAACCTACCTCTACGGAGCCTCCTCGGACGAAAAGCGGAACCTCATGCCCGCCTACGCGCTCCAATGGGAGGCCATAAAGGCGGCGAAGTCCTGGGGATGCGTCGAGTACGATTTTTTCGGCATTCCCCCCTCCGAGGATCCCAGCGATCCGATGGCCGGGCTTTACAGGTTCAAGACAGGGTTCGGAGGAAAGATCCTCCGCCGCCTAGGTTCCATAGACTACCCATGCCTCCCTCTTGTCCACCGGGTATTTTCCTGGGTGGAATCCTTCCGTCTCTATTGGTTCAAGTCGATAAAGAAACGCCTTTCCAGGGCTCGAAGGGAAAAGGTCAGGCAGGAAGGGATCTCCGTGGATCAGCCGGAGGAGAAAGCCTTGCCGAAGAAGGAGTAGAGGGCGGCTTCAGGCTCCATCCACGCCCCTTCCGGAAGGCCGGCCTTGCGGCAGACTTGGTTGACGAAGGTTTCCGCATCCCAGCCATAGTCCACCGCAACCTGGGGAAGAAGGACTCCCGTCCGCCCCTTGTAGGCTATGAGCACGCCATCCTCCCCGATCCTAAGGCCCCCTGGACCGCTGAGAGGCATCAAGGGGCCCAGGACGGTGACCTCAAGGCAAAGCCCCCGCATTTCCTCCGCCGCCAAGGGGGGGAACCTGGGATCCTCCAAGGCGGCGGCGAGGGCCATGCGGCTCACCGTTTCGGGAAGGCTGTCCCGGCTCTCCATCCTGCCTATGCAGCCCCGCAGCCTTCCTCCCTTCTCCAGGGTGACGAAGGCTCCCGCCCGAATGCCCTTGAGGGCGCCCCAGGACTCGCGGCTAGGCGGTCTGCCCTCGAAATAGGCGTCCAAGGCTTCCCTGGCTATGGCGGGGAGCAATTCCCCTTCCTTTTCCCCTAGGCCGGGGAAGAGGTCTTCGGCATCGCGTCGATTCATCGCGAGAAGCTCACCGCCCCATATCCCACCACGGGATCGCCGGATTCCCCGAAGGGCGCCGAGCAGGAGGTGGCCAGGATACGGGCATCCATGGCGGAGGAGAGGTTGGACCTAAGGTACGCGGCGATGAGCGAGGCGCCGCAGAAGGAATGGAAGTCCGGTCCGGGGACCGCCAGGCCGTCGATGTCGCGCTCCGTTATCTTCTGGAGGAAGGCGCTTGTCGAGGAGCGGCAGGATTCCTCGTTGGGCGACACCGCCATGTTGGAGCTCAGGACGATGAGGGTGGAAGCTATCCTGTCGCCCAGGATATCCTGGAGGCGGGAATAGAGGGCATCCAATGAGTCGTTGTCGATGTTGGATGCGATGATGGGGATTATCGTGGCGTCGGGGCAGAAGCGGGAGGCGAAGACCAGCTGCATCTCTATGCCATGCTCCTCCAGGTGGGGAATGTCGTTTTCCACGATATTCATGCTAGAATGGCGGAGTTCTCTAAGAAGCGGCCGGTCCACGTGGAAATCCGCAGCGGGAATGGAGAATACCTTGGATTCGGGAATGAAAATTCCCTGTTCGTAGGCCCTATGGGAAGGGGAGAGGATGACCAGGGTGCCCACGCTGCGCGGGGAAACGGAATTCCAGGCCGCCGCGGCCACTGTGCCTGAATAGTCCAGGCTTCCATGGGGGCTGATGATGGTGCTAGACCGGAGCGTCTCGCAAGGCGCCGCTTGGGCTAGGGCTTGGATGCGCGAGGCAAGTTCCGAATCCGATGCGGGATAGAAAAGGCCTGCCACGATGGGATCCCGTATCTTTTTTGGAAGATGCAATCCGTGGTGATGGAGCGAATGTTCCATGGCTTTAAGTATATTCGCCGATTATGGGAATTCAAGAAAAAAAGGGAGCGGGACATTGTGAGAATACTTGTCGTGGACGATGAGCGGCGTCTGGCTGATTCGTTGAAGGATTATTTCGAGTCCGAGGGGCTCGAGGTGGAGACGGCGCACGACGGCGCGGAAGGCAAGGCAAGGCTGGAAAACCAAGCCTTCGACCTCGTGGTGTCGGACCTCAGGATGCCTGGGATGGGGGGCATGGAGCTCCTTACCTGGCTGCACGGGGAAGGACAGGCTATTCCAATGATCATGATTTCCGCCCATGGGGAGATCGAGGACGCAGTCAAAGCCATGAAGCTGGGAGCCTATGACTACCTGGTGAAACCCTTCGACCCCGACGAGCTGCTGCTGCGCATCCGGAAGGCTGTTGACGCCCGGAGGCTGAGGCTCTCCCTGGAAGCGGGTGCGGGGACCCGCAGGGACGGCATGGGGTTGCTGGGCGAATCCGGGAAAATGCTGGAGCTGGGCCGCCTCATCGCCAAGGCCGCGCCCTCCGCCGCCACCATCCTCGTTACAGGGGAGAGCGGGACGGGGAAGGAGGTGGTGGCGCGGAAAGTCCATGCCCTCTCGGGGCGCGAAGGTCCCTTCGTGCCCATCAACATGGGCGCCTTTCCCGACCAACTCCTGGAGAGCGAGCTTTTCGGTTATGAGAAGGGAGCCTTCACCGGCGCGGATGCCCGGAAGCTGGGCATCTTTGAAAGCGCCCAGGGAGGGACCTTGTTCCTTGACGAGGTGGCGGAGATGCCTCTCCACCTTCAGGTGAAGCTGCTGAGGGTTCTGCAGGAAAGGAAGGTCCAGAGGCTCGGATCCCTCAAGGGAACGCCCATCGACGTGAGGATCGTGGCGGCGACGAACAAGGATCTTGAGCTCGAAGTGAGGGAGGGAAAGTTCAGGGAGGATTTATACTACCGGCTCAATGTCATCCGGCTCCGCGTCCCTCCCCTAAGGGATAGGAGATCGGACATCCCCCTTCTGGCGGGGAACTTCCTGGCGCGGTTCAGCGCGGACCTGGGCAGGAAGATACGCGGCATCGCCGACGAAGCCTTGGATCTCCTGGTGTCCTACGATTTTCCCGGGAACGTCAGGGAGCTTGAGAACGTCATAGAGAGGGCGTGCATCCTGGCGGAAGGGGATAGGCTTGAATCCCGGGACTTTGAGTTCATCCGCCTTTTAAGTCCCTTGGCCGGTGAGGCTGTGGGAAAAGGAGGGGCTCAAGGCTCGGATCAGCCGGAAGGGCGGGAAAGCGGCTTCGGCGGAAGGCTGAACTTGCAGGAGCTGGAGAAAAAGGCAATAATCGCCGCGCTTGAACGCAATTCCCAGCACCGGGAGAAGACGGCGCAGGAGCTTGGCATCACCAGGAGGACCCTGCTCAACAAGATCAAGGAATACGGGCTCGGAGGAGCGGATTCCGAGAGGGAGGACCTCCATGGCTGAAGGAAGTACATCAAGCAGATTAGTGCGTGTCGGAAGGGGGCGTCTGGTGGAGTTCTGCTCCTCGGTGTTCACCGCCTGCGGCGTGCCCGCGGACAAGGCGCTGGAACAGTCCAAGGTCCTGGTAGCCTCCGACGCCAGGGGAATCCCTTCCCATGGGGTGGCCCGGCTCAAGCGGTACGTCGCGGGCCTTGAGACGGGCCAGATGCTCCCCGACGCCGAGCCCGAGCTCATCCGCGAGACCCCGACCTCCCTGCTCCTTGACGCCCGGGGAGGCCTGGGAGCCCCGGTGAGCGCCCAAGCCATGAAAAGCGCGATAGCCAAGGCGGAAAACCTGGGGATGGCCTTCGCCTGCGTCAGGAACTCAAACCATTTTGGGATCGCCGCCTATTACGCGATGATGGCCTTGCCCAAGGATATGGTTGGCATGGCGATGACGAACACCGCAGCCCTTGGCGTCCCCACCTACGCCCGGCAGGTCATGTTCGGCACTAATCCCCTGGCCTTCGCCGCTCCGGCGGAGCGGGAAAAGGCTTTTGTCCTGGACATGTCCACCACGGTGGTGACCCGGGGCAAGATCGAAGTCTACGAACGGCTGGAAAAGACGCTTCCAAACGGCTGGGCGGTGAACAAGGAGGGGGCCCCGGCCATGGAACCAAAGAGCCTCCTTTCGGACATGTTCTACCGCAAGGGGGGCGGCATCGTGCCATTGGGAGGGGATTCCGAGCTGACCGGCGGCCACAAGGGCTACGGCCTTGCCGTAATGGTCGACATCCTGACCGGCCTCATGGCGGGAGGAGGCTTCGGCCTTGATGTCATGGATACGGAAGTGTCCTCGGCGAGGGTGAGCCATTGCTTCGCCGCCATGAGGGTTGACCTGTTCCAGGAACCGGGCAGATTCAAGGCAGAGATGGACAGGCTCCTCAAGTCCCTGCGGGAGAGTCCTCCCGCCGTGGGAGCCGAAAGGGTCTACTACGCGGGGTTGAAGGAATCGGAGGCGGAGGATGAGGCGGAGCGTCGGGGCGTGCCCATCGAGGCGGGAGTCTGCTCGACCCTGACAATATTGGGCCAGGAAAAGGGCGTGGAGTTCCCGACGCCCATTGCGTGACATGGCCGCCCCAACTCCGCTATTCGGCCCTCCGGCCTTCTACAAGTCCGCCCTGGCCATCGTCATCCCCGTCATGCTCCAGACCCTCATCACCGGCATGGTTTCCCTGATAGACAATTTCATGGTATCCGCCTTGGGCGACGCGCGCATGGCGGGGGTGAACGTGGCGAACCAGCTGAACTTCATCTACCTGGTGGTGGTCAATACGGTTTGCGTCGCCGGAGGCATCTACCTTTCCCAGCATCGCGGGGCGGGGGACAAGGCGGGAATGCGCCAGGCCTTCCGTTTCAAGCTGCTCCTCGCCTCTGGGATTTCGGCCCTTTACATGGTGGCCAGCCTGGCCTTCGCCGAACCCCTCATCCTCCTCATGCTGGGAGGGAACAGGGAGGGGGAGGAAATCGTTGTCCAGGGCGCGCGGTACCTGAGGCTCGTCTCCGCCAGCTTCATACCCATCGGAATATCCTCCGCCGTGAGCACCTCCTTCAGGGATACGGGGGTTACCAAGGTGCCCCTGGCGGTATCGGTCTTGGCAGCCCTCACGAACACCTTCTTCAATTGGGTCCTCATCTACGGCAACCTGGGAGCCCCCCGGCTGGAGGTGGCGGGAGCCGCGGCGGCCACGGTTTTGGCGAGGGTCGTGGAAGCCAGCCTTTTTCTCCTGATGGTCCGCAGGAGAAAACCCGACTTTTCCTTTTCGCCTTCCCGGCTTTTCGCATTGAACCGAGGCCTTTTCAAGGAAATCCTCTCCAAATCCGGCGTGATGCTGTTCTCCGAGACCGCCTGGGTGGTTTCCGAAACCATCATCACCGCCCTTTACAACGGCCGGGGCGGGGCGGAGACGGTGGCGGGGATGGCGGCGGGCTGGACCATAGCCAACATCATCTTCCTGGTGTTTCCCGCGATCCACGCCTCCACCAACGTGATCGTTGGGGCGACCCTCGGGTCTGGAAAGCTCGAGGAGGGAAAGCAGAAGGCCCGTTGGATAATGTCCGGAGCCATGGTCTTCGGCATCGCGGCGGGCCTGGCGGCCGCGGCGGCTACGCTTGTCATCCCCTATGTCTTCGGCAACCTTTCCGACCAGGCGAGAAGCGTCACACGGGGGCTGGTCTTCGTCATAGGAGCCTACATGCCCGTCTGGTGCCTTTTGAATTCCCAATTCGCCGTGTCCAGGGCGGGCGGAGACACCCTCATGGGAGTGTGGGTGGACGTGGGAGTCAGCTACATCCTCTTCATTCCCGCCGCAGTCCTCATGGCTGTCTACACGACCATGGGACCGGTGGCCCTCTTCGGCTTGGCCAAGCTGTTCGACCTGCCCAAGGCCTTGGTGGCCGCCTGGTGGCTCAGGAAGGAGCGGTGGGTCAGGAACCTGGCGGTGCGGCGGGAGGACGCCGGGCGGACATAGCCTGGCGCACCAGGGTGTCGCATCGCTCGTTGTCCTCAACGCCTGAGTGCCCTTCCACCCATCGGAACTGGGGATTCAGGGCCGACGCAAGGGCGTCAAGCCTTTCCCAGAGCTCGCGGTTCTTCACGGGCTCCTTGCTGGCTGTCTTCCAGCCCTTGGCTTTCCAGGAACGGACCCATTGGGTTATCCCGTTCTTAACGTACTGCGAATCCGTGAAGACTATGATTTCCGCCTTCAGCCACTCAGGCGAGGCGGGAAGTACTTCGGTCCTCCGCGCGGCGAGGAATTCCAAGGCTTCAATGACCGCCGTGAGCTCCATTTTATTGTTGGTGGTGTCGGGATCGTAGCCTGAGGATTCCTTGAGCCGGTCTTGGTAGCGCATGACGAAGGCCCAGGCCCCTGGGCCGGGATTTCCTTGACATCCTCCGTCGGTATGGACGATTATGGGTGGCACGGGCCAATAATGTCAGAAAGGCCGGGACTGCGCAACCTAGGGGGGACATCCCCGTTGTAGCCCTTTCTCCAGGGGGATATACTGGGGCGCTATGTTTAAAGAGTTCGCCACCGTGGCACCGTATCTAAAAAAATACAAATTGAACTACATCGTGGGCATACTTTTCCTCGTCATCGTCGACGCAGCCCAGATCTTCATCCCCAGGCAGATAAAGAGGGCTGTGGACGCCATCGCGGAGGGCGGATTCTCGATGTCCGCCATCCTGAGGCCAGCCCTCGCCATGATCCTCATAAGCCTCGGAGTCTCGATCGGGAGATTCTTCTGGCGCTATTTCATCATCGGGGCCTCGCGCCGCATCGAGACTGAAATGAGGGACAGGCTTTTCGCCCACCTCATGGATCTCTCCTCGGACTTCTACCAGGAAAACAGCACGGGCGACCTCATGGCAAGGGCGACGAACGATATGAACGCCGTCAGGCAGTCCATGGGCATGGGCTTCGTCTCCTTCGTGGACGGGATCTTCATGTCCTCCATGATCCTGGCCGCCATGATCTCGGGAAACCCCCGGGTCGCCCTCTTCACCATAATGCCGCTTCCCATCGTCACCATCCTCATCCTCTTCTTCGGCAAGCTGGTGGGGGTGCAGTTCAAGCGGGTCCAGGAAGTCTTCTCCAAGCTCTCGGACATCGCCCAGGAGACGATAGCGGGCATGAGGGTGGTGAAGGCCTTCGTGAAGGAGGGCTATTTCGGGGAGAAGTTCTCAGGCGCCAACGACGAGTACAGGGATTCGGTGATCGACCTGGTGAAGACCTTCGGTCTTTTCTTTCCACTCATCAGCTTCCTGGCCGGCCTCAGCACCGCCATCCTCCTTCTCGCCGGGGGGGATGCGGTGGTCAGGAACAGGATGAGTCCAGGCGACATAATCG